>JALYZO010000065.1 GCA_030945745.1 Actinomycetota bacterium
CCACCACCCCGAGCGGGACGGCGGCCAGCGAGATCAGCGCACTGGCGTGGGGGAAGAACCAGCCTGCCACCACCAGCGCCACCGTGACTCCGGCCATGACCGAGGCGGTTGCCATCTCGATGGGCGACAGGGGGCCCCGTACCTGCTCTCGGGGCTGCTCGGGGTCCGGCATCGCTACAGCCTGCCACCGCCGGCGGGGTCGCTCCGGGCAGCCAGGCAGGCCCAGAGTCGGTCCGGTCCCAGAATCACTTCGCCGCGCCCGCCCACCGTTCCAAAATCCTGGAGGGAGCGCCCTGTCGCCATGGTGCAATACTTGAAGTCGAAGAATCTCTGAGAGGACGATGCGATGCGTCAGCGGGAGGGTGAGCGTCTGCAGGAGGGGGCCCGGGTGGCACTGCAACCTGCGCCAGGGCGGAAGGCGATGAATTCCCCCTCCCACCAGGCGCCCATCGGGGCGGGGGAGCCGTCGAGGACGGCTTCGATGCTCAGTCTTCAACGAATGGCTGGCAACCGGGCGGTGAGCGGGTTGCTGGCCGGCCAGCCCGCGCCGTTGCTGTCGGTCCAGCGATTGAGCGTGCGACCGGCGGACCTTGCGCCTCAGATTGGCAGGTCGAAGCCGGGTCTGTTCGGCAGGTCCACGTTCGCCTCCATCCAGGTTGCCCTCTCCGACTACGACAAAGCGCGCCCAAAGGACAAGGCCCGCTTGCTGCAACGCATCGACACCCTCTGCACGAAGTGGTTCAACGAGCATGCCAAGAGCACCTCGCCCCAGGACCTGGGGCGCCGGGCCCTCGTCCTACGGCTCCTCGATGAACTTCCCGCTGCTCAGGCGGAGCTGTCAAAGTCGCAGGCCCAAGACGTCTACATGTCCAACGTCGAGCATGCAGGGAACAAGAGTGGCAAGAAGCCCGGCACCAAGTTCGCCCTCGACGCCCTGGGGGACGGCGGCAAGATGGCGGCGCAGTCAGGGGCGAGCAAGGAGGGCAACGAACTGGCCCAGCAGAAGGGTCTGACTGGCCCCGAGATTGCGGCGATCCGCATCTTCAGCGCGTCCGACTACAGCTACATCAACCCGGCCACGGCCAACAGCCCCAGTTGGATGCAGGCGCAGAAGTCGAAGAAGAGCCTGGGCCTGAGCGACAAACAAGACCGGACCCTGATGGAGGAGGGCTCCCTTCATGCCGGTGTCGCCATGCAGGGACTCTCCAAGCTCGATCCCTGGGACAAGGACGCCTACCGGGGCGCCAGGTACACCGAGGCGGAGTTCGCCGAGCAGTTCCTCGCCGGGAAGCCCATGGCGTTCCACAGCTTCGCCAGCTCCGCCCAGGACGAGCAGGTGGCGCTCAGGTTCGCTCACGGGGTTGGGATTGAATAGGGTGCGGCTCTCGTAGAGGTGCCATTGCGAGCGCTGGGGTGGTCGGGCGGGGTGTGTTCATCGCTGGGGGTTTTGATCGGCGCGGATGGCTTGGAGGGTGAGTTTTTCGAGTTGGTCGACTAGGTCCCGTAGGCGTTGGGCGTTGTCGAAGAGCTGCTGGTAATCGGCGAGCTGTTGCTCGCTGAGGTTGGTGTGGACGGTCTTGCCGCCGACTTGTCGGGTCCATTGGATGTAGGGGCCGTGGAGACGTGGCGGATCGGCGTGGCAGGCGCAGTTGGGCTTCCCGCAGGGGTAGGAGCGGGTAGCGACTGATCCGGGGAGGCACATGCCGATGCCGGCTAGGGCTGTGGCGATCTTGGTCTGGGCTCGGCGTTGTGCAGCGGTCGGGCCGGTCCACCTGTCGGGCACATGGTCAGCCTACCCTCCTAATCCGCGACGAATCATCGCGGACAGGAGAACCAAGATGCCAGGTGAGACTTCCCCCACCGAGCCCTTCGCCGCCTCTCGAGCCCTGACCGAGGAGCTCCTCGACTGGGTGGGCGGCGACGAAGCGGTCGGCTTGGAGCATGCTGAGCTGGAATCACGCCTCGACGATCGGGGTCGCCGGCTGCTGCGCCAAATGTTCGCCGACCAGATGGACCTGCGTGCCATGAGAGAGACACGCGTCGGGGTGGTTGCCGCCAACGGCGAGATCCACGGCACCGCCGAGGCCGGGCATCGCCGACCGTTGCAGACGATATTCGGCGAGGTCGACGTGACCCGCATCGCTTACCGCCACCGTGGGCAGGCCAACCTCTATCCCGCCGACGGGGCGCTCAACCTGCCCGCCGAGCGCCATAGCCACGGGCTGCGCCGACTGGCAGCCATCGAGGCGTCGCGAGGGTCTTTCGACGAGGCCAGCGAAGCTGTCTTTCGGGCCACCGGAACCCATGTCGCCAAACGCCAGGTCGAGACCCTCACCCGGACCGCGGCGGTTGACGTCGAGGAGTTCTATGCCACTCGGCCCGCCCCGGAGGCTGTGCCCGCCGAGGTGCTGGTCATCTCCGCCGATGGCAAGGGCATCGTCATGCGACCCGACGCCCTACGCCCGGCCACGGCCAAAGCAGCAGCAGAGGCGACCAACAAGCTCGAATGCCGTTTGTCGAAAGGCGAAAAACGCAACCGGAAGCGCCTCGCCGAGGTCGGGGCTGTCTACGACCTCGCTCCCGTGGCTCGCTCGCCAGACGACGTGTTGGCCTCCAAAGCCGGCCAAGCCCCGCCGCCGGCACCGAAAGCGACGGCCAAGTGGGTCACCGCCAGCGTGATCGAAGACGCCGCCGCGGTGATCGCCAAGGTCTTCGACGAGGCAGAACGACGCGACCCCGCCCACTCCCGCCGATGGGTAGCCCTCGTCGACGGCAACAACCACCAGATCGACCGCATCAAAACAGAAGCCAACGCCCGAGGCGTCGACGTCACCATCGTGATCGATCTGATCCACGTCCTGCAGTATCTGTGGGGCGCCGCGTGGTGCTTCTTCGCCGAAGGCGACCCCGCCGCCGAAGTATGGGTAGCCGACAGAGCCCTGTCCGTGCTGCAAGGAAACGCCCGCGACGTCGCCGCTGGAATCCGACGGCGAGCCACCACCGAACAGCTGAGCAAACAGAAACGCCTCAAAGCCGACACCTGCGCCAAATACCTGACAAACAAGGCCGACCACCTCGACTACCCGACAGCCCTCGCCGCTGGGTGGCCCGTCGCCAGCGGGATCATCGAGGGCACGTGCCGATATCTTGTCGCTGATCGGCTCGACATAACTGGCGCCCGCTGGTCAGTCGAGGGCGCCGAAGCCGTCCTCAAGCTACGGGCCGTGCGAGCCAACGACGACCTCAACGACTACTGGAAGTTCCATCTCAACAAAGAACGGCACCGAGTTCATGAGACTCGCTACGCCAACGACGCGATAGCGA
>JALYZO010000178.1 GCA_030945745.1 Actinomycetota bacterium
GTCACGGCCCGGGCGGCGCCGGTGACGCCGACGGCCGTGGCCCCACCCCGGGGCAACACGTAGGGACGCCGGCCGGAGGCGACCAGGGTGGCGGCGTAGGCGTCGGCTGCCGCCTCGACCCCTTCGCGATCGGGATCGCCGGTGAAGGTCATCGTCGCCCCCCAGGCCCGGGCGAGGGCCACGTTGGGCGGGGTCGGCCCGACCGGTTGGTCGCCGGAGCAGACCAGGTGGCTGTCCATCCCCGCCACCCGAGCGGCGGCGGCCACGGCGGGCAGGAAGTTGGACTCCGGCCCGCCGCAGCCCACCAGGCAGTCGCAGCCCTGGGCCCGGGCGTCGGCCAACAGCACCTCCAACGCCCGGGTCTTGGTTCCCGCCTGGGCGAAGCCGATGAGGTCATCGCGCTTGACCATCAGGTCGATCCCCAGCCTGGCACCCAGGCGGGAGGCACCGACGAGCGGCGTGGGCAGGATGCCCAGCGGGAAGCGGGGCGCCGCGCCCGCCTGATCCGCCGTGTCCGGATGGCCGAGGGCGGTCATGACCAGCGTTCCGCTTCGACGGCGCGGGCTCCGACGGCCCGGGCCACCACGGCGTCGACGACAGCCGACGCGGTGGTCACCGACGGGTGCTCGACGATGGCCCGGGCCACGCCGGGGTCGACCAGGCCGGCACCGTCGAGCGCTTCGAGGAGGGTGCGCCCGCTGCGTTGCGCTTCGCTGAACAGGCTTTGGAGCTGGGCCTGGGCTGCGTGCTTGCCCACCTTGGCGGACAGGTCGGCCAGGATCTCCTCGGAGGACAGGTAGCCACCCCGGGCGGCGATGTTGGCGGCCATCGCCACCGTGTCGACCTCCAGGCCGTCGACGATCTCCCGGGCCAGGCGCAGGGCGGTGGAGGTGACCAGACACACCTCGGGGAGGGCGGCCCACTCGGCCTTCCAGGCCCGCCCGTCGCGCTCGTGGGCGGCGACCATGCCCTCCAGAAGGACCCCGGCGTTGGCCCGGGCCAGCCGGGCCAGGGTGTCGAGGTGCTCGGCGCGTTCCGGGTTGCGCTTGTGGGGCATGGTGATGCTGCCCACCGTGGCCGGGCTCAGCGGTTCGCGCACCTCGCCGATCTCGGGACGGGACAGCTCGTAGACCTCGCCGCCGATGCGGGCCAGGGTGGAGCAGACCATGGCCAGCAGCAGGGCGAGATCAGCCGGGCGGTCCCGGGCGGTGAGCCAGGCGATCAGCGGGTCGGCCAGACCCAGCCGGGCGCAGAAGGCGGCGCGCAACGCCGGCCCGTCATCGCCGAAGAACCCAAGCGTGCCGACCGCCCCGCCCAGCTGCCCGGTCAACCACCGGTCCCGCCCGGCGGCCAGCCGCTCGATGTGGCGGCGGACCTCGTCGGCCCACGACGCCACCTTCATCCCGAAGGTGATCGGAGCCCCGGGCTGGCCGTGCGTCCGGCCGGCCATCACCGTGAGTCGATGCTCCAAGGCCAGGTCGATCAGCAGCCCTTCGAGGGCGTGCAGGTCCCGCCACACGACCTCGCCCACGTCGCGCAGCACGAGCACCGTCCACGTGTCGCTCAGGTCCTGGACGGTGATGCCGTAGTAGACGTACTCGGCGGCCTCGGGGGCCAGGACCTGGCGGACAGCGGTGATGAAGCCCAGGGTGGAATGCGACGTCCGACGGGCCTCGGCCACCACCAGATCGGCGTCCAGGCTGTCGACGTCGACCTGGGCGATGGCTCCGGCGGCGCCGGGCGGGATGATGCCCAGGTCCGCCTGGGCTCCGGCCAGGGCGCCCAGGATGGTCAGCCACGCCTGGTACATGGCCCGCTCACCGAAGAGGGCCCGAACCTCGTCGGTGCCCCACAGATGGGCGAAGGCGCCGCTGTCGGTCAGCCGACCGCTCATGCCGGCCGCCAGCCCGACGCCACCTGACCGGCAAGGTGGCGCAGGGCGTCGCCGATCTGGCCCAGGCTGGCCCCCCACGGCACGACCGCCCGGCCTGGCTCGACGCTGATGTCGCTCTCCAGCAGGCAGCACTTGGTCAGCACCGGGCCCGTGCCGGTGACCCGAAGCCGCCGAGGGCACAGGTCGACGCTGGCGTCGGGGAGACCGCCGTAGAACCAGGCGTGGATCTGCTCGGAGCGGGTGCAGCCCAGCAGGGTCCAGCGGCGGTGCTCGGGGTGCTGGTCCAGGTAGGACACATCGCGCCCGGGCAGGTCGATCTCCGCGCCGCGACAGGGGAGGAGAATGGCGCCGTCGGCGGGGGCCACGTCGCCGAGGGCGAAACGCTCCTCGACCAGGACGACCGGGGGGAGATCCTCGGCCACGTCGAGGACGCGCTGGGCCTGCTCGGCCAGCTTGGCCGGCACCGGGGGAACGACCTCGACGACGCGGATGCGGACCGGGTCGGGGTCGACGATGAAGCTGACATGGCCGTAGCGACCCTGCACCACCACGCAGCGGGCGCCGGCCGCCGCCGGGTCCTGGGCGGCCCGGGCCAGCTGCGAGGGGACGCCGGTGTCGATGTCGGGGCGGGCCACCAGGCGCGTCTCGTCCGCGCCGGCCACCATGTCGATGCCGGTGATGGGGGCGAACAACGCCTGCTCGTCGGCGCGCCGCACGCCGATCACGGCATGGTCGTCGCCGTTGCTGACCACGATCCAACGGGAGCGCCGGTAGGCCTCCCGGCCCACGAAGTGACCGGCCAGCGACGTGGCATCGAGACCGACGTCGACCTCGGCGACAGCGACGCCGCGGTAGGCGCCGGGGACCAGGTTGGTCATCCGATCAGCACACTTCTCAGAGTAGATATGCCTTTACTATGGTGCAACACCTCGTGAACCTCGAGGAGATCGTCGAGTTCGTCCGCACCAGCCCGGCGCTGGCCGCCAAGGCCGAGATCGCGATGGTGCGCGAGGCGTTCGGGGCCAGCGACTGGCTGAGCGGGCCGGGTGACGACGGGGCCGTGGTCGACACCCCCGCAGGCCGCGTGGTGGTGTGCGGCGAGGCCATCTTCCCCCCGTTCGTGGCCGGCGACCCCTACGGGGCGGGCATCGCCGCAGTGCTGACCAACGTCAACGATGTGGCGGCCATGGGCGCCGTACCGGTGGCCATCGTCGACACCATCACCGGCGACGACACCCACTGCCGGGCGGTGCTCGACGGCCTGCGGTATGCGTCGGAGCTGTACCGCGTCCCCGTGGTGGGCGGTCACCTGACGGTGAC
>JALYZO010000215.1 GCA_030945745.1 Actinomycetota bacterium
ACCGGATGGTCGAGGCGTGGCCGAGTGCCCGGCTCGTGCATCTGCCCGTCCACGCCTCGTGGCTCAACCAGATCGAGATCGTCTTCTCGATCATCCAGCGCAAGGTCATCAAGCCCGCCGACTTCGCCGACCTCGACGCGTTGGGCGACCGCCTCCGCCGCTTCGAGGACCGCTATAACGAATCGGCGACCCCGTTCGACTGGCGGTTCAGCACCGCCGATCTCACGGCCATGCTGGAGCGGGTCGACTCCAGCGCAGGACACGAGGTGGCCCTCGCCGCCTGAGCAACGCCAGTCCGACAAGATGGCCGGCGATGAAGGCCCCGCCGATCTCGACCAAGGCCAGCCTCAGCACACGTCTCAACGTCCACGCCCGAACCCACTGGTCTTCCCTCGCCGGCATCGATGTCCGCTTCCGGGCCAACTTCGCCTACATCGACGGACGATGCCACGACGGGACCATCCTGAAGTTGTGCCGGCTCCGCTATGGCGGCTCCGCCCACATGTGGGGCTTCGCCATCTACCGCGCCAGCCACGACGATTACGAGGATTCCTTCCTGCCCACAGGTGCACCCGTGGGCACCGCCGAAGAAGCTCTCGACTGCGCCTGCGGCCTCTACCTCAACGAACCCTGAATGCCGCCAGATACACCGACGAACTAACGCGCGGGACCACTAGCGACCAACACGACCCAGCACCTGCTTGCTGATATCGAGCTGCTCCGCCAGCACCTCGACATTGGGCGGTGGCTGGTATACGGAAACAGCTGGGGCTCGACCCTTGCGCTGGCCTACGCCGAGGAGCACCCCGAACGCGTGTCGGCGTTGATCCTCTCGGCGGTGACCATGACTCGCCCAGCTGAGATCGACTGGCTCTACCACGGAGCGGGGCGGTTCTATCCGGAGGAATGGCAACGGTTCCGAGACGGCGTACCGACCGAGGAGCGCGATGGAGACCTGGTCGCGGCCTACTGCAGGCTGATTGGGCAGGGCGACACGCAGGCGGCGCAGCGGTGGTGCGAGTGGGAGGAGACGGTCGTCGGGGTCGGGACCCAGGCGCGCTATGAGGATCCCAGCTTTCGGATGGCGTTCGGGAGGATCGTGACCCACTACTTCTCGAACCGGGCGTGGCTCGAAGACGGCGCCCTGTTGCGTCGGGCCGATCGCCTCCACAGCATCCCCGGGGTGCTCGTCCATGGCCGCCTGGACATCGGCAGCCCGCTCGTGTCGGCCTGGGAGCTGGCGCAGCAGTGGCCCGACGCCGATCTCCTGGTCGTCGACAATGACGGCCATTCTGGCGACACGATCACCACTCGGGTGCTCGACGCCACAGACCGTTTCCGCCGCGCTCTGTAGGTCAGTACGAGCGAGGATAGGACCGCGTCCGGGTCCGGGTCCGGCGGACAACGACGATGCCCGGCCATCTCCCGAAGCGCCGGGTCGCGGGAGTTCCGTCCCCTATGAACGGATTGGACGTCCCTTCGGATCGTCACGGAACGCCGGCAAGGTGACCGCTCAGACGAGAGGCGGGTCGTACAGCGCCAGCTCTGGGGTGTCGGGACGCTGGAACTTGCCGGCGTAGGTCTCGAGGTCGGCTCGAGTGAGCGGTCGTCGTCCGAGCCGTCGCTCCATGTCACGCGCTCGGACTCGGTCCCAGAGCACTTCGAGCGGTTCATTCAGAAAGCGCAGCTCTACCGCAGCGCCGAGTGCGCGGGCACCCTCTCGCACGGCATCACGCTCATCGCGCCCCCAGGTTCCCCACTCGATCACAACAATCTGGCCGAGCTCAAGGAGGCGGAGTGCGAGTTGCCACTGCAGTCCCTCGATCCTCTCCCTCGTTCGCTCATCGAAGAGGTCGACGCCGATAGTCTCCATCCACTCATCCGGCGACAACCGGATCGCGCCGTACTCAGTCTCCAGCCGGATGCCCAGGGTCGTCTTCCCGGAGCCGGGCAATCCACATACGACGACAAGTCTCCCGGTCTCCTGGCGCCCGTCGAGCATCTCGTGAGCATGCACCAACACGCCTCCGCGAACCCCGGTCGCTCGTCGCCACGCCCGATCCTCGTCGGGCCACCTCAGTGCGGGCGTCCTCGAACGACGGCTCGGTCCGTGCCGACAGGCGCCCAGAACCCCGGTATAACAGCGGCGATGGGCGCGACCAGGAATTCAGCAGCGTCGACCCTGCCTCTCGGACGCGGCCGCCGTCGGTCCGTCGTCGAGCAGGCCTTCGGACTCGAGGCGCCGTACAATCGAGGCTGTGAGCGCAACCGATCCAATCCTTGGGAAGGATCTCGTCGTGGCCGATGACGGGAGCATCCCAGC
>JALYZO010000006.1 GCA_030945745.1 Actinomycetota bacterium
TTCAGGCGCGTCGAGCAGTCATTCCTGTGGGCATTCCTCGCCATTCGGTCCGTTCACCTCGCGCAGGGCATCCTCGACGTCGCGGCGGGCTACCACAGCTACGCCGATCCGGCTGTGGCGGCCGGGGTGCTCGCCGCGTGTCTCTTGGACTGCCTCTTCATCCTCGTCCGATGCCTCCCGCGGCGGCGCGTCGACGCCTTCGCCGTCGGTGTTGACCTCATCGTCGGCGTCGTTGGCTTGCTCGTCATCGCTGCCGGGCTCCATGACCACGATCGGACGACATCGATCAACTGGATGCTGCCCTACACCGTCGGCGCGGTCCTTCCCCTGGCGATAGTCTACCGACGGAGCGTCGGGATCGCTTTCACCATGATCCTCGCTGGCGCGTACCTCGGCAGCGTGTCTGCCGACCTGCGTCTCGGGAGCGGCCCGGCCACGACAGCGATCGTCAACACCGCCAGCTACCTCGGCTTCTACGTCGTTGCCGCGCTGATCATCGGCCTCATTCGAAGCCTGGTTAGTCGGCTGCATCAGGCCCAGGTCGAGGCTGTTGCGACCTCACAGCGGCTCTCGGTGGCCCGGGAGCGCAGCCGACAACATCGCCTTCTGCACGATCATGCCCTTCAATCCCTCGAATCGATTGCCAAGGGATGGGCCGGCGGCCCCGGTGGGGCGGCTTTGCTGGCCGGCCAAGAGGCCACACGCCTCCGGCGAGTGCTCGAAGGCGATCTTGCCGCAGACGAAGGACGAGACTCCAGGCTCAGTGGTCTGAGGGACGCGCTCGGCGACTTGGCGAACGCCTATCAAGGTGTCGGCCTTCGCGTCGAGCTGGTGGTTGCCGAGCTCACCACCGAACCGTATGGGGAAGGGTTGGACGCTCTCGTGGGGGCCGCCCGCGAATCGCTCAACAACGTGGCCAAGCACGCAGGGGTCGGTAGCGCGGTCGTTCAGGCTTCCTCATCGGACGCCGACGTAGAGGTCACGGTGCGGGACCATGGCTGCGGCTTCGAGCTCGCTGAAGAGCACCGCGGCTTTGGGCTCAAGAACTCGGTGATCGCTTGCATGCGAGATGCCGGTGGTAGTGCCGAGATCAGCTCGAGGCCCGGGCGGGGGACGAAGGTGACGTTGCGAGTTCCGTTGTGATCGCCATCTGCCAAGGCCGTTTTGGCTTAGCCCGGATCCACCGAAAGTTAGGGGCCGACGAGTGGGACCATCCGCGGAAAAGGTGCCCTGACCTGGGAAGATAGTGATTGCGAAGCCACTATCAGACCAGAAGCCGGGGGCACCTTTCCGATGCGCACATTCTCGCACACATTGGACCGGGTGGAGGTGAGCTTCGACGATGAGCGCCTGGTGGGTGACGCGGGGCTGATCGCCCCCGCCACCTTGGCGCAGCACCTGGGGCTGCGGGAACTGTTCGACGCGCATGTCGACCTGGGCGACGCCCCGGGTCGGGCCAACGTGGGCCACAAGGCGATGACGGTCATCCACGCGGTGCTCGCCGACGCCGACAGCATCGACGACACCAACGTGCTTCGCGCCGGGACGACCGGCGCAGTGTTGGGCCACGGCGTGCTGGCCCCCTCCACGATCGGCACGTTCCTGCGCAGTTTCACCTGGGGCCACGCTCGCCAGGTCGACCGGGTGGCCGGCGAGGTCCTGGCCCGGGCGTGGGCGGCGGGGGCGGGACCGGGCGCGGCACCGGTGACCATCGACGTCGACAGCTCGATCTGCGAGACCTACGGCGTGGCCAAGCAGGGCGCACGGTTCGGCTACAGCGGGGTGCGCGGCTACCACCCGCTGTTCGCCACGGTGGCAGCCACCTCCGATGTCATCCACACCCGGCTGCGGGCCGGCAACTCCCACACGGCGCGTGGTGCGGCAAGCTTTCTGGCAGAGGCCTTCGCCCGGGCCCGGGCCGGGGGGGCGTCGGGGCCGCTGAGCATGCGGGCCGACTCGGGCTTCTACTCCAAGATCGTCGTCGACGCCTGCAAGAGAGCCGGCGTTTCGTACTCGGTCACCGTGAAGCTGTCCAAGTCCCTCCACGGGGTCATCTCGAAGATCCCCGACGCCGACTGGACGCCGATCCCATACTTCCTCGACGATGGCGCGGATGTCGCCACCTGCGACTACCAGGCGTTCAGCGGCAAGAAGAAGATCACCACCCGGCTGGTCGTGCGGCGCACCAAACCCACCCCCGGAAGCCAACTCGCCCTGCTGGTGGACTACAGCTACCACGGTTTCATCACCAACCGCAGCGGCGACACCGTGTTCCTCGACGCCGATCACCGCCGCCACGCCGTGGTCGAAAACGCCATCCGCGACCTCAAATACGGGGTCGGCCTCAACCACCTGCCATCCGGTCGGTTCGGGGCGAACGCGGCGTGGCTCGGGCTGAACGTGATCGCCCACAACATGGCCAACTGGACCGCACGGCTCGGCGGGCTCGACACCACCGACGCCGCCACTCCCAACGACACCGCCGTCGCCGACGACGACTCCGCTGTCGCCACCTCCGTCGAGTCGACCGGCGAGAAGCAACCCAGCCGCAGGTCCTTCATTGCCACTGACACGTTGCGGCGTCACCATCTGCGCATGCCCGGGCGGATCGCCACCAGCGCCCG
>JALYZO010000020.1 GCA_030945745.1 Actinomycetota bacterium
CTTTCAGCCGACTCGACTGTTCGACGTGCCCGCTGAACGATCCCTTAGTGACACAAACGTAGGTTCCCTGGAGCAGCCGATCATCGTTCCCGTAGGTCCTTCGACATTCGGGACGCCCGCCGGGCCAACTTGCACTGAGTCCGGAGCGCTGCGGGTTGTACCCGCACGAGCAGGCGGTCTGGCTCCGCCGACGCCTGCGTCAACCGATCCGCTCGGCCAGGGACACGATGATTCCGTCCGGTCCGCGCACGTAGGCCATGCGCCAGACATGCTCGTATTGACCGACTCCGCCAACCAGGCCGTAGCCGTCCTCGGCCAGCCGGTCGACGGCCGCCTGAAGGTCGTCCACCTCGAACGCCACGTTGCGCAGTCCTAGTTCGGTGGACATCGCGGCGGGAGACCCGGGTTCGTGGTCGGGCCGGATGAAGCTCGACAGCTCCACGCCAGCGCCTCCGTCGGGCGGCCGCAGCATGACGATCTCGCTGCGGGAATTGGGGATGCCGATAACGGTGTCCACGAACTCGCCCTCCATGAACATCCGGCCCACGACCTCGAGGCCCAGCCCGACGAAAAACGCCGTTGCTCTGCCGAGGTTCGCCACGGTGATGCCGACGTGGTCGAAGCGTCGCACGTGTACCATGGGTGCAGTCTCCAGTTCTCGTAGCCGACGCCTGCGTCGACGTCTGTGAAGGCAGGGCAGCCGTGGAAGCGCCCATCCCGAATGTCGATCAGTTTGCGGCACGCGCTGGCGGATCGGGGGAGCGTGCCGTCAGAGGTGTCAGTCCATGTCACCGCGAACGCGCCCGTAGCGCTCGTAGATCACGCGCGAGGCGAACGTCCTGGTCTCGATCAGCTCCAGCGGGACGTCCTCGGTGACCGGCGGCAGGAACGGCGTGCCGCCACCGACGACGATCGGATTGCGGAACATGCGCAGCTCATCGACTAGGCCGAGCTCGATCGCCGCCGCGGCCAGGCCGGCGCCGCCGATCTCGACGTCCCTGTCAGTCGCGGCGAGCGTGTCGACGACCTCCTCGGCCACCGACCCCTCGGCGAGCCGAGCGTTGCCCTGGACGCTGTCGAGCGTGCGGCTGAAGACGACCTTCGGGAGCGCGCACCAGACGTCAGCGAACGCGGCGTGGAGCTCGGTGTCGCGCAGCGACGGATCCGTCTCCCACACCAGCATCGTCTCGTAGAGCTTGCGGCCGCACAGATGGCAGCCAAGCTCGCGCACCCGCGCGAGGTGGAAGCGAAACAGCTCCTCGTCAGGGACAGTCCACCCGAACCCGCCCTCGCGGTCGGCGATGAAGCCGTCCACCGAAACGCTCATTGAGTAGATCAGCACGGTTTCGAACTCGTCGCGCCGGAGCGACGGGCCATAGTCGTGATGAAGTTCATCATTGAGCTTGAGATCGGGCTCTTCTTCCGCTGAAGTCTGCTCTGCCAAAGCTAGAGACCGATCGCAACACGAAGACTCATCGGTGTGAACGGTCCAAGCAATCGTACGGCCATTGCCGGCGTCGCACCGAGATCCCGGAAGCGGAACCTCAACCGACGCCGTTCAGCGGCGCGGCGCGGTCCCGGAGCGAAGGTCAATGGATGCGCCGCAGGGGGATGGCTCTGCGGTCATGCACGGAGACGTTGCTCGGCGCAACCAGGGGTGGCCGGGTCGGTCGGATCAGGACTGAACGCGGTCGGATCCGAGGCTCGATGGGCTCAGTACTCGCCCTTGATCACGAAGTACGAGCCGCGGATCGTCCCGGCCAGCTTCGACTTCTGTCGCGCGAACTTGAACGAGCCGAGCTCGGCAGGGACCTCCATCCCTTCGGAGAGCTTGAACCCGACCGCTCGCTTCTTCGGTTCGTCGAGCGCGTACGGGACGTTGATCGAGAGCCCGTTCACGTAGAACACGTAGGTCCATCGGATGTTCTCGACCTGAAAGGTCGTTGCTTCGAGCGGTGGCGAAGCGATAACGATGTCGCGCTCCTCTTTGAGGATGCGGTGCATCCAGTCGATGGCCTTCTTGGCCTTGGCGGCCGGTTCGACCGTGAAGACATGGTCGTACTTGTTCTTGAAGTAGCGGGCCTCGTTCGCCCGCAGGCCAGCCAGCGCGGCCGCCACCGGCGACGACTCCAGGCCGATGGTGGAGACGTTGACGAAGTCCACTGCGTAGCTCATGTTGCCGCCACAATACCTCCGCCGGAAGCGCCCGTCGACGGCCGCAGACCATCGGTTTGTGAACGTCGGCTGTCCGCCGGGCAGTGTGACCAAGGGGCCGATGCCACGATGCTCACCGTGACCGACCCGGCGAACTATGAGGAAGCGCTGGCGGCATACAAGGGCGCGATGCACGAAGTCATCGAGGCCCTTGAGGACTTCCGGCGGCTTAGAGATGAACGAGGCCTACCCGACTACGTAACCGGCGGTCGCACATGGTGAAGGCGACCCGGTCTTCGTTGCCTGGCGGCGCATTCAGGACGCCCAAGATAAGGTCACTCGAACCGGCAAGATTTTCCACCACACCCTGGAGCCGCCGCGGGACTCGTAAGTAAGTAATGCTGCCTCGGCGCAATAGTGTGGCCCGGTGGGGGATGGGTCACCGGGCGGTTCTGTAGTACGATTCTTCAGTGGACGTCCTCCAGTCAGCGTTCCGCCACGGCATCGACTGGGAGGACACTCAGCACGCCGTACGCAACGCCGTCGTCGTGGAGGAGGTCGCCATGGATCCCACCCGCTACCTGGTCTCGGTCCTGACCGTGCCGGGAACCTGCTCGAAGTGGTCGTGATGGACCGCCCGCAGGGGCCGGCGGTGATCCACGCCATGCCGATCCAACCGAAGTACCGAGACCTGCTGGAAAGAAGAGGATGACGATGCCCGAGACGCACGGGAGGACCGCGGACGGTACCCCGATCACCGATGAGATGGTCGAGGCCATGAGCGATGAGGCCGAGCGTGGCTACGACGTCGAGGAGATCTTGCGTCGACGTCGCGGCGGCCGGCCGCCGATGGGCTCCGCGGCCTCGTCGGTCGAGTCGGTCCGGCTCGACCCCGAACTCAAGCGTGACCTGTTGCTGCGTGCCGCCGAGGAGCACATCAGCGTCTCCGAAGCCATCCGGCGCGCCATCGGCCAGTACCTCCGGGCCAGCTGACCCCAGCCGTCCACTGGAGGATCCCCTATCGAGCGGGCGACGAAGTGGTGATCACGTCGACATCGAGCCCCGGAGCGCGGGCAAGGCGGTTGTCGCCGGTCACGAGCGCGACGCCGAGACGACGGGCGATAATCACGTAGGGCGCGTCGGCCACCGTGACGTCGTGTCTCATCGTCCACGCATCGGACAGGAGCGGCAACGTGCTCACCCGCCGGACCTGCAACGCAAGTAGCTGACGGAGCGCTTCAAGGGCATCCGCCGCTGTCAGCTCCCCTCGCAGCTCCCCTCGCAGCTCCATACGCCGTAGAGCAGCGACGCCCTCGACGTGGAAGTGGTCGGGAACGACGACCTCCTCGGCATTGAGGACGTGGGTGCAGAGGATGCTGCCCTCGTCGGCCCATAGCGCTATCTCGACAGCGGCCGAGGCGTCGAGGACGACCACGGGCAGTTCAGACCTCGCCGAGTTCGCGAGCTGCGGCCAGGTGTTCGGCGACCCCCTGCTGCAAGTGGCGAGGGGTCGAACGCCGCACAGCAGCCGCCCACGCTCGAGGGTCGAGCTGCCCCGTCGTGCCCTTGAGCTCTGGCAGGATCACGACGCCTTCGGGTAGGTGGTCGAGATCGACGGCAGCCATGGGTTCGAGGATAACGCCGGTGTCATCGGCAGCAGTCCCAGTTGCCGATCCCGCTGCGATGACGGTCGCCGCTCAATCGGGTTGTGTGGAGGTCGAGGCGTCAGCCAGGTGGCGTCGGCATGTTTGGGCGGCGGGGGTGAGTCGGCGGTCTCGGTGGGCGATGACGCCGATGGGGGGGTGCGCGGGGGCAGGGTGCAGGGCGTGGATGCTGACCGGGGGTCCGGGGGCGAGAGCGGCGGAGCGGGCGAGTAGGGCGACTCCGAGGCCGGCGGCCACGAGTTCGCGGATGCCGGTGGGGGTCGACGTCTCGAACTGGACGAGCGGCTCGAAGCCGTCGGTGGCCGCCGCTGTGGTCAGTATGGCGTGCAGTCCGCTGTCGGGGGGCAGGCACACGAACGGCTCGTCGCGCACGTCGGCGAGGGTGAGTTTGGGCTGGCGGGCGCGTTGGTGTCCGGGCGGGGTGATGAGGACCAACTGCTCGGCGACGAGTGGCTGCGTGGCGTACCGGGAGGCAAGGTCGGCGTGGATGGGCCCGACGATCAGGTCGATCTGGCCGGCGTCGAGCTCGGCGAGGAGGTGTGCGATCAGCCCGGAACGCAGCGCCACGGCCACACCCGGGTAGCGGGCGTGGAAGGTCGAAAGGGTGGCGGGAAGGTCGAACGACCCGAGGACCTGGGTGGCGCCAAGGGTGACTCGCCCGCGGAGCACGGCCGCGAGCTCGTCGAGGTCGCCGCGCGCCGCGTCCAGTTCGCCGAGCACCCGCCTGGCTCGGCCCAAGAACAGCTCGCCGGCGGAGGTGAGCGAGACGCGCCGGGTGGTGCGGGCGAGCAGGGTTACGCCGAGCTCGGACTCCAGGTGGCGGATCTGGGCGGACACGGCCGGCTGGGCGACATGGAGGTTTTCGGCCGCGCGGGTGAAGCCGCCGCAGCGGACCACCGCCTCGAAGTACACCAGACTGCCGCAGCTCCACCGATTCAGCGTGACTCACGATAAGTCTGATCGCAAGTAGGTCTTGGACTTATCAACCCGGGCCGGCCAGGGTGGTCGCCATGGAACAACGACACATCGGCACAGAGCTCTCCTGCTCGGCGCTCGGCCTGGGATGCATGGGCTTCTCCCAGGCCTACGGGCCGGCCGACGACGACGAGTCGATCACCACGATCCGCCACGCCCTAGACTTGGGGGTGAGCCTCCTGGACACGGCGATGAGCTACGGCGGCGGTCACAACGAGGCGCTGGTCGGCCGGGCGATCACCGGGCGGCGCGACCAGGTGATCTTGGCCACCAAGTTCGGCATCGTCCGCGACGAGCATGGGGTGCACCTCGATGGCCGTCCCGAGCACGTCGCCGGCTACTGCGACGCCTCACTGGACCGGCTCGGCGTCGACGTGATCGACCTGTACTACCTACACTGGGTCGACCCCGAGGTCCCGGTCACCGACACGATCGGGGCGATGGCCGACCTCGTCGCCGCCGGCAAGGTCCGCCACCTCGGTGTGTCGGAGACGAACGCAGGCCAGCTCCACGCCGCCGTCGGGGTGCACCCGATCGCCGCGCTGCAGACGGAATGGTCGCTGTTGTGGCGCGAACCCGAGGACGACGTCATCCCAGCCGCTCGCCACCTCGGCGTCGGCCTGGTTGCCTACAGCCCGCTCGGGCGGGGCATGCTCACCGGGGCCCTCCCCCCCGGCAACTTCACCGGCGGCGACTTTCGGGCGGCCGACCCCCGCTTCGCCGGCGCCGACCTGGCCCGCAACCTCGCCGTCGTGGATGCCATCGGTGCCCTCGCCGCCGAGCGCGGCGTCACGCCGGGACAGCTGGCGCTGGCCTGGCTGCTCGCCCAAGGCCCCGACGTAATACCGATCCCGGGCACTCGCAGCCCGCGGCGGGTCGGCGAAAACGCTGCCGCAGCCGACCTGGAGCTGTCGGCGGCCGACCTGGCCCGCCTCGAGGAGGTCACCCCCCGCTCGGCGTGGGCCGGCGACCGATTCTCCTTCGCCGCCCAGCGGACCGCCCGGACGACCGCATGACCGGTCCTGTTCGGGTGCTCACCGAGACGGTGCAGATCCCCATGGGCGAGGCCTCGCCGATGGGCGGCTACCTGGCCCGGCCCGACGGCGACGGGTCGTATCCCGGCGTCGTGGTCGGCATGGAGCTGTTCGGGGTCAGCGCCCATGTCCGTGACGTCTGTGAGCACCTGGCCGGGCTTGGTTACGTCGCTCTGGCCCCCGATCTCTACCACCGCAACGCACCCGGCACGGAACTACCGGCGGACGAGGATGGGCGTGTCCGAGGCTTCGCACTGCTGAACCAACTGAGCCGCCCGCAGGCGATCGATGACATCCGCGCCACCATCGACTACCTGAGCACACGTGCCAGCACCGTTGCCGGCATGATCGGTCTCAGTGTCGGCGGCCACGTCGCCTACCTCGCCGCCACCGAACTCGACCTACCCACCGTCGTCGTCGCCTACGGCGGATGGATCCCCACCGCCGACATCCCGCTCAGCCAGCCGCAGCCGACCATCACCAAGACCGCCGGCATCACCAGTCGGGTCCTGGTCCTCGTCGGCGACCGTGACTCGCTGATCCCGCCCGAGCAGCGCCGCCAGCTCACCCACGCCCTCACGGGTGCCGGCGTCACCCACGAACTCGTCGAATACCCCGACACCGGGCACGGCTTCCTCTGCGACCGACGCCACAGCTACCAGGCCTCGGCCGCGCAGGACGCCTGGAAGCGCATCGAAGGGCTACTGGCCTCGAGCAAGGCCTCGAGCAAGTCCACGAGCCGCCCACAGCGTGATTACACCGATCGTCTACCGGCACAGAACGCCGAGTCGGTGGTGGCAGTTGACCGCGCCACATAAGAGATGGGCGGTCACTCTGCTCCTCTGCGAGTGGCGCGATAATCGGTAGGTGAGCGACTTGCCGCCAGAAGACCGTCCACCGGAGGATCTGGACGACTTCCTGTTCGAGGAGGCTGACAAGGATGAGGAGGAACTACGTCGCATTCTCGGAGAGGGTGGTTCCGAGGCGGGCGTTTGTGAACCTCGAGGGCCGAGCCCGCACTCCGGTTCCGACTCCGCTGCTCAAGTCCCGGATGAGCGATAGGGCGACATCGCCGACGCGGCGCTGTTTACCCGTCCGAGTCGAGTCGGGCCCACCGAGGTCGGCTCACAGTCGTTCCAAAAGCCGAACGCCCTGCGGGACGACGATCGGCCGCTCCAGGGGAACCTACGTATGTGTCACTCAGGGATCCCCACAGCGGACGCCGCGCAGGCAGGACAAGATCGAGCGGTGATCAGCGAGTCCGAGCGGTGGAACCACAACATCCACTATCACCGGCTGATCCTCGACTCGGTGCCCGCCGGAGCGCGGGACGCGCTCGACGTCGGCTGCGGCGAAGGCATGCTCGCACGACGGCTCCGCCGCGGCCTGATCCGGATGCGCGAGCTGCTGCGTCCCGGCGGGACGCTCGCCGTCGTAGGCTTGGCGCGCAGGCGGTTGCCCGCCGAGCTGCAGATCGAGCTCGCCACCATCCTGACCAATGTCGTCTACCGGTTCACCAAGTCGCACTGGGAGCATCCCTCTCCGACGCTCTGGCCACCGCCGGAGACCTACGCCAGCATGCGACGTCTGGCCACCCGGCTGCTTCCGGGCGCTGGCTACGGCCGCCACCTCTTGTGGCGCTACTCGATCACCTGGACCAAGCCGACCCCCTAGAGAAAACGCCGGACGTCCCGCAGTGCGATCGGCTACCGGGGTGCCGGTTGCTACGCCTCGGCGGACCCACCAGGAGGTGAGCGGAGCGTCTGCGAAACGTGGTCACCGGTGAGCCCGGTGGCAACGGCCAAGTCGGAGACGCCGATCGGTCCGGTCGTCCGGATGCAAACCGGAAGCCGCAGCCGGGTGCAGCGGCCTCGGCGATATCTGACCACTGCGACATGGCCGTGGAGCGGGCGAAGCTGAGCGAGGCGGCGGTGTCCAAGAACGCGTTCGCAAGCACCGGGTGGTTGGGGCACGGCCACGTCGCCGACGAATGGCCGGCCCGCCACCGGCCGTCGGCGGGTCAGGCTTATGCGTTGCCTGTTGTGGTCTGGCTGGTCTGGGTTGGCATTTCGGCCTCAACCCAGTCTTGGATACCTCCTTTGTATCGGCGGACGTTGGTGTAGCCGAGCTGCTCCAGGCGACGGGCGACGGCGCTGCTGTTGCCGCATGCCGGGTTTGAGCAGTAGGTGACCACAGCGGTGGCCTTGTCCGCCAGGAGCGTTGCCGCCCGATCCGCGACCTCGTCTTCGACAAGGTTGACGGCATTGGGAAGGTGCTGCTGGTCGTAGTAGGAGCTGGGCAGGGTGTCAACGACGGTGACAGCACCGGTCTCGATAGCGCGAGCGAGCTCGTCCCGGTTGATGAGCGTGGTCATGGTGTCTCCTTTGATTTTGGGGGTCTTGTTGTTGTTCGGTGAAGCGACGGACGGAACCCGGCGTGGGAGGGACCGACGCTCCGGTTGAGGAGGCGGACGGTGGCGGAGGCTGAGCGAGCGGCCCTGCTTTTTCGGTTTTCAGGGTCTTTCGAGAATGATCTCGGTGTCGATCTCGATACGGGATCTCCTTGGACACGACGATGCCGCCCGCCTCGAGGGTCATGTTCCACGTCAGACCCCACTCTTCACGGTTGATGGTGGCGTGGGCGGAGAACACGGCCCTTTCCGCCCCCCACGGGTCGGTCACCGCTCCGAGGTAGTCGACGCTCAAGGTGACCGGCCGGGTGATGCCTCGGATGGTGAGGTCGCCGGCGACGGTCCCTGTGGTGCCGGCCCAAGAAACCACCGTTGAGCGGTAGATGGCCGTCGGGTAGGCGTCGACGTCAAAGAAGTCGCCGGAGCGCAGATGATCGTCCCGGGTCTCGTTGCCCGAGTCGACCGAACCCATCTCGATGATGACCTCCACCGATGAGGCGCCCAGTTCCTCGGCGATAGCGACCGCGCCGCCTACGGCAGTAAAGCGGCCCCTGACCTTGGTGAGCATGAAGTGGCGGCCGATGAACGCCACCTCACTGTGGCCGGGATCGATGGCCCACGTGCCGGCGATGGGAAGCAGGCTTCCGGCGACTGCACGGGTAGGGGCGGTCATTGCCGACCTCCTCGGGCTACTACAACTATGTGCATAAGCACACAGTACCAGTGCGTGCGAACGCACGCAATAGTAGAGTGGGTGGGTGAGCAACGACGACTGTGTGGAAGCGTGGCGGGCGTTGCTGCAGGCCGAGAACGTGGTGTTGCGCAAGATCGAAGCCGACATGCAACGAGCGGGTGTTATCGCGCTGACGTGGTATGACGTGTTGCTCGAGCTCAACGCGGTGCCGGGGCGGCGGCTGCGCATGCAAGACTTGGCGGCGCGGACCGTGCTGTCGCGCACCCGGGTGAGCCGCCTCGTCGACGAGCTCCAAGCTCAGGACCTCGTCGTTCGCGAGCCCGACCCCGCCGACGGGCGAGTATCCTTCGCCGTGCTCACCGCCACAGGTTGGTCATCGTTGAAAGTGGCCGCACCGATCTACCTGGCCGGAATCAAAGCGCACTTCACCGATCACCTCACCACTACTGAGCGATCCCACATCACCAGCGCGCTCGGCAAGGTCATCGCCTCTCACCAACAGCCACTGGAGCCAAAAAGGCCCTAATCGACACCTAGGGATCCGATCCGCGGCCTACGGCCCGGATGCGGATCGTGCTACGGCACGTGCGTTGCGAGGGAACTTCCTTCTTTGGCCGGCGGCGCCTCCTCACGACGACCGGGGCAAGCCCCGGACCGAGCGATCACAGGATGGCGAAGGAGCGCCGATCTCACGTTCTGGGCAGCCCGTGCGTCTCATTGGTAGGACCCCGCGGCCGCCTGGCCGCACTTCGACCGACCAGGACGTACGCCCATGGACAAGATAGCTCTCATCACTGGCGCTAACCGAGGCCTCGGCCTCGAGACCGCCCGCCATCTGGGGCAGGCGGGTGTCTCGGTGATTCTCGGCGCGCGTGATTTGACCAAGGGCCGCGAGGCCGGCGCCCAGCTCCGCGAATCTGGGCTGGAGGCGGAGTCGCTCACGTTGGACGTCGCCGACGCGTCGGGCGTCGAGGCCTCGGCCGGAACGGTCCGCGCCCAGCATGGCCACCTCGACATCCTCGTCAACAACGCCGGGATCGCACCGGAAGCCTCGGCGCGAGACGCCCGCGAGATCGTCGACACCGAGCTGTTCCGCCAGACCTTCCAGACCAACGTCTTCGGCGCCGTTGCGGTCGTGCAGTGGTTCCTGCCGCTGCTGCGCGCGGCGCCGGCAGCGCGGATCGTCAACGTCTCCACCACGATGGGCTCGCTGACCGACCAGCTCAACGCGTCCTCGGGCTCCGGCGGCGTTCTGCGGGATCAGCGGCCTGATGCCCACGTTGGGGCGGGTGCCGCTCGGCTCCGGCGGCCACCACGTCGGTTCCCTGGCCCGCACCGCCCGGGACTGTGCCGCTGTGCTCGGAGTCATCGCCGGTCGCCGGCCGGGCCACGCCGTCGGCGGGGACCCCCACGGCGAGGACTACGTGGGGGCGCTGTGCGGTTCCCTGGAGGGGATGCGCATCGGGGTGAACCGGATCGACAACCCGTGCGGCGCCGAGACCGGTCTGTGGAACTTCCTCGACGACGCCGCCGACGTGCTTGCGGACCTGGGGGCCGACGTGGTCGACGTCACCTGGCTGCCAGCCGGCGACGCGTCCCGGCTGTTCGCCGACATCGACGCCGTCATCGGGCCGACCACGGTCCCCCCCGCCACCGACGACAGGGGCTCGTTGCTCTGGCCCGTCCTGGTGCTGCCCATGGGCTTCGGGTCCGGCGGCCTGCCGTTGGCCCTCCAGATCGCCGGCTCGCCCTTCGAGGAGGCCACCGTGCTTCGCATCGGCGACGCCTACCAGCAGATCACCGACTGGCACCGCCAGGTCCCGGCCCTCTCCCCCGCCCCGGCGGCGGGCGCATGAGGGCCCCCCTTCCGACTCGACGCCCCGGTTCGAGTCCCGGGTCCGTCGAGCGCGGCACTCCTGGCCATCCGGCGTTCGTCGTGGGCACGGAAGCACTCGTGTGCCCGCGGCCCGCCGGGTGGTCGTTGTGCTGATGCAGGCGTCCAGCACCAAACCGGCCGCCACCGGCTCCGAGCTCCCGGCAGGCGGCGAGGTCATTGCCCGACACCAAGACCAGGAGCGTAAGCACGGCGCAACGTAGCGTTCTAGGTTGGCCTGGTGAGGGTTGCGCAGATCCAGGTGGCCAGCCCCGACGACGAGCGGGTGGCCGATCGCCGCCGACGGGTGGCAACCATGGTGGCGTCTGCCGCCGGCGCCGAGCTGATCACGCTCCCTGAGCTGTGGGCCCCCGGGTACTTCGCGTTCGAGCACTACGCGGCGCGCGCCGAGCCCCTCGACGGGGCCACCGTCGCCGCCGGCAGCGAGTGGGCCCGGGCGCTCGGCACCTGGATCCACCTGGGCAGCATCATCGAACGCGGGCCTGCAGGCCTCCACAACACCTCGGTCCTCCTCGACCCTTCCGGCGGAATCGCCCACATTTACCGGAAGGTCCACACCTTCGGGCTCGGGTCCCTCGAAGCGCAGCTGCTCGAGCCCGGCGACTCGGTGAGTGTCACCGCCGGTCCATTGGGGGTGACGGGGGCGACGACCTGTTATGACCTGCGCTTCGGGGAGTTGTGGCGGGCCCTGGTCGATGCTGGCGCCGAGTCGGTGATCGTTGCCGCCGCCTGGCCCGCCGCCCGATTGGACCACTGGCGGCTCCTGACCTCCGCCCGGGCGGTGGAGCAACAGGTGATCGTCGTGGCCACCAACGCCACCGGCACCCACGGCGGGGTGACCTCGGCCGGCCACAGCCGCGTGGTGGGCCCGTGGGGCGACGTCCTCGCTGAAGCCGGCACCGACGAGGGGATCACCTGGGCCGAGGTGGACCCGGGCACCCCAGCGCAGGTCCGCGCCCACTTCCCCGTCCTCGCTGACCGGCGGACGGGGGGGATCAGGATCGCGACCTGTTAGGTCTCGAACCAGACCGTCTTGCCGCCCGGCACCGGCTCGCAGCCCCAGCGCTGGGCCAGAGAGAGGACCATGTACATCCCGCGCCCGCAGGTGGCGTGGTCGGAGCCGGGCAGGTTGGCGATCGGCGGGCTGGGGTCGTCATCGGTCACCGCCACCCGCACCCGCTCGGGCGCGACGGTGCTGACCGTGACGGTGTAGGGAGTTCGAGCGTGCAAGACGGCGTTGGTCGCCAGCTCCGAGACGAGGAGGACCGAATCGCCTTCCGGGACTGCCCAGGCGTCCAGCGTGGACTGAACCAGACGCCTCGCATCCTTCACCGTGCACGCCCTCGGGTCGAAGCTGTGCTCGACGTACATGGCCACCTATGTACCCTTCTGCCGCGATTGTCAAGCCCTGCCACGGGCCCCACGACGCCGGCCCGAGGGCCGGCCCCCCGGCCGAGAGGCGCAAGAGGGCGCCCCCGTGGGAACATCAGGAGGCGATGCCAGCCGCCCCGACCCCGTCGTACGCTCCCGCCCCACCCCCCACGAGGCGCCGGGGCCCCGCCGTGGCTGTAGGTGTGGCGGTTGCCGCCGTCGTGGTGGTATCCGCTGTTGCCGGGTTCACGTCCGGCCGCTCCTCCAGCCCCGGTCCGATCGTGGGCCGGGCCGCCCCGGACTGGTCGGGGAAGGCCCTCGACGGGTCTGCCCTGTCGTCGGCGTCGGAGCGTGGCCACTGGGTCGTTCTCAACTTCTTCGCCACCTGGTGCGGGCCGTGCCAGCGGGAGACTCCGGAGCTGGAGGCGTTCGCCGCCGGCGGGAGGGCCCACGTCGTCGGCGTCGTGTTCCGGGATTCAGCGTCGTCCGCGCGGGGTTTCGCCGCCGACCACCGCGTGACCTGGCCGTTGGTCGGTGACGGCTCGGGGACCATCGGCAACCAGTACCGGGTGGTGGGCCTGCCGGTGTCGTTCGTGGTCGACCCCGGGGGGAGGCTGGTGCGCGAGCTCTTCGGGGGGGTGACCGCCACCGAGCTCGACACGTTGGTCCCGGCCCGCTGAGAACCGGGCCCGGACACACCAATGGCGCCCCGAAGGGCGCCACTGGTGGAGCGGTCCGAGCGGCGGATCTCGAAACCGCTCTTTACTGGAGTAGGTGGCGGGTTCCCACTCCAGACCTTACAAACCTATCCGCTGTGAGCCAGATCGTGTTCGTCGCCCCTGGTGACGTTCGTCGTAACGAACGTGCACGAGGTCGATCACCTGCATGATACTCACATCCATGCTGGCCTCGTCGAGCGCGTTCGCAACTGTTCAGGGATCGGTGGTCGCCACCATCGTGATCGTCGTCGTCGTCCTCTTTGCGGCGACGGCGCGAGCCTGCATGATCGTTGTCACGGAGTATTCGCGGGCCGTGCTGTTCCGTTTCGGGCGGGTGCTCGGTCAGCCCCGAGGCCCCGGGTTGGTGCGGCGCATCCCGGTGGTCGACCGGGTCGTGAAGGTGAACCTGCGGGTCGAGGTCATCGACATCCCCTCGCAGAACGTCATCACCCAGGACAACGTGACCATCGCCGTCGACGCCGTCGTGTACTTCCAGGTCGTCGACCCGGTGCGGGCGGTGATCGGCGTCGACAACTTCCGCTTCGCCAGCCAGCGCATCGCCATGACCAGCCTGCGTTCCATTATCGGCCGCTACGAGCTCGACAGCCTTCTGGCGCACCGGGAGGACGTCAACGCCGAGCTGCGGGCCACCATCGTCCGCAGCACCACCGAGTGGGGGGTGGATGTCCGCCAGGTCGAGGTGCGCGACATCCAGCTGCCCCCCGAGCTGCTCCGGGCCATGGCCCGCCAGGCCGAGGCCGAGCGGGAACGGCGGGCCAAGGTCATCGCCGCCACCGGTGAGCTGCAGGCCAGCGTCGAGCTGGGCGAGGCGGCCGACAAGCTGACGGCCAGTCCCGGCGCCCTCCAGCTTCGCACCCTCCAGACCCTGGCGGAGATCGCTACCGAGAAGAACTCCACGCTGGTGTTCCCCATCCCCGTCGAGCTGTTCGAGGTGTTCAGCCGCGGGGTGGCCCGGGGGGCTGACAGCCGCCCCGCAGATCGGCGCCCGATCGAGGAGCGCCCCGCCGATCGCGCCGGCGGGGAGTCCGGGTCATGAGGGCGCGCCCCCCGATCCTGCTCGCCGCCCCCTGAGCCGGCGGGCCGTCAGCCCCGTTCGGCCACAAACACCGGTATCTCCCGGTTGGTCTTGTCGGCGTAGTCGGCGTAGTCGGGGTAGACGGCCACCGCCCGGTCCCACCACGCGCTGCGCTCGTCGCCCGTCACCTGGCGGACGATCATGTCCCACCTGTCCGCCTCGTCCTGCAGCTCGACGTGGGGGTCGGCGACCAGGTTGTGGTACCAGACCGGGTGTTCGGGGGCGCCGCCCTTGGACGCCACCAGCGCATAGGCACCGTCGTGCTCGACGCGCATGACGGGGTTCTTGCGCAGCTTGCCGGACTTGACGCCGACCGAGGTCACCACGACGACGGGGATGCCCCGGTCCCGCAGCGTCGTGCCCTGGGTCCCGCCGGAGCCCTCGTACAGCTCGACCTGGTCGCGGACCCACTGCTGGGGGGATGGCTCGTAGTCACCGTGGAGAGGCATGCATCATCTGTATCGCAACCAGCGGGGTAGCAAACCTCTCAGATGATGGCTTCGATGTCGGACTTCAGGGGGGAACGGTCTGCGGTGTCCCCCGCACGCTCGGCCAACAGGCGGGCCGGCGGCAGCCCGGCCAGCTCCCGGGCCTCGCGGGTCAGGTGGGCCTGGTCGGCATAGCCGGCATCGGCGGCCAGGACAGCCAGAGCGGCGGGCGTACCCAGTCGGCGGTGCTCGGCCAGGGCCAGGAACCGCTGCAGGCGCCCGACCCGTTGCAGCGTCTTGGGGCCGAGACCGGTCTCGGCCAGCAGAAGGCGGCGGAGTTGGCGTCCTGACAGGTTCACCGCCGTAGCCACCTGCGCCACGTCGACGGTGGGCTCGCGCCACAAGCGTCGGGTGGCCGCCTTCACTCGACCGTCGAGCGGAAGCGCCGACCACGCCTGGGGGAGAGGGGCGCCGGTCCACGCCACGTCGGTCAGCCGTTCGGCAAGGCGCTCGTCGACCAGCGCGGCCAGGGGCACCTGGCGGTCCTGCAGCTCGGAGGCGGGGACCCCGAACGCAGCTCGGATGGCCTCGGTCCGGAGGCGGATGCCCCGCACCGTGGTCGGCGCCGAGAGCTGCGGGAGATGGACCCGAGTGGCCGGCCCGACCACCAAGGCCGCCCCGTCGCCGGTGACGATCAGGTCGGCGCAGCCGTCGGGGAGGACACGCTTGACCGACGGGGGGTCGGTCGCCCCGACCCGTTGCTGCCATCGGCACGCCACGGCCGGGTCGGCACCGGGATCGGCCCACTCGCCGTAGGAGGATGGCATGGCCGTTCCATTCAAGACCTACGCCGCCCCGGCTGCCAGGCTGGGAGCATGCAACCGCGAGTGGACATCATCACCCTCGGTGTCGCCGACGTCGACGCCGCCCGCCACTTCTTCGTGGAGGGACTGGGCTGGGAGCCGGCCCTGGACGTTCCCGGCGAGATCGTCTTCATCCAGGTCGGCCACGGGCTGCTGCTCGGTCTGTTCTCGGCGTCGGACCTCGACGCCGACATCGGCGCCGCCGGCGGCCGATCTATCGGCCCGCCGGCGATGTCCCTGGCTCAGGTGGTGGCCACGGAGGAGGAGGTCATGGCCACCCTGCAACGGGCCGAGGCCGCCGGGGCCACCATCCTCAAGGAGCCGCAGCTGGCCGACTTCGGCGGCTTCCACGGCTACTTCGCCGACCCTGTCGGGTTCCGCTGGGAGGTGGCCACCAACCCGGGTTGGTCAGTGGATGCCGACGGCCGGGTGACGATCGGCCCGGTGACCTAGTCCCGAGGGCAGAAGTTCTCGAAGTAGCGGCTCGGGGTCGGCCCCCTCTGGCCCTGGTACTTGGAGCCGAGGGTCCCCGACCCGTAGGGATGATCGGCCGCAGTGGTCATCTGCAGGAAGCTGATCTGGCCGATCTTCATCGCCGGGTAGAGGATGATTGGCAGGTTGGCCACGTTCGACAGCTCCAGGGTCAGGTAGCCGTCCCAACCGGCGTCGACGAAGCCCGCGGTGGAGTGGATGAGCAGCCCCAGGCGTCCCAGGCTGCTCTTGCCCTCCAGGCGACCGACCATGTCATCGGGCAGGCCCACCCGCTCCAGCGTGGAACCGAGGACGAACTCGCCGGGGTGGAGGACGAACACCTCTTGGCCGCTGATCTCGACCAGCTCGGTGAGCTCCTCTTGGCTCTTCTTGACGTCGATGACCTGCATGGTGTGGTTGCGGAACACCCGGAAGAAGCGGTCGAGGTGCAGGTCCACCGACGACGGCTGGATGTCCGCGGGGTCGAGGGGGTCAATGACGATGCGCCCTGCGGCAATCTCGGCTCGGATGGTGCGGTCCGACAGGATCACGGATGGGCAACCTACCTGACGGGCACCGGCGTCAGGAGGTGGCCGAATGAGATGGTTGCTCATGAGTACCCGCAAGCTTCCCTGGGTCGAAGCGAGCCGTGGCGCCCGGGCACGGCGACGAGGCCGGTCCGCCGCCCACCGGGGCGTCGGCGACCCTCGAAGGTCAAGCGGTCGACTCGGTGGCGATGGCGCCCTCTGGGCCCAGGCTGGCCAGCTCGGCGGCCACCCGACCGGCGACCCAGCCGTCCTCACTGGTGATCCTCGGACCCCGCATCCGCCGAGTGTTGGGGAACATGGCCTTGACCACGTCATCCACCTCGCCGTCCCGGCCGGCGAGCACGGGCAGCACCGATGTGGCCAACTCCTCCTCCGCCTGGCAACGGGCGGCGACGGTAGCCTCCTCCAGCCGTTGGTGGATCCGGGAGGCGAACGCCAAGAGAAAGGACTGACGGAACGACCGGGTCCGGGAGCGTCCCCGCCCGTCGACGACGGTGCCCTTGGCCAGCATCGCTCGGGTCCCCTGCACCAGCAGAGACGTGAACAGCGTGTCGATGGCGTCCAGGTCGGCCTCGAAGGCCACCACCGTCATCAGGGCGAACGGCTCGTACCAGACGCTCCGCCCCCCGTTGGTCGCCGCCACGGCCGAGAGCAAGCGGGACTTCGCCGATGCGTAGGGATCGTCGATGGCGAAGCGCCGAGCGGTGGGCTTCTCCGACCGTGGGCCGCTGGCGCTGCGGGCGATGGCCTCATCGATGGCGTGGCGAGCCATCAGCTGTTGGGCCTTGGCAGTCAGCGCCTCCGCCTCGGCCTCGAAGGACGTCGACTCGGCCTTGGCCAGCAACGCCCGGACCTTGGCCAGCACCGGATCGTCGGCGTCGTGGTTGGTGGCCGTGGGACGCCAACCGGCCCACTGTGACGGCGGCGGTAGCAACGGTTCGAGGGCGGGGAGGCTCAGGAGGACGCCGAGTGTCTCCAGGGCGACCATGAGGCTCTCCAGCCAGCCCAGGCCGGACCTTCGGCTCCATGGTCGGAGCCAGTCCAGGCCGTTGCCCCACCAGCTCATGACCTCGAGCTCCTTCAGCTGATCCCTCCAGGCCTGAGGAGGCCCCGCTCCCTTGGCCTGGACCCACACCGAACCGGCCCCCATGGCGGTGACGAGCAGTTCGGTGTGGCGACTGGATCGACGCCGGCGTGAGGCCCTCACCACCTCCCGGGGCTGCCACCCCTGCTCGAAGGCCTGGGACAACACGTTGGAGACGACCTCGCTGAGCACGGCGCCGACCGTCTCGTGTCCCAGCGTGGATGCCCTCTCCACCAGGGCGATCGCTGCGTCCTCGAAGGCGGCCTCGTCGCCCCTGGAGGCCGCTCCGGCGCCGGCGAGCACCAGCAGAGAGGTGGACGGAGCGCCGCCCTGGCCCGTCTGCGGCGGTGCTCCGGCGGGCCGCTGGTGCGCCCGGTTGGTCCTCCGCCGCTTGGTCTTCTTGCCCACGGTTGCTCCGCCGATCTCGCTGGTCACGAACCCAGCATCGCAGGGCGGTGTGACGGTCGGCTACCGGGGCCGGCGACGGGCCAGCGACCCCATCGACGAATCGTACTGCTCCCAGCGATCGCCGCCGCGGGCCTTGGCCCAGTACATGGCCGTGTCTGCCTCGTGCAGGAGCGCTCCGGCGTGGTGACCGTCGGAGACGGCGACGCCGATCGAGCACGCCACGCTCACGGCGTCCCCGTCGATCTCCACGAGGGAGCGGATGGCCGTTCTGGCCCTCTCGGCAGTGTCATGGGTGACGCGGGCCTCGCCGATCTTCTCGGCAAGGACGACGAACTTATCGCCGCCGAGCGAGCGACGCTGGACTGGCGTAGGTGATGGTGAGGGCACGGTCCAGGATGGTGATGACATCGGCGCTGTGTTCGACCAGGGCCGCAAAGCGGGCAGGGGCGGCCGCAATGCGGTCCTGCTGGAGGCGGGCCGCGGTGGTGTCAACCATCTGCACCAGGACGTAGCGGGCGAGCCGTCATCGTGGGGGACGACGGTCCCCGCATGTCGACCCAACGAACCTCCCCGGTGCGCCGAACGATGCGCCCCTGGACAACGGGCACCACCTGATCGCCGGCCAGGACCCTACGTTTCGTCTCGCGGCACTCGCCGCGATCGTCGGGGTGCAACAACTCGAAGAGTCGTTGGCCGACGAGATCATCCTCGTCGCACCCGGTGAGCTCGTGGAGGGAGGGGTTGGCATGGAGGACCCGGCCGTCGGCGTCGAGCTAGGCGATGGCGACAGGGGCCAACTGGAATGCGGCGCGCCACAGCGTCTCGGTCCACGCCAGCTTCCGCTCCCGTTTCTTGATGGCAGTGATGTCTCGGCCCAGGATGAGCGCCTCCTGCGGGCGACTGCCCCTGAGCGGTAGGAGGGGGATGACATCGCCGAGCATGTCGTGCCCGTGGTCTCTGACCTCATCTCGACATGGTGGTCCGGCTCGTCGACGGTCCGGCCGGGCAGGCTGACATGGTCGACGCCACGGGCAACGAAACCGGTGCCCTCGGCCACCACGATGCGGTAGTCCCGGTCACAGATCACCACGACCGTGTCGGGGTAGGTGGTCGACCAGGGCGAGGTAGCGGGTATCGTTGTCTGGGCCTGCCGGATGGCGTGGGAGAGGAGGTCGTTTCCGGCCCGAGGTTCCTCGGCGACGTGGCGGTGCTCCTCCAGCCTGTGGTGGCGGGCGGTTGCGTTCCTGGCCCGGACAACCAAGGAGCTGGCCTGGCCCGCGCGGTCGCAGAGCAGGGAGACGCGCAGGGCGCCCACACCGTTGAGCCGTCGCCGCGGTGGTAGCGCCGTTCGATGGTGTAGCCGGCCACCCGCCCCCTCATCAGGTGCTCAGCTGCTCGACCTCAGCTTCGACCTGGTCGGGATGGACGACAGCGGCGAACGAGAGGTGGTTCAGGTCCTCCCTGGTGTAGCCGAAGAGCTCGCAGAAGGCGGGGTTGGCCTCCTGCCAGGTTCCGTCGACGACGCTGACGGTGGCCTGTGCCGTCTTGGATTCATCGAAGAACTGGCGCTGGCGGAGGCTCTCCTCCTCGGCGGACACAGGGGGAAAGGTACAAGGCTGACGGTTAGGACAACCATGGTTCACCTGGGCCCTTTCTGCCACCGGAGGAACTAGTTCTCGATCGTTCGTCTGCCGCCGGTCGGGCCGTGTGCGGGGCGTGTGGCAGTCGCCTGGTGCCCTGGCCCTGGCCTACAGTGTGGGTCCCGGGTAGGAACCGGCGAGCGTAGTTCAGAGGTAGAACATCAGCTTCCCAAGCTGAGAACGCGGGTTCGATTCCCGTCGCTCGCTCCACATAAAACACCAGCTCAAGGGCGCTTTCGAGCGCCCTTGCTTCGCGTCTGAGGATCATCCATCGCGCGTTCATCGCGCGGACGGTCCGCAGTCCGCGCGATGGGGATCACTGGCGCGGGGGTGGCGAGGTCCGAGAGGGCATGGGCGATCACCTGGTCGCGGTCGGCAGTGGCATGCTGGTAGCGGATGGCAGCCTCGGAGTTGGCGTGACCCATGCGCGCCATGAGCTCCTTGGTCGACGCCCCGGTAGCCGCGGCCCAGGTGTTGCCGGAATGCCGCAGATCGTGCAGGTGGAACTGGGGCAGCCCGGTTGCTGCCTTGGCGGCGACCCAGGCCTTCTGGAGGACATGGGGCCGGAGCGGGCCCCCCTTCTCACCAGTGAAGACCAGGGAGTCAGGATCGGCGCAGGTGTAATGCTCGAGGTGGTCGACGAGGTCAGGGATGACGTGAGGCGGGACGGCAACGGTCCGCCGGCCGGCGTCGCTCTTGGGGTCGCCGAAGATGAGGGTGCCGTTGGCCATCTGTTGCACGGCTCGCTCGACGCGGACCGTCGAGCGCAGGAGGTTGACGTCCCTGCGGCGCAGCGCCAGCAGCTCACCTCGGCGTAGCCCGCACCACGCGGCGAGGAGGACCAGGGCCCGCAGCCTGGGAGCGACCGCGTTGGCGAGGGCTTCAACCTCGGCCACGGTGGCGACCGGCCGCTCCGGCGCCCGCTCCACGCCGGCTCGTTCCACCTGACAGGGGTTACGCACGACGACCTCGTCGGCCACTGCGGTACGCAGGATGGCCCGCAGGAGGCGGTAGGCCTTTGCCGCCGTCGACGCACCCGGTCCGGCCGTGCCTCGTAACCTGGCATACCAGGAACGGACCTGGGACGGCGAAAGCTTGGCCATCTCGACCGAACCCAGCTCAGGAAGGATGTGGCGATCCAGCAAGCCTCGATACAGCTCGACGGTTCTCGGGCGAAGCTCGGGGCGCTGCGCGATCCACTGGGTCGCCCACTGCCCGACCGTTACCGTGCCACGCCGGGGATCGACCCAGGAGCCTCGGGACCGGTCCGCCTCCTCCCGAGCGGCGAAGGTCTGAGCTTCCTTTCGGGTGGTGAACGTTCGGTTGTAGACCCGACCGTTCGGGTCTCGTAGCCGGACGTCGTAGCGCCGGCCGCTGCATGTGTTGCGGACACTGATCATGTCGCCTCCTCGTGGGCGGCCTGTTGGCTGCCTGATGTTTACGAGCGACCAGTGACCACGCACCCGTTTTCGTGGATCACCGATGGCGGGGCGAGTCCGGCTACGAGGTCTGCGAGCGCTTCAGCCGGTATCCGACGGCTCGTGCCGAGGCGAACCGAGCGGAGCGCTCCTGAATTTATCAGCTCGTAGAGCTTCGTCCGGCCGATCGATAGCTCCGCTGCCGCCTCGGCGGGAGTCAGCAGCATCTTGGCTTCGTGCGCCCCGTCAACCTGTGGCCGGCGGCCACCCTCCCCTTCGGGTTGGTCGACCGGGACGCGTTCGCCACGGACATACACGACGCAATGAGGCGTGATCGAGTCGGGCTCGTAGCCGGCGGACCGCAGTGCGGCGGTGACCTCTTTGGTGACCGGCTGGGTCACGACCACAACCGCTGCACCATTGCTTCTTCCTCGACTCTCAGTCATTGGTTGTCCTTTCCCGGACTCAGCCAGCTGCGGCACGCTCCGACGGCCTCCCGGCCGCCACGGCGTAGGGCAGATGACATCAGCGAGGAGGGAGTTGGCTATTTCCGCGATACCCGCCTAATACGCGGTGTTGGCCTTCGGGAGGCGAAAGACGTTATCGAGGTGGAGCGGCTGCTCCTCTCGCTCGTTGACCGAATAACCCTATTG
>JALYZO010000030.1 GCA_030945745.1 Actinomycetota bacterium
CGTCTAAACCGTGAGTCGACGGAGGATTTTTTCGATGGATACCGAATGGATGGCAGCCGGCAAGTGCCGAGAGCTTCCCCCAGAGACGTTCTTCCCCAGTGACGGGGTAGGCGTCGATCTGGCCCGGCGCATCTGCGCCGACTGCCCCGTGCTGGAACCGTGCCTCGAGTACGCCCTCTACAACCGCATCGAGCACGGCGTATGGGGCGGCGCCTCCGAGCGGGAGCGTCGCCGCATCGCCCGGCGCCGTCGGGCCGGCGCCGTCACCGTCGACTGACAGCGGCAGCGACGGACTGACAGCGGCAGCTCGACCGGTTTGGGGATCCCCGAATCGACGGTTCTCGTCATGATCCATCTCGGAGCGGGGAAACCCTAGTTGTTGGCTTCGCCCTTGGTCCTGGCCTCGCGCTCGTCGAGCAGTGCGTTGAGCTCGGTCTTGCTCAGCGTCATCTTGTCCTCGGCGGGAGCCGCAGCAACGGGAGGCGGCGGAGCCGGTGCGGCGTTGACTGCCGGCGTAGCGGGCTTCTGAGCTGACTTGGCCGCCTCTTCCTGTTCCGCCTCTTCCTGTGCCTTGCGGAACTCCTTGCCGGCCGAACCGACGTTTCGGGCCAGCTTCGGCAGCTGACTTCCCCCGAAGACCACGACGAGCAAGATCACCAAGACGATGATGCCGTCGGTACCCATGATATTCGCCAAGACCATCCCGTCAGCTTACTCCTCGTTCAAGGCTTTGGTTCCGACCGGGGCCGAGGTCACCCACATCGGTCGTGGCGACCGTCAAGATCAGTGGTGACCGTTGCCAACCGGCGGCCCATGAGAAGCGAGATCCAATGCTCGAGTGTGTGGTCAACATCAGCGAGGGACGCGATGACGCCCTCATCGACGCACTGGCCGCCGAGGCCGGAGCCGAGCTGCTCGACGTCCACCGAGATCCCGACCACCATCGCTCGGTACTGACCATCGCCGGAGCGGGACCGGCGGTCGAGGCCAGCGTCGAACGCCTGGCCCGGGCGGTCGTCACCCGTCTCGACCTCAGTGCCCACTTCGGTGCCCATCCTCGCATCGGTGTCCTCGACGTGGTGCCTTGGGTGGCCCTCGAGGGGTGGCCTGTGGCCGACAGCCGACAAACACTGGCCATCGGGGCCCGGGATCGCTTCGTACGCTGGGCGGCGGACGAGCTCGGCCTGCCGTGCTTCGCCTACGGACCCGAGCGGACTCTCCCTGAGGTCCGCCGCCAGGCGTGGGTGACCCTCGATCCTGATGCTGGACCGGTGCGCCCCCACCCCAGCGCCGGAGCAGCTGCGGTAGGCGCTCGGAGCCTTCTGGTCGCCTACAACCTGTGGCTGGTCGAGCCGAACCTCGAAGTGGCTCGGGTCATCGCCGCGTCCCTGCGGACTCCCGACCTGCGGACCCTGGCTCTCCAGGTCGGTACCGAGGTTCAGGTGTCGTGCAACCTCGTCCGCCCCTGCGTGGTCGGTCCCGAGGCGGCCTTCGACGCCGTGGCCAAACAGGCCGACGTGGCCCGAGCCGAGCTGGTCGGGCTGGTCCCGCGCTCGATGATGGCCGCCGTTCCCCGCCACCGCTGGGCCGAGTTGGACCTCGATGCGTCCTCCACGATCGAGGCCCGCCTGGAACAGGCGGGCCTCGATGGGGGAAGTCTGAGAGACGAACAGGCCGTGGCGAAGCAACGATGAGCGGTGTGGTCGATCCGACCCGGATCACGACGGCGCCGACGACGCTGCGGCCTAGGAGGCAGTGCCCTCGGTGCGGCGCTCCAACGACCGGCGGCGGCGGATGCGGCGCCGCTCACGCTCGGAGAGCCCGCCCCAGATGCCGAACTTCTCTCCGTTGGCCAAGGCGTACTCGAGGCAGTCCTCTTGGACGACGCAGCCCCGACACACCTCCTTGGCCTCCCGGGTGGAGGCGCCCCGCTCGGGGAAGAACAGATCGGGATCAACGCCCATGCAGTTTGCCTGGCGTTGCCAGATCGGTTCTGGGGCTTGCAACAGCAGATCAAGAAGCTGGCTCATCGGGACTCCCCTCAATCGAGCACCAGCAGAAGGCTCTGCATGGCACCCATGTAACTACATGCTTGTGATCTTCGCCGGTCAGGGCGCACGATGCAAGAGGAAATCCGCAACTTCTGGGTCCGAGCGTGCTAGGGCGACCTCAGACGATCTCCACGTCCTGGTCAGGCCGAGGGGTGACCTTCCTGGTCACCCCCGCCCGGGACTGACCGAGCTGGGGACCGACGAGCAGCGCCCGCATGGGCTCCTCGGAGTCCTCCGTGACCAGGGCGATGACCTCGTCACCCGCCCCGAGCTCGGTGTTGCCCCGGGGCACCACCACCCGACGTTCGCGGATCACGGTGACGATGCTGGCGTCGCGGGGCACGCCGAGGTCGGCCACGGTGATGCCGGCGGCAGGCGAGTCCTCAGCGAGGGTGACCTCCACCAGGCGGGCCTTGCCTTCCGCGAATTGCAGCAGTTGCACCAACGTCCCCACCGATACCGCCTCCTCGACCAGCGCGGTCATCAGGTGGGGGGTCGACACCGAGACATCCACTCCCCACGTCTCGTTGAACAGCCACCGGTTCTTCGGGTGGTTGACCCGGGCGATGACCCGTGGCACGGCGAACTCCTGCTTGGACAGGAGGGCGACGACCAGATTGTCCTCGTCGTCGCCCGTCACCCCCACCACCACGTCGGCTTCGGCCGTACCGGCCGCCGCCAGGGTGGAGACCTCACAGGCGTCGCCAGCCAGGAAGGCACAGCTGAGGCCCTCCGAGAGGCGTTCGACACGTTCGACGTCTCGTTCGATGAGAAGGACCTGATGGCCTCCCGCGCAGAGGTCGTGAGCGATCGACGTTCCCACGCTGCCACCGCCGGCGATGACGACGTTCATCCGGGCCCCTCTCCGTCCAGCCGCTTGGTGAGCTCCTCGAAGGCGTCGCCATCGACGGAGAACAACACGACGTCACCGTCTTGGCCCATCATGTCGGGCCCGGCCAGGCGAGCTCGGCCGCTGCGGGTGACCAGCACGGGGGCGAAGCGACCGGGTTCAGCCAGGAGGGCTAGCTTCTGACCCGCGAACCGCTCCGGCAGGTTTCGTTCCACCATGCTCACCGAACCGGTCGGATCCGTCCACGCGGTGAGCATCTCGTCGGGCAGGAGGCGACGCACGACCTGGTCCACGGTCCAGCTGACCGTGGCCACCGTCGGGATGCCCAGCCGCTGGTAGATCAGCGCCCGGCGCGGATCGTAGATGCGAGCCACCACATGGGGGACCTCGAAGTTCTCCCGGGCGATGCGGGCCACCAGGATGTTGGTGTTGTCCCCGCTGGTCACCGCGGCGACCGCGCCGGCGCCGCGGATGCCGGCGCGCTCGAGGTCGTCGCGGTCGATGCCGTAGCCCACCACCGCCTCACCGGGCCAGTCAGCGGGCAACCGGCGGAAGGCGTGCCGGTTCTTGTCCAAGATGACCACGTCGAGGCCCTCACCGGAGAGTCGGACCGCCAACTCGGAACCGACCCGGCCGCAGCCGATGACGATGACGCGCATCCCCAGACCCTGGCACAAAACCCGACCTGGCGGTACTGGGCGTCGCGGTCCGTGGGTCAGGCCGTGCGGCGGCCGCCCCTCCTCGTTCGCTTCTGGTCGAGGAAGTCCACGAGCACGTATTCGCCGAGCGTCTCGGGGGTGGCGAAGAAGGCCCGCCCCCGGTTGAGCTGGGTCATCTTCTCCACGAAGTCCCGCAGGTATCCCGTGGCCCCGAGCATGAAGGTGTTGATGGTGATGGCCTCCCGCGTGGCCCGGACCACCTCAGCCAGGGTCAGGCGGACGGTCTCGGGCGACGGCGGGTAGGAGAAGTAGGCCCGCTCACTGCCGGGGATCAGGTGTGCGGTGGGCTCACCGTCGGTGATCATGATGATTTGCTTGGTGCCCCCCTGCTGCGCCAGCATGCGGCGCGACAGGATCAGGGCGTGCTGCATGTTGGTCCCGTAGGTGTAGTCCCACGAGACCTCCGGCAGGGCCGAGGGGCGGAGCTCTCTGGCCACCTCGCCGAAGCCGACCAGGCCAAGGTAGTCCCGGGGGTACTGGTTGGAGATGAGCGACTGGAGGGCGATGGCCACCTTCTTGGCGGCCAGGAAGTTGTCGCCCATCGGCATCGACAGCGAGAGGTCCACCGCCAGCACGGTGGAGGTGCGCGTCATCGTCTCGGTCCGGTCGACCTCGAAGTCCTCGGGGGACAGCCGGACTGGGGTGCCGGCTCCGGCCCGGCCAACGGCGTTGCGCACGGTCCGCTCGATGGACAGGTTGAACGGGTCGCCCCACTCGTAGGGCTTCGTCTCGTAGGTCCGCTCGTGGCCGATCCCCACCCGCTCGATGACGTGGCGACCCATGCGATCCTTGACCAGGCGGGAGAACAGGTCGGACAGGGCGTCCTGGCCTATGCGGCGCAGCCCACGGGGGGTGAGCTCCATGCGCCCCTCCCGCTGATCGATGAGGCCCGCCTCCTTGAGCTGGCGCGCCACCCGGGCCATGGCCTCGAGGGACCGGGCGTCGTCGGTGCCCAGGATCTCAGCGGCCCGCTTCAGGTCCACGTCGGCCAGCGCCCCGGGGCTGGAACCCGACGACAGGAGGTTCTCCAGCTGGTCCATGTCGCCCAGCTCGCCCATCACCGAGCCGGCCTGAGCGAAGCCCACAGGGTCGGTGCCCTCGAAGGGTCGACTCTGGTCCCAGCCCATCTGGGGCATGGAACTGCGCAGGTTGGATCCCAGCCGCTCCACCTGCCAGCGCAGATCCATGTCTTCCATCAAGGCGTCGGACAGGCCTTGGAGCTGGGCCCGTTGCTCGGGGCTCATCGACGCCATCATCTGCGACATGGCCGCCATCTGCGCGGCCATCATCTCCAGCAGCTCGTCCAGGCTGGCGGGCGACCCGGGAAACATGTCCCCGTAGCGCTCCATGAACTCGGCGAACATGCGATCGGTGTCAGCGCCGGCGGAACGGGCCTCGATCATCCGGTTCAGGTCGTTGAACATGTCCTTGGCCCGCTGCATGGCCTCGGGCGACATGTCGGAGAGCGCGTCGGACATCCGGTTGAACATGCCCTGCATCAGTTCGGAGCGAAGCTCCTCCATCAGCGCCTCGAAACGCTCCCTGGCATCAGACGAGGTCCACTCGTAGCTCTGCAGGCTCTGCACCTGGCCGGCCAGATCAGGGGGCAGGAGGTCGAGGTTCATCCTCCTCTCTGCCGCCATCTCCTCGGTGACCTCCCGTCGCCGCTCGTCGCCAGATGCTCGGGCCTCCTCCACCAGGGCGTCGACCCCATCCCGCTCACGGTCCACCACGTCGCGGAGCCGCTCGGCGATGTCCTCGTACGCTCCCCCCAGATCGTGGCGCTCCAGCAGCTCCCGGCGTCGCAGGCGGAGCCGCTCGAGCATCTCCCGCATGCCCGCCACCCGGTCCCCGTTGCGGTCCGTGAACCCGCGCTGCATGAGCCGCTGCATCGCCTGGTTGGGATCACCGTGGTAGGCCAGCTCGTCGGTCAGTTCGGAGAACACGTCGTCGGCACCGACATCGAAGCCGACCTGGGTGCCGTCCCAGCGGGAGTAGGAGAACCGCGCCATGGGAGCAACGCTACGCCTGGAGCCACCCCAAAGCGCGCCTTGCGGGGTAGGACCCCGGTGCCCGCCATGATGGCGTCGTGCCAGAGGGCCACACCATCCATCGAGCCGCCCGGGATCACGCCAAGGCTCTGGCCGGCCAGCGCGTCAGCGTCTCCTCCCCCCAGGGACGCTTCGCACCCGGTGCCGGACTCGTCGACGGCACCGAGCTGCGCGCCGTGGATGCATGGGGCAAGCACCTCTTCTACCGGTTCGCCGGCGAACGGACCGTGCACGTCCACCTGGGCCTGTTCGGTAAGTGGTGGCGTCATTGCCCACCGCCTCCCGAAACCCATCGGCAGGTCCGACTCCGCCTCGCCGGCCACGACGCCGTGTTCGATCTGACCGGCCCGACGGCCTGCGATCTCCTCGACCCCAGTGCCGTCGACGCCATCGTCGCCCGCCTCGGGCCCGACCCCATTCGCACCGACGCCGATCCCGACCTGGCCTGGGCCAAGCTGTCCCGTCGCCGGGGTCCCGTCGGGGTGGCGATCATGGACCAGTCGCTCATCGCCGGCGTCGGCAACGTGTTCCGGGCCGAGGCCCTCTACGTGCAGCGCATCCACCCCCAACGCCCGGCCCTGACCTTGGAGCGCGACGAGTGGGACGCTCTGTGGGCCACCCTGGTCACCATGCTGCGAAGAGGGGTCCGATCCCAGCGCATCGTCACCGTGAACGGCGACGACCCCGGTGTCGTGGACGGGCGAACCCGCTACGTCTACAAGCAGGAGCACTGTGCCCGCTGCAGCACCCCGATCCGCCGCTGGGACCTGGCCGGACGGTGGGCCTACGCCTGCGAGCGCTGCCAGCCGCCCTGGCCCGATTGACAGCCGGACTACCTGGCCCGGTAGGTGGCCCGAGCGCCCGCCGAATCCTTGTTCAGCCGCTTCGTGAGGTGCAGCCCCTCGAGGATCAGCTCGACGGCGGACGCCACCGCAGCCGGCGACTCGCTGTCGGCCAGGCCGATCGCCGCGTCCCGCAACGCCGGGATGTCGGTGAGGACCTGGACCAACCGGCTCGACGCCACATCATCGCCGGCATGCACGACGCTGCCGCCGTCGAAGGACTCGAGGGCGTCACGCACCTGCTCCATCCGCACCCGGGAGCGGAACACAGCCAGCACGGCCTGGGACACCAGCCGCTCGACGACCTGGGAGTCCCGCCCCTCGTCGATGGTCTCGATCTCGATCTTGCCCGACGTCGACGCCGCCAGGGAATCGAGGTCGCTGACCCGGGGGGAGGCGTCGGGTTCACCGAGACGGAGGGACCGGCGCGCTGCGCTGGCCACCAGGGTCTCGTAGTTGGCCACGCTGAGGCGGACCGACACACCGGATCGCTGGTTCACGTGTGGGCTCTGACGGGCCAGCTGAGAGACGGTGGCCACGATCTCGGTCATGTAGTCGGGCACCTTGACCGTCACACCGTCGACCTCGAACGCCGTCGCCTCCTGGCGGACGACCTCGATCTCTGTCTCCACGTCGAGAGGGTAGTGGGTACGGATCTGCGCCCCGAAGCGATCCTTGAGGGGGGTGATGATGCGCCCCCGGTTGGTGTAGTCCTCCGGGTTGGCCGACGCCACCAGCATCACGTCGAGGGGAAGGCGGATCTTGTAGCCCCGAACCTGGACGTCGCGCTCCTCGAGCACGTTGAGCAGGCCGACCTGGATGCGCTCCGCCAGATCGGGAAGCTCGTTGATGGCGAAGATGCCCCGGTTGGTCCTCGGCACCAGGCCGTAGTGCATCGTCAACTCGTCGGAGAGGTAGCGGCCTTCGGCCACCTTGATGGGGTCGACCTCGCCGATCAGGTCGGCGATGGAGGTGTCGGGCGTCGCCAGCTTCTCGCCGAAGCGGGTCTCGCGATGCACCCACTCGACGGGGGTGTCGTCGCCGTGCTCCGCGGTCAGGTCCCGGGCGTAGCGGGAAACGGGCTGATAGGGGTCATCGAGGATCTCCGAGCCAGCCACGACCGGAAGCCACTCGTCCAGCAGGCCGGTGAGTCCTCGGATCACGCGGGTCTTGGCCTGGCCGCGCTCGCCGAGGAAGATGATGTCGTGACCGGCCAGCAAGGCGTGCTCGAGTTGGGGGAGCACGGTGTCGTGGTAACCGAGGACACCGTCGACCACGGGCCGCCCGGAGGCGATGGCTGCCGCCGCGTTGCGACGCACCTCCTCCTTGACGGGCACCGACACCCAGCCCGAGTCCCGAAGCTGGCCTAGGGTCGCTGGTCGCGAGGTCATGATCGGCACGCTACCTCCGGGCTCGGACAACAGATCGGCGCGTCTGCGGGTCACCACGGTCACCCTCGGGACACTGGGGCGTCCGTCGCCGGTGTGCCCCGCCGGCGAGGCCTTTCGTCCGTTGTCGCCACCTTGGGAGCTCCTGTCGCATTCGCCGGACCCTTTCCGGAAAAAATCCTCCCCGTGCAGCGCTGACCACTGGCAGGAGGCGGCCCCGGTCCGGTAGAACCTGATGGTGGAAAAGGCGAACGCGTGGTGCCACCCGCCTGGTCCCTCGCTTCGCCCGACCGCTAACACCGGATCCGAGGGTCAGATGAGGCAGGTGTCGTCATGAGCACGGTTGTCCTACCCGCCAGGTCGGCGGGGGCCTCGTTCAGGACAGAGGCAGATCTGGCGCGCACGGCGGCACGTTCGGACCGCTTGGCCTTCGATGAGCTGTACCGCCGCCACAGCCAGACCTCGTGGCGACTGGCTCAGGCCGTGAGCCCCGACCGGGCGCGGGCCGCCGACGCCGTCGCCGAGGGTTTCACCCTGGTCATGCGAGACCTCAGGCGCCGTCGGCTCAACACCGAGACGCCGTTCCGCCCCGCCCTGCTCACCGAGGTCTACCGAGCGGCCATGGAACAGGCCCGCACCGCCAAGACGGGGGCGACGACGCCGGCCAACGACGCCGTTGCCCCGCCATCGTCGGGGTCCGCCTCCCCCGGGACCGTGGCCGCGTTCCGGAGTCTCCCGGAGCGCTGGCGGGCGGCGGTGTGGTTGGCGGAGGTCGAGCAGCTCCAGATGCCGGCGGTGGCGACCATCCTCGGTGTGTCCGGTCCCGTGGCCGCCCAACTGGTCGATCGGGGCCGGCAGGGCCTGCTGGCCCGGTTCGCCCAAGCCAGCATCACCATCCCCGACCACATCGGCGACGCCCTCCGCCCCCTGGCGGCGGCGGTGCCGGCCAACATGGAGGTAGTGGCCGTCAAGCGATGGAAGGGTTCGGTGACCGTGGACCCATCGGGCCGGCTGGCTCCAGCGGCCGACTGGCTGGCAGAGAAGGCTCCTCGACCCCTGTGGGTCGCCTGCGGGGGCCTGGTCGCCCTCGGCATGGTGGGCCTGGGTGTCCTCACAGTCGCCTCCTCCCCTGCGACGAGCGGACCGGCTGCGGCCATCTCCGCACCGGCCGCCAGCGGCGGCGCCCCGGTCAACCCCTCCATGCCCGGCGGCCACAACAACCTGCTCTTCGGACCGGGTTCCGGCGCCTCCGGCTTCCTCAAGGGTGCCGGTTTGAGCTCGGGCGCCGGCTCGCTGATCCCCTCGGTGGGAGCTCCGACCAATCCCATCCTGATCGGGGAGGGCAGTGGCGCCAACCAGGCCACGGCGCCGTCCGGGCCGGCCGGGCCGGCCGCCTCGCCGGGTGGGTCACCGACCTCGCCGACCTCGCCGGGCGGAGGCGCCACGACCCCGCCGGCGCCGGGTAATCCGGCGACGCCGGTGACGGGCGGCCCGCCGGCACCCAAGTCCATCATCAACGTCCCCGGCGTCATTGGCGCAACCCAACCCGCAGGGGGCGGCCTGGGTGTCACCGTGGGAGCGCCCAGCGCCCCGACAGCCGGCATCACCCTCAACCCGACCTGCACCGGCGTCCAGATCCTCAACATCAACCTGAACACCTGCCAGAACCCGCCTGCAGGTGACGCCTCGACGACCGTCCCGTCGCTGCTGGGCGGCCTGCTGGGCGGCCTCGGGGTGAAGTAGCCGCACCGCCGGGTGGTTCTCTCGGAGCCGGCAGCTACCCTTCGCCAGGATGGATCTCGGCGGCACAGACTCCGGCGGCACAGACCCAAAGATCCCAGACTCCGGTGTCCCAGACTCCGGTGGCACAGACTCCGGTGTCACAGACTTGGGTGGCATGTGGCTGGCCAGGGAAGCCGACGACGAGCTGCGTCGACGCCTCCCCGATCCCTCGCTCGATGACCGGGACTGGACACCCGTCAGGGTGCCGGGCCACTGGAGGTCGGAGGCCGCCTTTGCGTCGTCGGACGGTCCCCTGCTCTACCGCCGCCGCTTCGAGGCCGACGGCCCCGCCGCCGGTCGCCGATCGTGGCTCCACTTCTCGGGGATGTTCTACCAAGGCGACGTGTGGCTCGACAGCGCCTACCTGGGCGACACCGAAGGCTATTTTTTTCCGCACACCTTTGAGGTCACTGAACGCCTGGGCGCCGCCCGTGAGCATGTGCTGGCCGTCGAGGTGGCCTGCAACCGGCCTGCCGACCGGCGTGCCAAGCGGAACCTGACGGGCATCTTCGAGCACTGGGACTGCATCGATCCGGCCTGGACCCCAGGCGGCATCTGGGCGCCCGTCACCCTCGACGAGACGGGGCCGGTGCGGATCGTCTCGCTCCGGGTCACCTGCCGAGAGGCCACCGCGGAGCGAGCAACCCTGGACCTCGAGGCGGAGATCGACACGCTCGAGGCGTCCACCGTGTCGGTGGCCACCGTCGTTGCCGGCGAGGGTGCGGGCCGCGGCGCCGGCGTTGTGGCCGAGCGGTCGACCGAGGAGACGTTGGCGGCTGGCGTCAACCGGGTCACGTGGCGGATCACCATAGAGCGACCGGCGCTGTGGTGGCCTCACGCTCTGGGGGCCCAACCCCTCCATACGGTGACGGTCTCGGTGGGCACACCGACGGCCTGCAGCGATCGTCGGACCGTGACGACCGGCCTGCGCCAGGTCCGGATGCGCAACTTCGTGACCAGCGTCAACGGCGAGCGGCTGTTCCTCAAGGGCACCAACTGCGGCCCGACCCGGCGCGAGCTGGCCGGGGCCACCCCGGAGCAACTGGCGGGCGACGTCGACCTGGCCCGCCAGGCCGGGCTCGATCTGCTCCGGGTGCACGCTCACGTGACCCGCCCCGAGCTCTACGACGCCGCCGACCGCGCCGGGATGCTGATCTGGCAGGACCTGCCGCTGCAGTGGGGGTACGCCCGCATTCGCCGCCAAGCCGCGCGCCAGGCTCGCCAGGCGGTCACCCTGCTCGGTCACCATCCCTGCCTGGCCGTGTGGTGCGGGCACAACGAACCTCTGGCTGTCGACCCAGCTCCGGGAACTGAGCCTGATCGTCGAGCCGTCCGCCGCTCCTTCGCCGCCCAGATGCTGCCCACCTGGAACAAGACCGCCCTGGACCGCTCCATCAAGCGGGCGTTGGAGAAGGCGGACGGGAGCCGACCCGTCGTGGCCCACGCCGGCGTGCTTCCTCACCCGGCGGGCGGCACCGACAGCCACCTGTACTTCGGCTGGTACCACGGCGACGAGCGTGACCTGCCTCACGCCCTGGCCCGCCTCCCGGTTCTGGCCCGCTTCGTCGGCGAGTTCGGTGCCCAGGCGGTTCCCGCCAGCGCCGGGTTCGCCCACCCCGAGCGGTGGCCCGACCTGGACTGGGACCAGCTCGGCCAGCACCACAGCCTGCAGAAGAGTGTCCTCGACCGCCACGTCCCCCCCGCCCGACACGCCACGTTCGACGCTTGGCGGACCGCCACCCAGGCCTATCAGGCAACGGTCATCCGCTTCCACATCGAGACCTTGCGCCGCCTCAAGTACCGACCCACCGGGGGGTTCTGCCAGTTCCTCCTCGCCGACGCCCAGCCTGCCATCAGCTGGTCCGTGCTCGACCACGAGCGCCAGGCCAAGGCCGGGTACCACGCATTGGCCGCAGCCTGCGAACCGGTCATCGTGGTAGCCGACCGGCCGGCAGCCTCCTACTGGCCTGGGGAGACGATCGCGCTGGCCATCCACGTGGTCAATGACCTGCGGGTACCCATCACGGGGACGACGACGGCCATCCTGCGATGGCCGACCGGGTCGAGGACCTGGAGGTGGTCCGGCGCCGTCGAAGCCGACGACGTGGCCAGGATCGGCAAGGTGTCGACCGTCCTTCCCCCGTTCGACGAGCTCGGAGGGGACCGAGGAGGTGCCACGGCGGCATCCGGCTCCGCCGCCGCCATCACCCTGGAGGTCGACCTGGCCTGGCACACGCAGAGCGGGGACGAACCGCCTGCCGGTGGCGCGTCTCAGCGATGGGCAACGGCGATCTACAGCGCTTCATTGCAGAGTCGGCCGGCGGACCCGGGTCACCGCAAGGGACCGCTGCGGAACGACGCAGTCCCAAAGGTCGGTCTTCGAAGGAGGAGGCGTGCCTGATGGCGACAGCGATCCCCACGACGAACGACGAACCACGCTCCGGCGCCGGATCCGGCCACATCGGCCTCGTGGAGCGCGTTGCTGGCGCGGGCTGATGTTCCTCGTTCCATCCAGGTGATCAGCGCGCTGGAGCTCCGCCTGATCGTCGGTTTCGTTGCCGCCGCGGCCGTGTCGGTCACCCTGATCGGCGTGGGCCGGCTCGCCCGCAACGCCCCTCTACCGCTCGGCTCGTGGCTCGCTTTTGGTGCCGGGGTGGCGATCTGGGTCGTCGCCGATGCCCTTCGATCAGCGAGGCCCGGGTCGTGGACAGCTGCTGCGTGGTGCGCCGCAGCGCGGTGGCCACCGTGGCGACGGGGACGGGGGTCTGGTCGTGGTGGGCGATGGCGGTGATGTAGCGCTGTTCGAGGTCGCTGAGCTGGTCCCAGCGGGTCTTGAACATCGCCCCCATCCGCTCCAGGCCAGCGGCCCGGCCCGCCTGGGCGTGGCTGGTGGTGAGCCGGGCTGCGCCGGCAGCGGCCTGCCAGGTCTCATAGCCGAGGACCTGGACGAGACAGGGATAGCCCCCGGAGGCGGCGACGAGGACGTCGAGAGCGGCGGCGTCATACGAGACCCCGAGCTCGGGCGCGGGCTGGATGAGGGCGTAGCGGGTGGCGTCAGGGCCGAGGGAGCCGATCTCGGTGGTGACGATCCGCTCCAGGAAGGTGCCGATCCCGTGCACCTGGGCCCGCAGCTGGGGGAGCCCGGCCAGGATCACCGCCACCGGGAGACGGGCACGGCGGACGACGAGCTGCATGGCGGCGCCGAGCGCGGGCGAGGTCGGGCGTGCGCTCGATGACGTGGGCCTCGTCGATCGTCACCAGGATCCCGCTTCGCCGCTTGGCCGCGAACTCACCCGCCCTGCGCAGCAGACGTTCGAGGAGATCGGCGGGCTGGGCCCGGCCGGCCGGACGGTTCATCTTGGCCTCGGCTCGCAGCACACCAAGGTTGGCGCTGAGGGTGATCTCCTTGTCGAGGTCCCCGACGAGGCGGCCGGCCCGACTCCACGAGCGACCCACCGCGGACGGGAGCCTCTCGGCGATCGAGGCGACCAGATCCCCTCCGGGGGTGGCCTGATGGGTGACCACGGGCCAGCCCAGCTCGCCGTGACAGCGGCGCTCGATCTCGTTGAGCAGCACGGTCTTGCCGACCCCCCGGTCGCCGAGCAGGGCCTGGCAGAACCCCGGGGCCTGCGACCCTGCCCTCAGAGCAGCCAGCGTGGCTGCCTCCGACTGGGAGTGGGCCGTTGATCGGCGGGACCGGGACCGGCACCGACCTCGTGGCCCGAGCCGCCCAGGCGCCCGCCATACTCAGCCTCCCCGGCGACGACGACACCGCCCTGCTGTTGACCCGGATGCCCACCGCCGGCGAGCAGGTACTCTTCGCCGCCCCATCAGGCCACGGAGATCCGAGATGGCCGCAAGATCAAGCGGCGCGAGTTACGTCACAGTTCGAGTGGCACGACTGACCCCATGTGGCAGTCTGATGTGCCCCCCTTGTGGGGGCCGTCAGGCCGGCCGTCACCAAATAGGCCCATCTTGCGGCCGTCCAAGCCCTGGACCGTCGGCTTATGGGTGCGGGCGTGGCGGGCGAGCTTCGCCCATGAGGTGTGGCCGGGGTGGGGACGATCGCCAAGGGTCGGGGCCGCAAGGCGTATCTGCCGGAGGGGACGGTCGCCGAGGTGGTTCGGGTCACCTGTAGCGAGCTTCCCGCCGACACCTCGACGCATTGGACGAAACGTACGTTGGCGAAGAAGTTGGGGGTGGCAAGGAACGGTGGGATCTGGAAAGACCATGAGCTCAAGCCGTGGAAGGTCGCGGTTTCAAGGAAGGCTGAATATCGGCCGGCTGGGTTAGGCCAGGGTTAGGCCCGAGACGCCATCTCGTCGTGATGCGACGCCAGTGCAGGCAGCTTGTGCGACCCCTCCAGCACGGCAGCCGCCGACTCTGCGCCCCGTCACCCTCCCGTCGCCGGTCAGACTTCGAGGCGCCCCCGTAACCGAGGAGCGGCAAGGTGAACGTCGCCGGGCCGTTGACAATCATACCGCTCGGAACTAGTTTGCCCGCGTGTTGCAAAATATGTCGTGACCGCATAGCGAACGACCGCAACGTCGGTCAATTGGCTAACCCTCTCCTAAGGAGTCAGCATGACAGTAGCCGCTCCCCAAACCGACGCTTCCTTTACGTTCCCGGGGGTCGAGTACGCCACTGGAACCGCTGGACCCCCCGCTACTGCCGTCGCACCTGCGGCCCTTGACTTCGGTCCGCTCTCGCTACTTGAGGGCGTTTGGTGCGGCAAGGGCTTCAATACCATCTGGCGGCCGCACTTTCCGTCCGTCCCCCAGGCAGAGTTCCTGGAGCTGAACATGACCACCGAGACACTCGCGTTCACGAAGATCGGCGGAGCGATCCCCAACCGCGGGCTGCTGAACCACGACATCAACATGGTCGGCCTAACGTACATGCAGCAGATCGCTCAGACCGAGGACGAAGCCGCGTTGCACATCGAGCCCGGGATATGGGCGCTGGTGCCGGCCACGGACGATCCAAACGTTGATCAGACCGTGGTGCGGATGGCCTCCATCCCGCACGGAACCGCAATTCTCGCTCAGGGCACAGCGTTCACCGTGGCGTCAGGTCCCAGAATCGAGGACAACAACATCATTCCCTTCTGCATCGGCAGCATGCCACCGCAGAACTCAGGCTTTGACAAGGCTGCTGCTGGGGACTTCGAGGAGCTCGACCTCTCGAAAAAATCTGTCGACAATCGCTTCGTGTCTCCTGGCGTGACCCAGGACATGGTCAAGAACCCGAACCTCGTCCTCAAGGAGGCAATTAAGGGCCAGACCATCACCAGCACCACCGTGCTGATCGTCTCGACCACCCATGACAGCACTCCAGGCGGCGGCACGGCCAATACCGCCTTCCTCGAGGAGGGGACCAGGCCTCCGGGTTGTCCGCCCGGTGTTTCGTTCGGTAACGCGAACGCGGCCCTGGTAGACGCCACCTTCTGGATCGAGACCGTCGCCGGAGAGGGAGGGGAGCCTGACCACCTCCAGCTGCAATACACCCAGCTGGTGCAGCTCGACTTCCACGGCCTCCGCTGGCCTCACGTTACCGTCGCTACGCTCACCAAGCAATAGCGTTCGGTGGCATCGGGTCGACGAGGACTGCGCACGTCCGGGCTGCGAGCAACGCGGAGGGTCCCCCTTGTCGAGGCGAGGTCCTACCCGGCCGCCCGAGTGGTCCATGGCCTCAACGAAAAATCGCTCAAAGTACGCCGGGCGGGAGCCGTCGTTCTCGGCTCGTTCGGCTCGTGCCCACTCGGCTTGCCAGTCGAGGTAGCTG
>JALYZO010000053.1 GCA_030945745.1 Actinomycetota bacterium
CTCGTCGTCGTGGCGAGTCAACAGCACGGTGTGGATGCGGCGTAGCTCGGAGCTGAGGCGGCACACTTGGCGAGCGTTGATCGGTGGGATGTGCCGACGCACGGCATAGGTGTCGTCCTCGCCGAAGCGAGCTAGGGCAAAGGCGCTGAGGCGCCGCAGGGTGCGACAGACGGGGGCGTTGTGAGCTGTGCCATGACCAAGGCCGAGGGCGTGAGCGAGTTCGGCGACTTCGAGCGTGAAGCCGTCCGGTCGGTGGATGAGTGTGCCCGCCATGCGCCGCCAGGCGAGAACGGCCGACGGACCGAGGCTGGGCGTCCACACCAGCTCGCTGTAGGGGTCGTGGGGGACGAACCCCAGGGCATCGATGACGGGGTCGGGCCAAGCAACGATCCGGAGCTGGGCTGGAAGGGGGGTGTGGTCCTGCATGTCTTGCCTCCTTTGGCGAGTCCCTGAGAGCGGTTCTCGGGGATGGCCACCAACCAGCGGCCCCGGGGCCAGCGTCAAGGCCGAAGAGCGGAGCAGCCGCAGCGAAGTTGAGGCGGGGGTCCGGGGGCGATAGCCCCTGGGAAAAGCCGGCTGCGCCCCGAAGGGGCGGCGGGCCTCGACTGCAGCGAGGGTGCGCAGCGTGCCTTGACGCAGTGACTCCGTCCCCCTGGTGCGATCCGCCGATGACGTTGGGCCCGGGCGATGCAAAGCAGCGCCTCAAGAGCGCACGCCGGCCCGTCAGGGCCGAATAGCGGGCGCAGCAAGCACAGCCCTGCGAGCTGGGAGACCTCCGAGAAACAAACCTTTAGCAACTGCAGGAGGGGGGCGAGCGGAGCGAGCGGGGGGGGAGGCCATCAGTTCGCTTCCTACGGCGGGCCGGACTCGGGGCACCGGGACACCTCGGAGCGCAAGCCGATCGGCATGCGGGACGTCCGGACCCGACTCGACGCGGTCAGCCGGCAACATCGACAGCGCCGACACTTTCGTCGCGATGTCGCAGAGAACGGTCTGGAGCAAGTCGTCCACGTCCGGCCGCCCTTGCCAAACGGGAGTGCTCCGGCCAACGCAAGGTGCCCGCCAGACCCACGTCGGGCCACAGCGGGCCACGTCGACCGCCCGCGGTGGGCGGGTGCTAACAACGGAGATGGTCCTTGACGATCTCTTGGCGACTATTGCGCGGCTGACCGCCAGTGCCGAGGCGCTCGGCGCGCTTACCGCCCACCTCAGGGCCCGGGCAGAGGGAATCGCCCTCGATCCTGAGATCGGTGACACGCTGGATCGGATCGCGATGGCGCTTGATGTGGACACGTCCACACTCGACCCCGGCCAGCTCACGATCGCCGCCACAACCGCCCGGACCTACCTCCGCCAGGCCGCCGACCTGGCGGAGGAACCCGGTCGGCCGATCGGGTGGCGTGAGGTCGACGCCGACGGCCTCCAGGTCCAAGGCCGCTCCTCGGCGGTCATCGCCCACCTCATCGCCACGATGGCGCCGCAGCTGGCCGGCCTTGCCGAGGCGCTGGCCCGGCCCGGAGCCGCGTTTCTTGACATCGGGTCGGGCATAGGCGCCATCGCGGTGGAGCTGTGCCAGATTTGGCCGGCGCTCCACGTCGTCGGCTTGGAACCGTGGGATGTGCCGATGGCTCTCGCAGTCGAGAACGTGACGGCCGCCGGTGTCGGCCACCGCGTCGCGCTGCGCACGATGACCATCGAAGCGTTCGACGACCGGGAGGCGTTCGATGCGGCCTGGCTGTCCGGCCCGTTCCTGCCGACGAGCGTGGTGCGTGCGGCCCTGGCGCGAACCTACGCGGCCTTGCACCCGGGTGGCTGGGCCATCTTCGGCCTGTTCGCTGGTCCGGAGGGCGACCTGGCCCGAGAGCTGTTGCGGCTTCGGACGCTGCGCACGGGCGGCAACCCCTTCACAATGCCTGAGATCGAGAAGCTGCTCGAAGCCGCCGGCTTCTCGGACGTGCACACTGTTGAGCGAACGTGCCACGCGCCAGTCGGGTTCGTCGTGGGCCGGCGTCCTGTTGCCTGACGGGGTCCTCGCGGCCTGCCACCGACGAACAGACAGCGGTGCCATCCGGGAGCTCCCGCTGCGGGATCCTTCACCGGCACGTTGCACCTG
>JALYZO010000056.1 GCA_030945745.1 Actinomycetota bacterium
GGCGCATCTACACCTACCGGAACGGCCTGGGCTGGGACGGGCTGAACACGCTGGTCAGCATCGGCTCCGGCATCTTCGCCCTCGGGATGTTCCTCACGTTCATCAACGCCGTCTGGGCGTGGAGGAAGAAGGTACCCGTCCCCGACGACCCCTGGCGCGCCGACACCCTGGAGTTCGCCACCACCTCGCCGCCGCCCACCTACAACTTCGCTGCCATCCCCTTCGTCGAGGGCCGCCACCCGCTGTGGGACGCCAAGGACCTGAAGCTGGCCCAGCCCGAGGGGGATGACGAGTCCGGCCTGCTGCGCCAGGGCGTCCTCGACCGGGTGACGCCCATCACCAGCGGCATCGACTCGCTGCCCGAGGGCCGGCTGCGGATCCCGGAGGACTCGTGGCTGCCGTTTCTGGTGGCCAGCGGCCTCACCGTGCTGTTCTTCGGGCTGCTCATCAGCGCCCCGCTGGTGGGCGTGATCGGCGTCGGCTGCGCCGTGCTGGCCGCGTCGGTGTGGGCGTGGCGAACCGAGGAGGACCTGGTGTGACCGCCGTCTCCCTCCCTGTCCAGCGCACGGGCAGCCGGGGCATGACCACGGCCCAGTGGGGCGTGCTGATGGTCATCGCCACCGAGGCCATGGTCTTCGTGATCCTGCTCTCGGGCTACTTCTTCCTGCGGGCGGCGTCGAAGGAGTGGCCGCCGCCGGGGGTCGAGCCTCCCAAGCTGGCCCTGGCCTGGCCGTTCAGCCTGGTGCTGTGGGGCAGCAGCCTCCCGGTGTTCTGGGCCGACGCCGCCGTGAAGCGGGGCCGCAACCTCCAGGTGCGGGCCGGGCTCGCCCTGAGCTGGCTGATGGGGGCGTCGTTCCTGGCGTACACCGCTTACGACTTCAACGAGCTGCACTTCGGCTGGCGGGACCACGCCTACGGCTCGGCCTTCTACACGATCGTCGGCCTCCACTCGATCCACCTGGTGGTCGGCCTGGCCATGGGCCTGGTGGTGCAGGCCAAGGCGTGGACCAACCGCTACTCGCCGCACGGCCACGCCAGCATGCAGGTCTTCTCCTACTACTGGCACTTCGTCGATCTCGTGTGGGTGGCCGTGTTCCCGTCCCTCTTCCTGTCGGCCCACCTCCATTGACCGCCGTCCGCAACCTCCTCTTCACGTGGTTCCCGGTCTTCGGGAGCATCCCGGCGTGGACCGTGCACCTGCTGGCCATCGCCGCCCTCACCCGGTACTCGTGCAACGTCCCCTCCTCTCGCTGGACGTTCCACGTCATCACCGCGGTCACCTTGGCCATGGCGGCCGCGGCCACGGCGATGTCGGCCCGCATGGTGGCGGCCGGAGGCGACGAGGCCTCACCCGAGGGGCCGGGCCGGCTGGCGTTCCTCGGGCGCCTCGGCCTGCTCATCGGTGCCACCGACGTCCTGCTCATCGTCCTCGAAGAGGTCTACGTCCTCGGCCTGACCGGACACTCCTGTGGCTGACAGCCGGCCCTGGGCCCTGGCCGGAGGAGCCGCCGTGACCCTGGCCAGCCTGAGCCCGGCCGCCCACGCCCGGGCCGACGGGAGCCTCACCGCCCACATGGTCCAGCACGTCGTCCTGCTCGTCGTCGCCGCACCGCTGCTGGCTGCTGCCCGTCGCCCGGCCACCGACGCCCGCCCGGCGGGGGTGTGGGCCCTCGTCGCCGCCTTCGGCCTCCACGCCGGCCTGATGGTGGCCTGGCACCTGCCTCCGGCCTTCGACGCCGCCGAGCGGACCGCGGCCGTCCACGCGCTCGAGCACCTCAGCCTGCTGGCCACCGCCGTGGTGTTCTGGGCGGCGGTGGGCGTGGGGGCTCGCCTGCCGCAGCGGCTGTCGCTGCTGGCGGTGTTCGCGGCGTCGATGGTAGGCGTCGCCCTGGGGGCGGCGATGACGCTGGCCTCCGCGCCCTGGTACGCCGCCCACCCCAACCTCGCCGACCAGCAGGTCGCCGGGGTCGTGATGTGGGCCTTCGCCGGCCTGGTCTACCTGGGCCTCGGGGTCCTTCTGTTCGTCCGCTCGCTGGGCGACGCCGAGCCGGCGCCCCGGCTGGCCCCTCCCCTTGGGCCGACCGCGACGGTGTCCTCGTCATGATCATCCGCAAGGCCCTCGACGGCCTCGACGACCGGCTGGGGACGAACTCGTTCGCCCAAAAGGCGCTGAACAAGGTCTTCCCCGACCACTGGTCGTTCCTGCTGGGCGAGGTCGTCATGTACTGCCTGGTCGTGCTGATCGCCACGGGCACCTACCTGTCGTTCTTCTTCGTGCCCAGCGCCAAGTCCGTCACCTACCACGGCAGCTACCGCCCCCTCCGCGGGTTGGAGATGAGCCAGGCCTACCAGTCGACCGTCCGCCTCAGCTTCGACGTGCGGGCCGGCCTCCTCATCCGCCAGATGCACCACTGGGCTGCCCTGCTGTTCGTCGCCGCCCTCATCGCCCACGTCCTGCGCATCTTCTTCACCGGGGCCTACCGCAAGCCCCGGGAGCTGAACTGGCTCATCGGCGTCACCCTGCTGCTGCTCGCCATCTTCAACGGATTCAGCGGGTACTCCCTGCCCGACGACCTGCTCTCGGGCACCGGCCTGCGGATCGCCTACTCCTCGGCGCTGGCCGTCCCCGTCATCGGCACCTGGATCGCCTTTTTGGTCTTCGGTGGCGAGTTCCCCTCGCCCGACCTGACCTCCCGCCTGTTCGTGCTGCACATCCTGCTCGTCCCCGGGCTGATCATCGGCCTCCTCACCGCCCACCTGGCCATGGTCTGGCGCCAGAAGCACACCCAGTTCCCGGGCCCGGGCCACACTGAGGAGAACGTCGTCGGCACCCGCCTGTGGCCCACCTACACCGCCCGCGCCCTCGGCCTGTTCGCCGGCGTCTCCGGCGTGATCGCCCTGCTCGGCGGCTTGGTCCAGATCAACCCGGTCTGGCTCTACGGTCCGTTCGACCCGGCGGCGGTGACCACCGCCGCCCAGCCCGACTGGTACATGGGCTGGCTCGAAGGGGCGTTCCGCCTCATGCCCCCGGCCCGTACCCACATCTTCGGCTACGAGCTGTCCGAGCTCTTCGTCCCGGGCGTCGTGCTGCCCGGCATCACCTTCGGGCTGCTCTACGCCTGGCCCTTCCTCGAGCGGCGCATCACCAAGGACCGGGCCGCCCACAACCTGCTTCTCCGGCCGAGCGACCATCCCTGGCGCACGTCCTTCGGCTGGGGTGCCATCACCTTCTACGTGGTCCTGTTCGTGGCCGGCTCCCAGGACATCATCTCCCAGCACCTGCGAGTCCCGATCGCCCGCATCACCACCGTCTTCCAAGTGCTCCTCTTCGCCCTACCGGTCATGGTCGGCCTGCTCACCGCCCGGATCTGCCACGACCTCCGGGGCAAGGCCCGCCTTGAGCGCCGGAAGGAGGAGGTGCGCCAGCAGGGCCCCCCGCCGGCGAAGCCACCGGCCCCCGAGGCCTCGGCGCCATCGTGAACCTCCGGCCCTGGGTGGCGCCGTGCCGCCCAGGCTGGAAGCCGGTGCTCACTACCGCTTCACGG
>JALYZO010000062.1 GCA_030945745.1 Actinomycetota bacterium
GGGGAGGCCCGGCGCCTGATCGAGGATCACTACGACTGGTGCCGCATCGGGGAGCGCTTCGCCGACGTCGTGCTCGCCGCCGCTCGCGGCTCGTAGCCACCCCCGTCAGGTCAGCACAGATCGGTACACCGTCGTCGTCGCCTCCGCCGTACGGTCCCAGGTGAAGTCGGCGGCCCGACGGCGACCCCGCTCGATGAGCCTCGACCGCAGCTGCTCGTCGCCGATCAGCCCGTCGATGGCCACAGCCCAGGATTGCGGATCGTTGCCGACCAGGATCGCCGAGTCGCCCACGACCTCGGGGAGCGAAGCATCTGACACCGCGGTCGGCACACCGCAGGCCATCGCTTCGAGCGGGGTCATGCCGAAACCCTCGTCGAGCGAGGGGTGCAGGAGGGCCCGCGCCCCACCGAGCAGGCTGCGAACGTCCGAGGATGGCAGCCACCCGGTGAGGCGTACCCGCTCGCCCAGTCCACGACGGGCGATCAGGTCGATGACGTCGGTGGCACCGATGGCGGGAGGGCCGACGGCGAGCAGGGGGACCGTGCTCGGACTGCGGGTCGCGGCGAGGGCGTTGATGACCGGGGTCAGGTTCTTGCGGGTGGAGACGGCGCCGAGCACGAGGAGGTAGCCGCCCGGTTGCACCCCATGGCGCGAGCACACCGAGGCCACCTCTTCGGGCGTCGGGGGGATGAACAGGTCGGGTGCCACCCCGAGGTGGACGACGTGCACGCGTTCGGAAGCTATGCCCAGCCAGCCCTTGACCTGGTCGGCCACCGCCACCGAGACGGCGATCACGGCGGCGGCTCGGCCGGCGGCGTCGGTCACCGCCCTGGTGAACGCCCACCGCTCGTAGCGGGCGAACCATTCCGGGTGCCGCAGCGGTATGAGGTCGTGGATGGTGTAGATGATCGGTGCCCGACTCGGCACCGGTGTCGAGGGGTAGAGCACGTGGACCAGGTCGGGGTGACCGACGAAGCGGTCGACCGTCGGATGCGAGGTTGCCGACCAGGCGGTGTGGAGGAGCCGGCGGGGACCGGGAGGGTGGCGGTAGGGGAGCTCCGCGGGGAGTCCCTCGGGTCCCCGACGCTCGCCGGACCCGGCCATGGTGTAGGCCAACGAGGAGTCGGGTCTCCGCGCCAGGGCGGCGATGAGCTGGCGGGTGTAGCGGGATATGCCCGTCGCCGAGGGATCTTGCAGGCGGTGACCGTAGAGCACGACGTTCGATCGGTGCGCCGCGGCGGTCAACGGAGGCTCTCGTAGAGCGAGACCCACCGGTCCACCATGACGTCGAGGCTGAAGTGCTCGCGTACCCGGCGGGCCCCGGCGGCGCCGAACGCTGACGCCTGGGCTGGGTTGCCCAGCAGGTAGGCGACGGCGCCGGCCAGCGCCGTCGGGTCTCCCGGTGCGACCAGCACCCCGGTGCGGCCGTCGTCCACCAGGTCCGACACCCCGCCGACGTCACTGGCCACCACGGGGAGCCCGACGGCCATGGCTTCGAGGATGGCCAGGGGGGCTATCTCCGCCCGGGAGGACTGCACATATACCGAGGCGGCAGCGAAGTGGGCGAAGGGCGCGTCGGTGGCCCCGGCGAAGCGCACCACCTCTCCCAGCCCCAAGTGCTCGACGCTGGCCAGCAGATCGTGGTGATGGCCTTCGTATCCCTTCTGGGCGCCACCGAAGATGACCACCCTCAGGCCCGGGTGTTCGCTGACAATGAGGGGAATGGCCTCGATGAGCACGTCCAGGCCCTTTTGGGGGCTGAGGCGTGCCGAGGTGACCACCGTCGGCCTGCCGCCGTCTTCGGCGCGCTCGGGTCGCTGAGCGTCTGGACCGTAGCTGAGAGCGAGGGGTGTCACCGCGTTGGCGATGATGACCGGCACGTCGGGGTGCACGCCGACGAGATCTCCGAGAGCCGCGGCTGACGGGATCACCACCCGGTCGGCCAGGGCGGCGGCGCCCCGGTTGAGGGCAGGCTGTGTCTCACTGAGATGCACGTGCCAGACCACGCCAGCCCGGACCAGGCGCCCGGCGGGGCCGGCCAGGATCATCCCGCGCAGGTCAAGGGCGTGCACCACGTCAGGCCGAAGGCGGGCCAACACCCGTGCGACTCGGGCCCAGGCCACCGGCAGAGCAGCGGCGGCCCTGAGGGCGCCGGTCCCGGTGGTGCCATGACCGTAGGTGCGCAGCGCTCGAGGAAGCGAGATCACCGACCAGGGGACGGCATCGGCGCTGAGTCGCCGGGTCAGGATCCCTTCCCCGGTGGTCAGCACCGTCACCGTCAGGCCGCGGGCGAGCAGCGATGAGGCGAGGAGGTGGGTGGTCCGCTGGCCGCCGCCGTAGAGGTGGGGGTAGGCGTCGAAGAAGGCGACCCTGGGAGGGGTGCGGCTCACCGGGCGACGAGGCGGTAGATCCCGGCGTGGGCCCGAGCGGCCCTATCCCACGGGAACTGACGGGCTCGGTCGACGGCGCTCGCCGACAGCTCGCTGCGGTGAGCGGCGCTGCCGAGGATGCGCCGTACCGCGTCGGCGCAGGCCCGGACGTCCCCGTCGGCAACGAGGACGCCCCCGGTCCCGATGACCTCGGGCAGGGAGGTGTTGGCGAACGCCACGACGGGGGTCCCGCACGCCATGGCTTCCAACGCGGGAAGGCCGAAGCCTTCGTGGCGGCTGGTGACGATGAGCAGGGCCGCTCCCCGGTACAGCGACGGGAGGTCGTCGACGAAGCCCAACACGTCCACCCGTTCGGGGTGGGCGCACGAGCGCACCAGCTCGGCGTGCTCGTTGGCCACCCAGGGGTTGACCCTCCCGGCGATGCGCAGCCGGTGCGGGTAGCCGGCTTCGGCCACTTGGTCGAGGACGGCGAGGGTCTCGGCCAGTCCCTTGCGCCGCGAGTACTCACAGACCATCAGCAGGTACGGATCGGCGGCGTCCGGCGCCGACCCGGGGGTGAACTCAGGGCCGACACCGAGGTGGATCACCTCGATCCGTGCTGCGGGGATGTCGAGCAGGCGCATGCCCTCGTCCGCCGCTTGGCGAGAGATGGCGATGACGGCGTCGGCGTGGCGGTAACGGGGCCCGAACCGCTGGTAGCGACGCTTGAGGCCGGCGGCAACCGGATCGTCGTAGGCGAGCGGGATCACGTCGAAGAGGGTCTGCACCCACGGGCGCGGCGGTCGGAGAGGGGCGTGGGGGTTGGGGTTGTGGAAGACGTCGGGTCGGGCCCATCGGGCTTCCGCCAGGCGACGGACCTCGTGCTCGTAGATCGCCGGGCGCCCGGTCCGATGACGCCGGACGATGCGCTGGCGGTGCACGGAGCCGGGAAGGTTGGCGTCATCGGTGGCCAGAGCGTGAACGTCGAGGTCTGACTCGTCGCCCAGCCCGCCCAAGAGGTTGCGAACATACGAGCCGATCCCGCTGTGTGCCGACTGGCCGGTCAGTTGGCTGGCATCAACGAGGACACGCAGGGGGGCCACGACCTGCCTAGCGGACCACGTGGTCTGGCTGGCCTTGGGTCCCGTACCCATGATCTGACCCGTAGGCGACACTGCCGTCGTTGCGCCGCACCTGGTTCAGGACCAGGCCAAGCAGTACACCACCGTGGCGCGACAGCAGGTCACGGGCTCGCTCGATGTCCGCGGCGCGCGCCGTGTGGGTGTCAACGACGAGGATGGCCGCCGAAGCCATCGCGGCCAGGGCCAACGTGTCGGCCACGGGGAGGACCGGCGCGGTGTCGACCAGGACGACGTCGGCCTGATCAGCCAGCTTGTCGAGCAGGCGAGCGGTCCGATCGTGGCTGAGCAGCTCGGCGGGCTCGGCCACGGGCGGACCGGCGGCCACGAGGAACAGGCCGTGTTCGGGGAGTCCGTCGCCGCTGGGCACAGCGATGTATTGGAGGCAGTCCCCGATGGAGCGACGCTCCAGCAGGACATCGGTGACGCCGAAGCTGTTGTGGCCGCCGAGGACCGCATGGGCACCTGGTTGGCGGAGGTCGCAGTCGACGACGACGACTCGCCTCTCCCGGGAGGCGAGCGACGCGGCCAACTTCGCGCAGGTAAGGGTCTTGCCCTCGCCCGCCTTGGAGCTGGTGACGATCACAATCGGGTGGGCGACATCGTCGATGGCCGCCATGACCCCGCTGGAGAGCACCTGGAAGCTCTGGTTGAACGAACCCATGGTCCCCCACGACGACCTCGGCCCCGCGGCGCCTCGGCGGATGTTCACGGCACCGTTGGGCCACCTAGGCATCGTCACCGACCAACAGCGCCGCAGCCACTGAGGCTTCAGCGATCTTCGGGCTGAACGGCACGATGCCGAGCACCCTCATGCCCGTCGACTCCTCGAGCTGGCGGGGCGTCCGGGCCGAGAGGCCTACGCCGTCCACCGCCAAGATGATGGCCAAGCCGATCAGCAGGCCGGCGAGGCCCCCCAGCTCGACGTTGCGGGCCAGCCCGGTGTGCAGCGGCGATGTGGGCACGACGGCCGTCTGGGCCACTGAGGCCGGAGGCGGGTCGCTCGTGGCCGACGCCAGCACTTGGGTGCCGGCGACGAAGTTCTGGGTGATGGCATTGACCAGAATCTTGGCCACGACGGGGTCCGAGTCCTTCACGAACACCTGGATCAGGTTGGTGCCGGGCGCAACCATAGCGGTCGTGTTCTTGGCGACCTCATCCACGGCGCGGGTGACGTGGGCGTTGGACACGGCGCTGGCGACGACGGCCGGCGTGGGGATGAGGGGAGCCAAGCTCAACGCCAGCACCGCCTGCGAGGCGGCGACGCTGGGGGTCACGGCGCTCGAGGCTCGGCCGATGTAGATGGTGGCGTGCGCCTCGTACATCGAGCCCCGGGACGTGCCCAGGTAAGACGCACCCGAGCCGGCGATCACGATGAGCACGAGCAGGACCAGCCTGTGACGAACGATGAGGATGAGGCGACTCAGCTCCATGATCTCCGAGTGAGCGATGCGATGGGCGGCATGGTAGTGGTGGCTGGATGATCGAGCGCGCTGATGGCCAGCCCGGCGAGACCCCAGAAGATCCAGGCGACGTCCACGCCGACGAAGGGCAGGGTGAAGATCGCCCCTAGCAAGGTGCCGACGGCGATGTTGGCCATCGCTGGCGGAGCGAACGTCGACGCATCAGCAGGGGAGCGGGCCAGGAGGCGTCGCAGGAGCAGCACGACCGTGGCCAGGTACAACACGAGCCCGGCAATACCGAGTTGGGTCCCGACCTGGAGGTACTGGTCCTCGGTGACGAATACGACCGGGGTGACCCCGCGCTGTCGTTGGACCACGAGCTGGCCGCCGCCGGCGCCCGTCGACAGGCCACGCCCGAGCGGGTTGGCCCCCATGACGGAGATGCCGGCGGTGAAGCCGCTGCGGTGCTCGCTGTTGGAGCCCGTTCCCCCCGAGAAGCGGTCCAGTGCACCAGTCGCCAACGCCAGCGGCACCACGGCGACGACCAGGACCGCCAGGATCCGGGCGAATCGGATCCGTTGGGACCGTAACCTGCCGGCGCGCGGCCACAGCGCCCAGACGGTGGCTGCGGCACCGGCCAGGATGGCGCTCCTGGTCTGCGTGAGGAGCAGGGCGACGATCATCACCGGGAAGGCGGCGTAGATCCATCGCGACGCCCGACCCCGGACGATCAGCTCCGCCGCCGTTCCCAGGCCGATGACGAAGATGAACCCGATGCCGAGGTAGTCGAAGAGCACCGAGCCGATGCGGACGAACTGGTGGCTGCCGATGTGGCCGTAGACCCGCACGTCGTCGAGGTGGAAGCCCGGTCCGGGCTGCTGGTGGAGCACGATGTGGCGGTAGGTCTGTACGCCCAGGTCGGAGACCGCCACGTGGTTCCACGTCCCGGAGGCGACCAGCTCGAGGACTCCCGCCACGGCGGCAACGACGGCGACCACCAGGAGCCGACGAAAGATCGCCTCGATGGTTCGCCGCTCGAAGCGGAGGTGGCGGACGATCAAGAAGATGGCGACGTAGACCACGTCGCTCCGCCAGCCCAGTGCCCTGTTGGACAGCGAGATCGACGAGCCGATGGCGTGGCCCACCGCCAGGCGGGGGAGGAGGAGGTACAGCGTGCCCAGGGCGGCGTAGGTCCCGGCGACGATGTCGAGGGCATCGGGGCGAAGCGGCTTGGCCCGCCGGATGAGCTCGAGCAGAGCGCCGATGACAACGCCTTCTTTCCAGTAGCCGAGCCCGCGCACGACCGAGGCGGGCAGGCCGATCCGAAACAGCACGGCCAGCAGCGCAGTGTTGAAGACCAGCAGGACGAGCAGTGCGCTGATGGCGGCGGCCGGTCTGCGCCCGACCAGAACCAGGAAGCCGGTGCCGAACAGGATGGCGACGAGCACCGCCAGGTGAGCATGATCGACCAGGACCAGGAGGAACACCGGGAGGGGGATGGCCCAGACCCATCGCTGGCGCCGGCCCAGGGATCTTCCGACTCGGTGGAGGGTGGCGGTCACGCTCAGACCACGAGGAGGCGGTATCTGCTCGGTTCCACGGCGTCCAAGACTACTCCTACCGGTCCCATGGCCTGGAGGCGGTGGCGCAAGGCTCCAGAGGCGGCGCGTCCTCCGTGCCATACTCGGCCGTCATGGCAGCGGCGACGGCCCCGGCGAGCCGTCGCCAGCGGGAGCAGCGACACGGCCGGCTGAGCTGGGTTCTGGGGGTGGCCATTCTCGCTGGGGGAGCCCTCCGCCAGCGGCTGCTCGTCCACTCCTATCGCTTCTTCGTCGATGACGCCTACATCTTCCTTCGCTACGCGCGCCGGGCCACCGGCGGTGAGGGACTCACCTACAACGGCGCCCAGCACGTCCTCGGCTTCACCAGCCCGCTCTACGTCGTCATCCTCACGGGCCTCGGGGAGCTTGGCGGAGCAGCACACCTGGCGGGCGAGGCCAACGCCGCCGACCTCAGCTTCTATCTCGCCGCCTCTGCGATCCTCGTCGGGCTGGCCAGGCGCCATGAGGCGTCGCTCCCGGTGCTGCTCATCGCCTGGTTGGCCTGGTTTCCCTTGGTCGCCGCGGGTGTCAACGGGATGGAGACGATGCTCTTCATCGCCCTCCAGTACGGTGCCTTGCTGCTGGCCGTCGAAGGCCGGGAGGGGTGGGCGGCAACGGTGGCAGCGCTGGCCGTGCTCACCAGACCCGAAGGCGCCATCTTCGCCGTGGTCCTGGTGGGCGGCGCTGTAGCCCATCGGCGCCCGACGTGGCGAGCGTGGCGCGCCAGCGTGGTCGGCGTCGCCCTCCTCGTCGTCTGGGCCGTCTTCGCCGTTGCCACCTACGGGACCCTGCTGCCGCAGTCGATCATCGCCAAGGGTGCGTTGCAGGGCACGAGTGGCGGGGTCGTGGAGAAGTTGGGGGTGGCGGCCGTGGGCCTCTCCACCAGCCAGTACCGGGCTCTCGGTCCCGCGGTGCGCGGCGTGGTGATGGCCCTCGGCGTAGCCGCTCTGGCGGCCGTTGTCGCCGGCCTCGTCGTCGACCTGCGCCGTCGGGCGGTGGCCGCCGCGGTGCCGGCGTGGTTTGTGCTCACCTGGCTGTTCTACGTGGTCGGCCACCCGATCCAACTGTGGAGCTGGTACTCGGCTCCGACCACCATGGCCGTGTGGTGGACCCTGGCCCGACACGGCCCCGGTGCCATCGGAAGGCTGGCTAACTTGCTCCGGGGCCAACGATCGGGACTGCTGCGCCAATCGCCGGCCACCAGCATCCGAGTCGGCGCCGTGGTCATGGTCGGCGCCGTCGTGGTTGCCACCGCAGGGTCGCTGGCCGTGGGCGAGCGCCAGCGAGAGCGGAGCCTCGAGGCCAGCGTGGTTGGTCTTGAACGCCTGGCTCGGGTCATCCAACACCAAGCGCCGGCGGCGCAGAGCATCTTCATCGACGACATTGGCATCGTCGGGTGGACGACCGGTGATCACATCGTCGACGGGGCCGGTCTGGTTTCGCCTCTCGGAGCTGTTCGCCACGACGATCGGCTGCTCTCGGTCGATACGCTCACCAGGCGAACCTGCATTGATGTCGTGGCGCTCAAGGCCGACCCTGCGCTTGGCGCGGCCATCGCCGACCCCCTGCTGCGTCGTCCCATCTTCGATGATGCCGGGCAACGCGCCGACCTTCTGGCGTCGTACCGGGAGACTCCCGCCTACGGTCTCGGCGGGTATCAGGTGCTCCTCGTGCGCCGTGCCCTGGATAGTCCCAGGCCCTGAGCCCCGATGATGAGTGGGCGGCACTCAGATCACGAACCGTCGATGCCGGATCGATCCCCGTAGCTGACCGGCCAGGCGTGCGCTGTCCACAACCGGTATTTGGAGGCACAGCCGGACGAAGCCGGCCTGACGGACAGATGGGCGCTGGAGGCATAGGTAGGGCAGCGCGCCGAGCAGCGCCGGCCGCCAGCGGAGAGCGGCGAGAACGGAGAGGATGGCCCCAAGAAGAGCCGCCTCCTCCCTCCGGTACGCCCATGGCTTCCAAAATGCCTCCCGGCGAAAACCGGGGTGTTGCGCGGCGAGACGGACGATGTTGCCTTCGCGGAGACCGGTCCGCACAAACCATCGCCATCCCCGGCGCTCCACCGGGTGCGCCATCAGAGCCTCCGCACAGAAACCCCGGGACCACCCGTGCTCGACGACGAGCCATCCGGTCGTGGTGTCCTCCCCGTAACCGATCTCCTCGTCGAAACCGGCCACCGCCTCGAGGGCGGCTCGGCGGTAGAAGATGTTGCAGCCCTCGAAGTATGGCCCTGCCCGGTCGATGACCCGCCACAGGTACCAGTCCCGCAGGCCCCAGATGCTGACGCCGGGCGGCGCCGTGGTCCGGCCTTGGATCACGCCCAGGCGCTCGTCGGTGTCGAGAGCTGCCATCCCGGCCTCCAACCAGCCCGGTGCCGGGTCGCAATCGTCATCGACGAACGCCAGCAGCTTCGCCTCACTGTGACGCCAACCCAGGTTGCGGGCGGCGGCCGGCCCGTTGTTCGTCGAGGTCTGCAGCACGCTGACACGGAGGGAGGTCCCGGCGACCAAAGCCCGCAGTCTTTCGATAGCGCCCTCACCGGAGCAGTCGTCTACGACCACCACCTCGTAGCGGTCGGGAGGCAAGGTCTGGCGCTCAAGAGCATGCAGGAGCGTCGTCAGTGCTCCATCCCGACGGAAGGTGGGCACCACCACAGCCAGCGAGGATGGCTCCACGGCGGAAGGTTAGCGTTCGTCGGATGCCCCCGAAGGATCGGTGCCCGTCTTGACGCCTCGGAGGCCGACCAAGGTCCGGGTGGGCATTGTGTCCTGGAACAGTGCCGAGTTCCTCGACCCCTGCCTGGCGGCGCTGCCCGCTGCCCTGGCAGGCTGCGACAGCGAGGTCGTGGTCGTCGACAATGCCTCGAGCGACGACAGCGCGGCGGTCGCCGAGCGCCACCACGGCGTCACGGTGCTGCGATCCCCCTTGAACGTCGGCTACGCCCGGGCCATGAACCTGGCTCTCGGCGGACCGGCCGTCGAGGTGCTGATCGCCCTCAACCCCGACACCGTCCCGGCGCCCCGGTCCCTGGCCTGTCTGGTGGCCAAGCTGCAGAGCCAGCCCGACGTTGGTCTCGTCGCCCCCCGCTTGGTCAACCCCGACGGGTCGCCACAGCAGAGCGCGTACCGGTTTCCCGCACCGGTCACCGCCGCCGCCGAGCATCTCATGTGGAACGAGCCTCTGACCGGACGGCTCCGGCGCCGGTTGTGGTATCGAAGCGCCTTGGCCGCCGACGGGAGTGGTGACGTCGACTGGACCATCGGCGCCGTCCACGTCATACGGCACCGGGCGTTGGCCGGGCAGGCCCCCTACTGCGATCGCTGGTTCCTCTACACCGAGGACCTCCACTTGTGCTGGACGCTGGCCAAGACCGGGTGGCGTCGTCGTCTGGAGCCGTCGATCTCGGTCGTGCATGTCGGCAACGCATCGGGACGGCTGCGCTGGGGGGCGGACCCAAGCGAGTGGACGATCGCCGGTTGCTACGACTGGTACGGGCTGGTTCGCTGTCCCCGGGCGGCTCGACTCTGGGGGGTCCTCAACATCCTCGGGGTCTTGGTCCACGGGGCGCTGCTCACCCTTCGCAGCCTCAGCGGCGAAGAGGTGGACCGTCGGACGCGGGCCCTGGTCCTGTGGCGTCAACTGCCGCTCCACCTGCGAGTCGTCCTCTTTGGCCCGCCCGCCCCGGTCCCACCCCCGGATGCCACGACGATGCCTGGCCCAGGGCTTCCAGCCAGCCCCTGGCGGTGGCGTCCCAGGTGAATCCGCGGCTTCTGACCCGGCCCGCAGCACCGGTGGCTGCTGCCAGGCCCGGGTCGGCGAGGAGGCGGCCCAAGCCTTCGGCCAGGGCGGCCGCCGTCGGCTCCACGACGAGGCCGGTATTGCCCACCACCTCGGGCAGCGAGCCCCGATTGGCGACCACCACGGGAACGTTGCACGCCATGGCTTCGAGCGTGGGAATCCCGAAGCCCTCCATCAAGCTGGGCTGGCAGTAGGCGTCGGCGGCACTCATCACGGCCGCCAGTTGGATCTCCGTCAGGTCCCGTAGGACGATCGACCTCCCGGGGTGACCGACGATGCAGGTCTGCTCGGTGGCGTCGGGGTTGGTGCCGTCCGTCTCGTCCGGTGAAGCCGAGAGCACCATGACCAGCGAGTGTGGAAAGCCGCGATCGGCCAGGCGGGCCATGGCTTCGCGCAGGGCAGCGATGTTCTTCCTCAGATGAACCGTCGATACGAGCATGACGTACGGGCGATCGCCCCCTCCCGCCTTGGCTACGATGGCACGCCCCGCTGCCTTGCGGGCGGGATGAAAGACCAGGGGATCGACGCCGTGCGCAACGGTGCGTATCCGCCCGGGATCGATGCCGGCGGAGGCGGCGATCTGGCCCGCAGATGAGGTCGACGGGGTCAGGATGAGCGTCGCTGCCTCCGCCGATCGTTGACTTGGGGGGCCGAGGCGCTTGACCCATCCGGGCGACAACATGGCCGCCAGGACCGGGTCCGTCCATGGCGCCTCGTGCAGCAGCGCCACGCTCGGCTCTCGGACCGGGATAGGACCGAAGTGGCCTTCGAACAGCCAGACGTCGGGGCGGTGCTTCCTGGCCCGCAGGGTGCCAGGTTCCAAGAACGCCAGCCGCGCATCGGGAAGGGCAACCATGCTGCGCAGCGTCCGGTTCCAGGCCTTTCCAGCGCCGATGGACGGCGGGAACTTGGTCACCGACATGGCCACACCGACTCGTGGCGCTGATCGCCGAGGTCTGCCCTCTGTCTCTGGCCGGCGCACGGCGCCAGGGTAACCCCCCGAGTCTGGAGGGGTGACGACGAGTAGCATCATGGCGATGGGTGACGTCACGGCCATTCCGCGCCTGTCGGACGCCCCGGCGGCATACACGACGAACCGCCCCGAGGTGACGGCCTTGGTCCCCCGCCGCTGCCAGCGGGTTCTTGACGTCGGTTGCAGCACCGGGGAGGTCGGCGCTGCGCTGCGGGCCGATGGCCACGACGTGACCGGGATCGAGGTCAACCCTCGGTGGGCTGAACAGGCCCAACGTCGTCTCGACACGGTCATCACGGCCGACATCGAGGCCCTGGCCGGTACCAACACCGACGTGGGCGGACCGTTCGACTGTGTCGTCATGGCCGACATCCTCGAGCACCTCCGAGACCCCTGGCTGGTCGTCCGGTGGGTGGCGGGTCTGCTCAGCCCCGCAGGGTGTGTCGTTGTGTCGCTACCCAACGTCAGGCATCTCCACCTCGTGGCCCAGGTGCTCCTCGGTCGCCGCTGGCCTTACGACGATGCCGGCATCTTCGATCGGACTCACCTGAGGTGGTTCGCCTACCGGAACGTGGCTGAGCTGGTAGAGGGCCCCGGTCTCCACGTCACCGCCCTCACCCGTCACTTCGGCCTGGTTGTGGAACCGAGATCGCGTCTTGGTCTCTGCGCCAATCGGATCGCACCCCTCCTCGGCGACCTCGGCACGCTGCAGTTCGTCTTCCGTGCCGAACCCGCCGGGACCGGTTCTCTGCGCCGGTGACCTCGCCCGGCCTCCTACGCCTCGACAACCGGCCCGCTTCCGTCGGGACCTGGCTGCGCGAGCTGTGGAAGTACCGCCACGTGCTGGTCATGCTGGCCAAGAAGGACTTCCGGGTTCGCTACAAGCGAGCCAGCCTGGGCCTGGCGTGGGCGTTTGCCGTGCCGCTCCTGCAGTCCATCGTCCTCGTCTTCGTGTTCTCGCGCGTCGGCCGCTTCGGGGCCGGTGCTCACTTCAGCTATGCCGCCTTCGTGCTGGCGGGCATGGTCCCGTGGATCTACATGTCGTCCACCGTCGCCCAGTCGACCCAGGCGGTGGTCGACGCATCGTCGCTGACCGACAAGGTCTGGTTCCCTCGGGCCATCCTGGTTCTGGTACCGACCCTGTCGGGCATGGTCACCCTGGTCGTCGCCGTGGCCATCCTGCTCGTCGAGCTGCCGATCGTCGGAGTCCCGCTCGGCTGGAACCTGTTGCTCGTCGTGCCCGCCTCGATCATGGCCATGGCCTTCTCAGCAGGCCTCGGTCTCGTCCTCGCCGCTGCCTACGTCTACTTTCGCGATGTCCGCTTCATCGTCCAAGCTGTGCTGCTGGTCTGGTTGTACGTCACGCCCATCGTCTATCCCGCTTCGGTGCTCAAGGGCTCCGGGCCGTGGCTGGACTACAACCCGCTCACCGGGATCGTGACCTTGTTTCAGCGGGCTGCGCTCGGCACCTCCATCGGTGATGGTCGATCGATCCTCATCTCGGCCCTCGTCTCCATCGCGCTTCTCGTCGCTGCCGTCGCCATCTATCGTCGCCATGATCGCCTCTTCGTCGACCTTCTCTGATCGCTCCTGTGGCTGACCCTGCGCTCTCGCTGGCCGCCGTCGGCAAGCGGTACACCAAGGTCCAGGAACGGAGCTTGGTCAGTGCCTTGCTACGACGCCGGAACCGGACCGACTCCACCCTGTGGGCCTTGCGCGACGTCAGCTTCGACGTCGAGCAGGGCGAGAGCGTGGCGGTGGTGGGCGGCAATGGCGCTGGCAAGTCGACGCTGTTGCGGCTGCTTGCCGCGGTGAGTCAACCCACCGAGGGCGAGGTGACGATACGAGGCCGGGTTGCCCCCTTGCTCAGCGTCGGAGTCGGGTTCCACCAAGAGATGACCGGCCGGGAGAACGTCTTGGTGAACGGCATGCTCTTGGGCCTGACAAAGCGTCAGATCGCTGGCCGTCTGGACGCGATCGTCGATTTTGCCGAGCTTCACGACTTCATCGATGTCCCCGTCAAGTTCTACTCGTCGGGTATGTTCATGCGTCTGGGTTTCTCCGTGGCCGTCCACGTGGACCCCGGTGTGATGCTGGTGGACGAGGTTCTGGCCGTCGGTGACGCCGGCTTCCAGCTCCGGTGCCTCAATCGCCTTCGGGAGCTGGCGCAGGAGGGCACGACCATCGTCTTCGTGAGTCACTCCATGCATGCCGTGCAGCTTCTGTGCTCACGCTCCATCGTCTTGGACCATGGCCGGGTCCACTTCGACGGTGCTACAGAACGGGCTGTCGCCCGCTACCACCAGCTCACCTCCACTGCGGCAGCCGAGCGGGGCGGATCGGTCGACTTCGGAGCTCGCCGGCTCCTGACGGAGCACGGTGCTGAGCCCGAAGTGGTGGTACAAGGCCAGTCGCTGATCTACCAGACGGTTGTCCGCTTCGGTCAGCCTGTCGATGGTCCCGGGATCCGTTTCCGGTTGTTGGCTGCGGACGGGTCGCTCGCCTATTCGATGCAGAGCCCCATCGGCGACCGCTGGCGGCACTACGACGCCGGCGAGGAGTCCGCGGTCCGCATCCCCTTCGCGGCGCGCCTCGGCGGTGGCGGCACGTTTCACATCAACCTCGACGTCCTCAACGCCGACGGTGAGCTTCTCTCCACCGATGTGGGGGGGCCGTCGTTCTTCGTTCCTCAGCTGCTCGGGGTGGCCGGCCCTGCGGAGCTGGGGGCTACGATCACCGTCGACGGCGTCAGGCGGAGCGATCACACGTGGTCGACCCTCGACGCCGTCGTTGCCGCTCGACCCCACCACCCCGGGGACGGACAAGGAGCCTCATGAGCACTCGATCAAAGACTCTGCGTGAGCTGGCCCATCGGCTGCGCCGCGCTCAGCCGGTGTCCAAGAACCGGCAGAGGCTGATCGAGTCGTCCGCCGGGGCCTTCACGTCGGCGCCGAAGGTCGAGGGAAAGAGGTTGGCGATTCGGAGGGTCTCCGATCGACTTCGCGTGGCTACCACCCAGCCCCACCTGGCCGTCGAGGCGGTTGACCCGGCGACCAGCGTGCAGTTCATCCAGGACAGGCTCAACAGACGTATGGCGGCACCGGTCCCCGGAGACGACGATGCTACCGCCATAGCCCGCCAGCCTTGGTACCACTCCATCGCGCTGCCGGATGGGACGGTCACCGCGGGAGCCTTCGATCATCGTGATCTTGTGCCCTTCTACGGCATACCCGACGACCTCTCGGGGTGTCGCGTCCTCGACGTCGCCTCTGCCGACGGGTACTGGTCCTTCGAGTTCGAGCGGCGAGGCGGCGAGGTCACCGCCCTCGACATCGACTCGACCGACGACGTCGACCTCCCTCGCCAGGCCCGTAGCCATGCCACCCGGACCGGGGTGAGCGACTCGCTGGTAGACGGCTTCGATCTCGCCCATCGCCTTCTTGACTCGAAGGTCAAGAGAGTCGCCGGGAGCGTCTACGACCTGGATCCCGACCAGCTCGGCTCGTTCGACATGGTGCACTCGGGGGATCTTCTCGTCCACCTGCGTGACCCGAACCTCGCCCTCCAAAAGATCAGGGCCATGACCCGCGGCTTCGCTCTGCTGTCCGACGCCATCGATCCCTCCCTGGACGAAGCAGCCGGGGGAGCGGGGCTCGTTCGCTACCTCGGTGGCCGGAACACGGCCGGGTGGTGGCTGCCATCCTTGACCACCCTCGCCCAGATGGTCTCCGACGCCGGCTTCGCCCGCGTTGAGGTGATCAACATCTACAGCCTCGCTCTCCGCTCCGACACGGTCGGCCCCTGGAGGGTTGTCCTGCGAGCCGAACCATGACCGTGCCGCCGGTGGGATCCCTGGACGGCTCGACCACCCCCGCCGATCGCTACCTCGACCTGCTGCGCCGCTGCCTCACTCGCTACGGCCTCGGAGACGACTTCGCCCCCATCGTCCCCTCCTCACCCCCGAGACGCCGGGCGTGGCAGGTCATCAGCAGGATGTTGAGCCGGCGACGCATCGTCGTGCTCAGGACCACTCCGGAACCCGACGAGGTCCGGGCCAGGGGGGGCGATTGGCCGATTCACGCCGAGACGATGGTCGGGCTCCAGCGTCTGGACAACCTCCAGGCGTGCATCGATCAGGTCATTCGCGACGATGTCGGCGGGGACCTGGCGGAGACGGGGGTGTGGCGGGGCGGCACCGCCATCCTGATGCGCGCGGTGTTGGCGGCCCGGGGCGAACAGGATCGAACGGTGTGGGTGGCGGACTCTTTCCAAGGCTTGCCGAGGCCGAAGGCTGTGCACCCAGCCGACGGCAGTGACCAACATTGGACGTATCCGTACCTCGCCGTGTCCCTGAGCGAGGTACAGGCCAACTTCGAGCGATACGGGCTCCTCGACAATCGGGTGCGTTTTCTGCCCGGCTGGTTCTGCGACACCCTGCCTGTTGCGCCCATCGAGCGGCTCGCCGTGCTGCGAGTGGACGGCGACATGTACGGGTCCACCATGGACGTCCTCACCGCGCTGTACCCCAAGGTGGAGCGCGGCGGCTTCATCATCATTGACGACTACGGGGCGATCCAGGGTTGCAAGCTGGCCGTGGACGAGTACCGGGCGGCCAACGGCATCACCGAGGTGATCAGGACGATCGACTGGACCGGGGTGTACTGGCGGCGAGAGCACTGAGCATCGTGGGCACTGATCATCGTGGGCACTGACCCCGTCCCGGAGTCGCGCCGGGATCGTCTGGACCTGCTGCTCGGTCGTCGGCGAGCACGGCGGTGGTTGGAGGACGCTCCGGACCGACAGGGCGTGCGGGCCGTGGTCCGGACGGCGGTGAGGGGACGGCCGACCGTCGGTCTGCGGCGACTGTTGGCCGAAGGACGGCTTCCGCTGGCCGCCATCCACCCGCGCCTGCGCCGGGCCCTCGATGTCGACGGTGGTCGGGTGTCACCGCTGCGCGTCGAGATCGGTGGGGGGCCGTCCCCTTCGCCAGGCTACGTGCACGTCGACGCCGACCCCCGGTCGGCTCACCTCGAGCATGTGGCCCTGGCGTGGGCGCTTCCCTTCGAGACCGGCACCGTGGAGGAGATCCTGGCGGTCCACGTTCTCGAGCACGTGCCGCCGGGCTATGTCATCAGAACGTTGCGCGAGTGGCTCAGGGTCCTCCAGCCCGGAGGGTGCTTGCAGGTGCATGTCCCCGACGCACGGTCGATCATGACGGCGTACCTGGAGGGGAGCTCGGAGATCAAGTGGGCGGCCATCAGTGCCATCTACGGGGCTCCAGCCGATCTGGGCCTGGTCCGCCCGGGTGACGAGACTGGCCGGCGTCGGTGGTCCGAGCACCAGGTGCTCTACGACTTCGACCTGGCCAGGGAGGCGCTCGAGCTGAGCGGCTTCGACGATGTGGAGGATGCGTCGGGCAGGATCGTCGATGATCACACGGCGGCTTGGCAGCATCTCATCCCGAGCATGAGCATGGTCGTCAGGGCCAGACGACCGACGTGACGGAAGATCACCATCGAGACCTCGATCTCGAGATCTCGATCGTCAATGACAACAACAAGGAGGGCGTCAGAGGGTGTCTCCGCTCGGTGCCCGGAGCTGCTCGCCGGATCCGCTACGCGGTGAACGTCATCGACAATGTGTCGACGGACGGCAGCGTCGACATGTTGGCGGTCGAGTTTCCCCACGTTGCTGTCCGGGCCAACGTGCGGCGCCAGGGGTTTGCAGAGAACCACAACCAGATCCTCCGCCGGGTGGTCGCCACCGGGACAGCTCGCTACGTTCTGGTGCTCAACGACGACACCGAGCTCGGTCCTGGCGCCCTGGACGAGATGGTGGAGGCCATGGACGTCGCCCCCCGGCTGGGTGCCCTGGCTCCGAGCGTCGTTGACGGTGCAGGTCGTGTGGCGGCCACGCGTCTCGAACGGCCGACGGCGAAGACCTCGTGGCGCTACGACTGGCGTGGTGTCGGGGAGCTCGCCGACGCCGAGCACGGGTGGTTACAAGGGTGCTGCTTGCTCCTGCGGACCGAGGCGATCGCCGATGTGGGGTTCTTCGACGAGCGATTCTTCCTCTTCTACGAGGACGGTGATCTCAGCCGGCGCCTGGTCGAAGCCGCGTGGTCGCTGGCCGTCTGCCCGCAGGCACGGATCACCCACTTCGGCCATCAGACGGTGCTGCGCCCGGAGTTGGCGATCTTCACGCCCATGCAGGGCCTGCGAAGCCGCTACCTCTACTTCGCCAAGCACGAAGGGCGACCTCGCTCGTCGTTGATCGCCTGGGTCGGCCGCGGGCTCATGGCCGCTCGGGGGGTCAGGCTGATCCTGTCCGGTGTCCGTCACCGCCAGCTTGGAGGGTTGCGCCAGGGCCGGGTGTTCCTGACCCTGGCGGCGTACAACCCGCGTCGGGCAGTATCGTTGCCGCCGAGGCCTTCGCACGTCGGAGTGGTGCCGCCCACCTGCCCTGGCGAGCGCGTCGACGACCTCAGAGTCGGCGCATCCAGAACGCACCCGGGCTGGTGGTGGGGGTGAGCGACGGGATCAGCTCCTTGACCAGGTCAGGCGCCGCCCGGGTGACGGCTTGCGCGGGGAAGACGACCTCGAACGCGGAGTTGAAGGCCAAGAACGCCTGGAGCAGGTACTGCTCGGCCCACAGGCGCATCTCGTCGACGATCCAGTGCCGCGGGTACTCGTAGGGGAGAAAGATGTCGTGGACGTGGACCAGCACGCCCGGCGCCAACCTGGGCAGGATCTCCAGGAAGATCCGGTTCACGTCGCCGCCGGTCTTGACGGTGTGCGTCGTGTCCACGAAGACGATGTCGCCGGCTTTCAGGTGCTCAAAGATCTCCAGGTCAACGTCCTCAGCCCGATGGGGCAGGGTCGTCGCGCCGACCACCGGTCCGAACACCGCCGCCTCGAAGGGGTAGGGATCGAAGATGTCGTGGTCGAAGCGGGTCCCATCGGCTGCTGCGTCGGCTGCGGCTGCGGCGATGACGTGGCTGGACGCGCCCGAGCCCAGCTCGACCACCCGTTGCGGTCGGCTGTAGCGGACCATCGCATAGAGGATCTCGGCGTCAACCGACTCGTAGGAGCCGTTGGCGATGTAGAACGCCCCCGGCGCCGCGTCCTCCGCTCGGAGCGGCGGCCGGAAGGAGTCGAGGTAGGGCCGCAGGTCTCCGGTGAGCAAGGCAATGGCCGCCTCCACACGCAGATCCACTCCTGGTAGCTCAGCCGGTCCTGCCCACGGGTCCACGGCGAAGTGTTCGAAATCGGGGAGCGGGCTGTAGTAACTGCGCAGGATGACCTCGAAGTGCTCGGGCTCGTAGAGTTGGTAACCGAAACGACGTACGGCGCGGTTGACCACGCGCCGCACCTCGGGTTTGGCACGGGCCGTGACGTGACGCCGGAGGGGATGTTCTGTCCTCATTGGACGAGTCCCAACTCTTGTGAAGTGAGGTGTCGACCCCCCTTGGACCCTGCCATATTGGTAGGCGTCGGGGCCACCCATCAAGTCACACCAACCAAGGGAGACGACCACCGATGAGCACGAAGGTAGGTGACCGGTGTTCGGAGCCTGGCAGCTTCCGGCTCGGTCATCGTCCGGCGCTCGACGGGGTTCGGGGAATAGCCGTCCTCCTCATTCTCGCACTCCATGCCACGTATCTTCTTGTCCCGAGACTTGCCGGCCAGTACGTGCCGGGAGCCTTCATTGGAGTGGACATCTTCTTCGTGCTGAGTGGCTTCTTGATCACGTCGCTCCTCCTCGAGGAATGGGACCGCAACAGGCGCCTCGCCATGAGGAGGTTCTATCGAAGGCGAGCGCGTCGCCTCTTCCCGGCGCTGTGGGTGGTCATGACGGTGCAGCTGATCTACACGTTGATCGCGCACGATCCGCTTCGTTCCGAGCTGAAGGGATTGGCGGCCATGTTCTCGTACGTCGGGAACTTCTCGTGGCGGTTCGGGGCGGTCGTTCCCTCTGCGTTTGGGCAGACTTGGAGTCTTGCGGTGGAGGAGCAGTTCTATCTGCTGTGGCCTCTCGTCCTGATCGTCTTGATCCGGTTGCGGAGCCGGCAACTGGTGACCGCAGTGATGTGCACGCTGATCGCCGCCGCTTTCGTTTGTCGGGCCGTGCTGTTCAACGTTGGGGTGCCCTGGGTGGAGGTGTACGTGCAAACCGAGGCACGGTTCGACGCCTTGATCATGGGAGCCCTCCTTGCCCACCTCCTCCACTCCGGGTGGCGACCACCGAGATGGATAGGCATCTATGGCGCGCTGGGGACCGGGTTCCTGGCCGTCGTCGTCGTCAGCGCACATGGTCCGGACGGCTGGTTGTTCGACGGGGGATACGACTTGGTCGCCTTCGCTTCGGCGATCATCATCGCCACGGTCCTGGACAGCCGCTCGGTGATGGCCCGGGTTCTCGCCATCGGACCACTCCGCTTCATCGGACGACTGTCCTACTCTCTCTACCTCTGGCATGTGTTCGTGTTCTTGGTCGTCGAACGAGCGTGGCCGACCCGTTCGAGCCTGCTGCGGCTCGTTGCCGGAGCCAGCATCACGGGTCTTGCCGCCGTGCTCTCCTACTCGCTCATCGAGCGCCCCTTCCTCCGCCGCAAGGCTGTTGTCAGCGCCCGTGATGCTGGCACCGCCGTCATCGTGTAGGTCGCGAGGTTCCAGCTCGAGGACCAATGATGGCGCTGCCCGACTCAGCGTGGATTGCCACGGCCAGAGCAGTAATGACGGGGCAAGTGGTCGATGACCCCGACCGCAAGAGCCAGCCGTGCTTTACGCTCGACGCCAGATCAGACTCCTTGGAGCGTCTCTGCGCTGACGCTCGCACTCCTTGTTTTCGTTGTCGTGGCGGCCGTCGTTGACCTGTCGCAAGCGAGCTGTCGGGGGTCTCGGCGCTGCTCATGGCGCCCATTTTGGTCTGAAAACTGGCATCGCGCCCGCCGGTTTCTGCGGTGCCAGCGCCTAACTCCATCCCACAAGCGAACCCTTGAGGGGACCATTGTGAGACAGGATTATCAGCGAGCCGGTCGTCTAGCGATCTAGACCGTGGTCGTCAGTTTCAGACGTCGACTGCACTCGTGTCAGGAGGCGAGCGCACTGGCATCGGGTTGGGCTGTCGACCTGACGTCGGGTGGGCGGTTGGGGATGCAGAACGCCGGATACTCGTTGTGGGAGAAGGCCTGGGTCGGATCGGGCGAGATGCTTAGGCGGCGTCATGGATGAGTAGCGCGTCTACCGGCTGAGGGTTCCGTCAACGACTGGTTGGGTCGGCGTCGCTCGGTTAGGACTCAGGCGGGACACCAGATACACGACGCCCGTTCGACTCCTCGGGGTGCGGATCGCGACGAAGCCCAGCACGGCCCCGGCGTGAGACACGCGCCAGGAGGTCATGTCCGCTCCGCTCGCACCGCACGACCCCTGCACCTCAACGCTGTCGCCACGGGAAAGGATCTCCGGGAGCTCTTGGCTGCTGTAGCAGTAAGCGCCGATGCAGTTGTCGACCACGACCTCGGTCCCGACGTTGTTCACGAGCCGGGCCGACGTGTAGTTCGCTGGATCGGTCGGGTCGACCGATCCGCAGCCGGTGATGGCGTCGTACGCCTCGCTCGCCATAAGCAAGGCGACGAGGAGTCCCGCGAAGCCAACGCTGGCTCCGATGAGGATCCGTCGCGGACGTGAGCGGCGCGTCTTCCGCCACCAGACCCAATCGGGCGGAGCCGCAGGCCAGGATGGATCCGGCATCCACCACGGAGGCGGCGACCAGCCAGGCGCCGCCGGCCACCCAGGAGGCGGCTGCCACTCCCATCTTGTCACCGTGCCATCGTGGCTGATCCACATGACCAGCGTCGGTCACTCACGGTCCCGGGAGAACGTGTCGGCGATCAGCGCCGCCTATTACCGCTGGGGTTCGGAGGGTGATGTTGGGGCTAACGAGGTGACCGGTGGTCAGCGCGCCAGGGAAGACGGTAGGACCGGTAGCTGTTCACACCAGTTGGAAATTCAGCGTTGAAGAGCAGGTGTCCGAACCGGTCGAACTCCGAGAAGTACGGGAGCGCTCCCCAACCGACAAAGAGGTCGGAGTTGGTGGTGGTTTGTGCGTTGCCCTGCGCTGGTGCCGAAAGACCCTCAGGCTGGGCATCCGATGCAAGGAGCGTTGCGACGTGGGACCGCAGATCCAACTTGACCGTGACGGCTCGGCTGTATGGCAGCAGGGGTATGCTGGACGATTCGTTGTCGAACCAGGTGTACTTGTCGTGACCGACGGCCTCCGGGTCGTGCTGCCAGGCGAAGATCTTGTTGGCGCCGTCGAGAACTTGGCCGGGAGCCGCCTGCTCCGTGAACGAGCTCTGCTTACCCCCCAGTTCCCAGATGATGGCTCCGGTTGACCGATTCAACTTGTAGGTGGTCCAGGTGTGTCGGGCGCCGATGAGCAAGTTCCCGTCGGTATCCAGGTGGACGGCGTTCATGTGGAACCAGTCCCAGGGCGTGCTGGCCGAAGCCGGCAGCGGCACCTCGCTGTCGCTGAAGGGCACGTTCCCGACGCTCTCCCACTGGAAGATCACACGACCCGTGGCGATGTTCACTTCTTGGACGATGCCATCGATGACCATCTGGTCTGGCGGGCCACCGATGGACGTCAGGTTGACGGTCTTCGTGGCGAAGGCCTCGATGAGCGCCGTGCTTTGAGGCGTGATCAGGAATTCGTGTCCATCTGCGCTGTACCCGTTCCCAGCCTTGACGACGGCGATCTGCTGATAGCGATCGTTGTAGATGTAGTCAGAGCCGCTCGAGAGGCCACCGAAACCGGTGCCTTGCCACCAGGTAAGGACGGGGCGCCCGTGATAGCGCTGGGTCCGGAAGTCGGTCGCCATCTGACCCGCCGGAACGGCATGGAACCACTCGACCTTGCCGTGGTTGTCGACGATCTCTGGCCCATTGGCGTAACTGCCTTGGCCACCGGTCGGCGTGATGAAGATGTCACCGTTGTGGTTTTCCGCTCCCTGGGTCACCACGGTGACGGGAGGCGGGGAGCTAGGCGTCGACGCCCCGGCCGCCGCAGCGGCCACCACCATCCCGGGCGCAGCACCGACGACCAACGCCGCGGTTCCCAGTGCCAAGGACCGCCAGCGTCGCCGCTTCGAGGGCGCTTCCAACGAAGGAATCTTGGACATAGTGTCTTCCGCCTTGCGCGCTGGGAGGGACCGATGGACCTAGGTTCGAGTGGTCCTGAGTGTATCCACCAGAGTGCTCCTGAACAGGGAAGACGGGGCCGCCATTCAAGCCGACCAGCACCGTCGTGCCAGCATACCGTTGAACTTCACCAAGGGCCTCCGTCTTGCAGTCGTCAGATGAGCAGGCACTCGCCGAAGCGCGCGCCGTGGTGGGTTCGGCCACGGTCAAAGAGACGGTCCGCAGCCCTCCGACGAACGACGGAGGGTCGGGGGCGCAAGGTGACCGCCGCGCTCGACGTCCTGGCTCGAGCCGACCTCTTCGGTGACGCATGGTCAGATCCGGACGCCGGCTGCCACTTCGGTGACGACCGACGCTGCCGCTCGCCGGCCGCTGGCGATGCAGGCGGGGATGCCGGCCCCGTGGTAGCTGGCTCCAGCCACCACCACCGGACCGCCCAGGGAACGTAGGGCCGTCTCGATCGCCACGACCCGGTCCAGTTGGCCGACCCGGTACTGGGGGAAGGAGTCGGGCGAGCGGGTGATCCGCACCGAGCGGACGGTGGCCCGCACGCCGAGGGCCTCGTCGACCTCGGCGATCAGTCGACCGACGAGCTGTCGTCGCCCATCGTCTCGGCCGCCGATCACCGGACCGCCCGGCGGAGAGACGAAGCAGCGTGGTGCCCGGCGCCGCCCAGTGGCCGAGCCCTCAGCGCCCGCTTGCCCGGCAGTGCCCGCCACGCCAGGACGGCGCCGACGACGATGACCACGACGCCGATGCCGCCGATGAGGGTTCGCCCAAAGCTGCGCTGCATGACCCTGCCGGTCAGACCGTCCTCGGTCTTCGTGCCTCCCGCCGAGCGGGACGACCCGGCGGCCAGGGCGATGGTGCTGGCGCGAGCGGACGGCAAAAGGCAGCGGGGTTGACGTCCCTCCCACGACTGAAGTCGGGATGCCGGTAAGGAGCGTGTCACGAAGTGCCATCTAGACATCCCACGGGCGTAAGGTGTCAAGAGAGAATGTTCGGAGGACCGGGTTTTACCCATCTTGTCCGACCAGTTCCTTGACGGCCAGCGGCGCATCACAGCTCGGGCAGCAGCCGCCGACGCCGACGGTGGTCATCCATCGGTTACAGGTGTCGCACCTTTGTGAGCCGAGGGAGCGCTCGCCGCAGCCGTCGCACTCATAGACGGTGACGGCCCGCCGGCGGCCCTTGGGGGGCAGTGGCGGCTGGGGGGCGACGGGCGTGTGGCGGCGTCTCCATGCCGCGACCCGGCAGGCAGCACTGCACCACGCTTGCCTGCCGACGGGCTTGAAGACGGTGCCGCAGTTCCCACACGTCGTTACAGCATCGTTACGCGACGGGTTTTGGCTGGGCGGGCGCTGGGGGACGGTCATTACGCGGCTGCCTCGGCGGTAGCGGGCCTCGTGCGGTGCCCCCAGGCCTTGTTCTCGTCGTAGAGGGTCCGCGACCGCAGACATCCGTCGAGGATGCCGACCAGGCGGTTCGACAACACCCGTAGCGCCTGGTCGTGGGTTTCGCCCTTGGCCCGGTGCTCGTCGTAGAACGCCCGGGCGCCGGGCGAGGTGTTGGTGGCACACAACGCCCACTGGTAGCAGGCGTCGGCCAGGTGCCGGTTGCGGACGTAGCGGGCCAGCACGGCCCGTTTCTTGCCCGATGCCCGGGTGACCGGCGAGGTGCCGGCATAGTTCTTGCGGGACCTAGCATCGGCGTAGCGGTCCGGGTCATCACCGAACTCGCCAAGCACCCGGGCGCCCAAGACCGTCCCCAATCCTGGCTGGGAGCGGACGATCTGAGCGTCCGGGTGCGACTCAAAACCCACGGTCAGCTCCGCCTCGAGCACGGCGATCTGGCGGGTCATCTCGGCGATGATCGCCACCATCGAGGCAACCTGGGCCCCGTAAGCGGCCTCCACCGGCGCCGGCGCACGCATCTGCGGGGCGCGCAGAGCGACTTGGATCTCCGCTGCCCGGGCGGCGATGTTGCGCTGCCGGCCTCCCCGGCGAACAGCCGCAGAGATAGCCGAGACCGACAAGCGGGCACCCGCGCTGGGCGTGGGGGCCCGACCGAGGACCCCCAGCGCGTCAGGGTGGGCCAGGTCGGTGCCGAACGCGTCGAGGGCCGCGGGGAAGAATTCCCGCAGCAGCGAACGGCACCGGTTGACCTGGCGCTGACGGTCCCAGATCAGGCGCTGATGGGCCCGGGCCAACACCTTGAGCGCTTGGGCATCATCGGAATCGCCCGCCACCGTGCGATGGTGATGGCGGTCGGTGCGGACCATGTCGGCCAGGGTGGCAGCATCGCCGTGGTCCGACTTGGCGCCCGACGTCGCGTGGCGCTCCCGGTAGCGGGCCACCGACAACGGGTTCACCGCGTAGGTCTGGTAGCCAGCAGCGACCAACGCGGCCACCCACAGGCCCCGGTCGGTCTCGATGCCCACGACCACCTGGGCCGGGTCGTCCGCGTGGGCGGCCACCAACTCGTGGAATCCACCCAACCCGGCCACCCCCTCAGGCAACCGGCGCCGGGCCAACACCTTGCCGGCCTCATCAACGACCGCCACATCATGGTGGTCCTCGGCCCAGTCGTCGCCCACAAAGATCATCGGCACTTCCTCCTCGAGATCGGGTTGTCAGAACGGTTGCGAGCCGGAGAAGGAAACAGCCTGCGGACTAATGGATCAGTGCTCAACGGTGAGGTAGGCGGCTGGCTCGGCGGTCGTCGGTAGGTCGGACAGGCTCAGTCCCCGGGGTTTCCCTGCGGGGTGCTTGTTCTGTCTCGCCATGGAGTGGGCTCTGCCAGCCGCCCCCTATCGATCCGGACATGAGGTTCTCCACTCATCCGGCTCTCGGACATCGTTCACCGTCAGGCAGACGCAGCCCGATAGCGCACCTTCCCGCTGAGGCGGTAGATCCCCACGTTGGTCATCCACCCATAGGTGAAGCGGGTGGTCCAGTTCAGGCCGTGGAGCCCGTATTTGGTGCTGGCCAGGCGAGCCATCCGCTCATGGACGTAGCTGTCGACAACGCTTAACTTCTGCGACGAGTTTCCGTTGCGGAAGTAGTTTCCCCAGCCCCGCAGCACGGGGTTGAGGTCATCGACAACTTCGCCCAGCGGCCAGCTCGCCCGGTTCCGGGTCGTTCGCTGTTTGACCTTGGCCCGGATAGAAGCCATGGCCTTCGGCGACGGCCAGCGGTTCAGATACCAACGACCCCGATGCTTCCAGGACTCGCGCATACGATGCTCGAAGCCCAAGAACACAAAGCCATCCTGACCCTTGGTGAGACAGGAGATCCTGGTCTTGTCGGGATGCAAACGCAAACCCAACGGTTCCAGGATCGCCTCGATCCGAGCCTTGGCCTCAACGACCTTGGCCCTCGTCGGGGCGAGCACAACAAAGTCATCGCAAAACCTGACCAGCGTCCCCAGCCCCTGGCCTATCTCGCTCCACGCCTGATCGAGCACATGGAGGACGACGTTGGCCAGCAGCGGAGAAACGGGGGAGCCCTGCGGGGCACCGGCCACCTGTTCGGTGACCACCCCGCCCTCGAGCACCCCCACTCGAAGCCACGCCCGGATCAACTTGAGCATCCTGCGATCCGACACCCTCTTGGCCACTTCGGCCATGATGGCGTCGAACCCAAGACTGCCGAAACAGTCCGAGATGTCGGCGTCGAGCACCCAGAGCGCCCCTTTGTTGGCGGTGGTGCGCACCACTTCCAGAGCCTGGTGCGCCGACCGTTTCGGTCGGAACCCGAAGCTGCAAGGCAAGAAGTCTGCCTCGAAGATCGGTTCCAGGATGGACTTGGCCGCTGCCATGATCACCCGATCCCGAACAGCAGGGATCGAAAGCGGTCTGGACTTGCCCGGTTGACCGGGCTTGGGGATGTTGACTCTCCGCAAAGGCCGGGGCCGATACGTTCCGGCTTCCAGCTCTGCGGCGAGACCGTCGAGGAAAGCCCTCACCGCCTCGACGCCCCCCTCCTCGATCGACGCGATGGTCACGCCGTCGACTCCGGGGGCGCCTTGGTTGGTGGCAACGTCGACCCATGCTCTCCACATCACGTCACGGCGGGTGAGCTTGTCGTAGAGGGCATGGAACCGGCGTTCCGGGTCCTGCTTGGCACTGCGGTAGAGCACTCGTTGGAGCGCTTGGAATGCGTCCACACCCTCGGCCCGGCTGATGGACCTAGCCGACAACGCGGCACTGCGGTCCTGCGGGCTTTCGGGAGTGGCAGGCTGATCTAGACCTTCGGTCACTGACCGACTCCTTCGCTTCGAACGTCGTGCACCGATGAACCAGGGGCCCTTCGCATCGGGCGGGGCTGTGCAAGCCGTCGCCGTCGTCTGCTACTGCGACCCCATCCGACTTCCTCTCGGCCACCTGGCACTTCCCGGGGTCACCGGTTATAGACAGGCATCGCTTCCCGCCACCCGTCGTGGCGGGGTCGAGGAGGATCTCCCCATTTCCGAGGACAACCATCTGACCGTTCCGAGCCCACTACGCCGGAGGGTTCATCGGTGCCCGCTTCCGGTACCCAGACACCTTCCGTGGTCTTCGCCCACATTGCACAGGCTCGACTCCCTCTTGGCCCGCCTCTCGACAGGTTGGGATTGACGACGCTTCTCAGGCCTCGCAACAACACACACGCTACGGACCGGTCAGTTGTTTCGCCCCGCTTCGCACCCGGCCTCTCGACCACGCACGGGGGCGTCCCTACCCAGGACCCGGACGTCTCCTGGGACCAGACCTTCCCTGGCTGACTATCCTCAGTTCGCTCAGTCATCTCATGTCATCTGGATACTCTCCTTCTTGGCATAAGGTGCCCGAGCAGATGGGCACACGCAACGTCATCCCACCAGCGGTCGGTCCCTCCTCACCACCAACAGGGGCACGGTCTAGATCCAGGGCTCGAAGGCCCTGCCTCTTGCAGTGCTCTCCCGTCGGCGGCTCGGCACCCAGCCTGCACCCACACGGGCCGGCTGAGAAGACCCCGGAGCGAGATCCACAGCTCCAGGCGCGAAATCCCCAGTGTCCACAGGGCGAGCCGGTTATCCACCCCTCCCCCCGCGCCCCCCTCCCGGCTACTACCCCTAAACGAGCTCCGCTCTCTCCCACACCCCCATTAGCCGAGGGCGGTTGAGCCGTCCTCCTGGTCTTCCGTGGGGGCCGGGGTGACCAAGGCGTGCAACTACGACCCGGAGATCAACCTCTCCTATGCCGAGCTGGCCGCCCACTATCAGACGGTCGTGTTGCCGGCCAGGCCGGGCAAACCTCGCGACAAGGCCGCCGCGGAGTCGGGGGTGATGGCGGTGGAGCGCTGGGTGCTGGCCCCGCTTCGCAACCGCAGCTTCTACTCCCGGGCCGAGCTGAACGAGGCCATCGCCTGTCAGGTGGGCAAGCTCAACGCCCGGGCCTTTCGGGGTGAGCCGACGTCGCGGGC
>JALYZO010000086.1 GCA_030945745.1 Actinomycetota bacterium
CGGTGGTAGGCGGCCTCGACCTCGGCCGGTGTGCGGTCGTCGAGCTGTCCGTGGAGCCGATTCTCTTGGGGTGACCGGGTGCGCGAGGAGTGAGGTCACGGCATTGTTCCTGGTAGGAGACGTGCGATGGCATGGAGGACGTGTGCAACAGCTGTGGTGCACGTGCCGGGGAGTCAGCCGGCCGTCCGCTGGACGTTGAGGCGAGTCATGAGCTCCCGGTTGGCGAGCCGGGCGGCGTTGAGCTCTTCGGTGCGCTCGCCGAGCTGTATTCGAAGATCGGCCAGCTCGGCGTCGAGGGAGGTGATCCGCTGGTGGAGTTGGTCGATGTCGTCGGGGGCGCCGAGCCCGGAGGTCTGCCATGTCTGCTCGCCCATGAGCTCCGACAGTCGACGTTCGAGCTGTTGCACTCGAGCAGCGAAGCGGGCGCAGCGGCTCTGGGCAGCGTGGAGGTCGGCCTGCAACGATGCACGGCTCACCGTTGCAGCGGCGCTGGCGCTGGATGGCTGGGCGGCGAGAGCGTGCACCTGCTCGAGCAGGTCACGGTGGCGGTAGAAGAAGGTCCGGTCGACTCCGGCGCGCCGGGCGAGCCCGCTGACGGTGGTGGGTTCGGGGTCGGTGCTCGCGGCTGCGATGGCGGCGAGGACCCGCTGGCGGTGACGGTCAGCGGCGGCTCGCCGGCCTTCGGCCATGGCGGTGGTGCGTCCGGGCCCGTCAATGCTCACGGGTGTCTCCGGGGACGCAGGTCGACGGGGACCCGGCGCATTTGTGGCATGGCGAGGGCGACGGCACGGTGACGCCGGAGGACCTCGACGGCTGAGTCGATGCCGGCACGCTCCTCGGTGCTGAGGTCGTCGAGGCCGGCGGTGACGCGGGCGATAAGGGTCCGGACGCGCCCGATTTCCTCCTCGGAGGGCATGGCTTCGGTGCGCGCCCATTCGTCGATTTCGGTCGCAGCGAGTAGACGCTCCCGGTTGCGCAACAGGTCGTCGAGGTAGGCGTGCAGATCGGGCAGGTAGGAGATGTCGGTGCGGAAGTGGTCACAGCCGGCGCAGCGAAAGCGGAACGGGCAGGCACCGCCACCGGCCTTGACGTTGGACGGCTCGGTGCAGACCCCGTAGGGCACAGCCACCTCGCCCAGGGCGAGGCGAGTGTGTTCGGAGTCGAGCAGAGCCCGCGCCTGGCGCCAGACACGGTTGCCGTGGCGGTCGAAGGCGAGGGCGGCGACCCGCTCGACGGCCTCGCGCCGGCGGGGCTCCCCCACGCGGTAGTAGCCTTTGGTGGTGTCGAGCTTGCGATGGTCCATCAGCTCGCGCAGCACGTCGATGGGGACACCGGCATCCGCGTGGCGCTGGGCGTAGCTGTGGCGGTAGGCGTAGAGCACGACACGGTGCCGGTCGAAGGCCGTTCCCTCCGCGGTGTGAAGGGCAGGCAGCCGGGCGACCCACTCGCGATGCGCGAACGCCAGGCTGAAGGCGGTGATGGCGTGTCGTCCGTCGGGGTTGCGCCGGTCGGTGGGCAGCAGCTTCAGCTCGCCGGTCGGGGTGGCGCCGAACCTGGCGGCGACCCGTGCTTGTTGGGCCACGATCACCTGAGCGGTGGCCTCGGGGATGGGCAGGCGTCGGCCGAGCCGGTTCGCCTTGTGGTTGTCGAAGACGAGTACCGCGAGCCCGTCGTCGTCACGGGCCAGGCAGTCGAAGGCGAGATCGCAGATCTCTTCGGGGCGCCGCCCGGTATCGATGGCGAGCTCAATGCCGGTTCGCGTCTCGGGCGAGGCGATCTCGTCGAGGTGAGCGCACAGCTGGGAGAGGACCTCGGCCGGTAGGTCCCGACCAGGGTTGGCCGATTCCGGCTTGTCGGGGACGTCGCTTCGATGGATGGCGAAGTCCTCGCCCAGCCCGGCGGCGATCCGCGCCGGGCGGGTGAGTCCCATGGCCCGAGTCCTGCTCAGCATGGCCCGGACCTCACGGGTGGCACGGATGCGGGCATCGGCGCTGATTCGCCCGGTGGAGACGAGGTAGGCGAGGCGGTTCAAGAACGCCTCCATGTCGGCCCGGCCGAGCGGGCCGGGATGCTCACCGCGGTCGGGCCGGAGGCGCAGCGATTCCGACAGCATCGCCACGCAGCCGATGTGGTGACGCACGGCGAGCCCGCCGCTGGTGCGCCGCCCGGCGCGGATCCGGCGCCTCGGCAGGTCGTCGGCCGCCCATGCCTTGGCCACCTCGCGCAACCAGGGTTGGCTGATGGCAGCGAAGGAGAGCGTGCCGGTGTGCCCGAAGACCTGTAGGTCCCAGTGGTCGCGGCGCACTTCGCTCTCGGGGGTGGCGAGCGCCCGGCGGGCGTGGGCAGCGAGGGAGTTGGCGAGCCCAACAAAGCCGAGGTTCCGCCGCTCGGGGACCACGTAGGCGTCGATGGAGCGCACCTGCTGGCGGCGTAGGTCGTCGACCACGGCTCGCAGGTCGGCCTCTTTGGTCTGGACCCGCTCGGCAAGGCAGCGCTGGGCGAGCCCGAAGAGGACCTGGGCCACGACCAAAGGCTCGAGGCCGCGCAGGCTCACCTGGCCCCCAAGACCGACGGCCGGTTCGCTCCGCCGCCAGCGTTGCTCGTCGAGCCCCGGGGCGTCCCGGCGGGCCGCTCGCAGTCGAAGCTGGTGCGCCTCGCAGTAGCAGCCGCTCCGATGGCGGCGCTGGCGGGGACAGGCCGACACCAGACATGCCCCGGTGGCGGCGTGGCCCACCACGTCGGGGCGGGCCACGAACGCTTCGAGCCCGATACCAAGTGACCTGCGCTGGTCGCGGTGGGGTCCGCACAGCCCCGCAGGGCCCGAGACCCGCTCACGAGCACATCCGGCCACCAGGCACGACGCTGGTGCTCGGCTCGACCTCGCCGGCGGGTCCAGCAGCTCCACCTGGTCGTCGGCCAACCCGGCGACGGCCAGGCGACGCTGGCAGGAAAAACAGATCCGCCGCCCGTTGGTGGCCGTCGTCGAGCATCCCTCCACTCGGCAGACTGGGCGGACCACAAGGCGATGCCCCTCCGGCGGGCACAGGAGGAGCCGGCCGGGGTCCCAGCCCATCTCGACAAGGAACGTCTTGTCGGTCAGCGCCATGATCATCGTCGCCTGATCGTCGTTCCCAGCGCTGTATGGCCGGCGGCCCAACGCGGAGGTGAGCGGCGCCGTGGACGATGCGGTGCTCATCGTTCCACCCCCTCGGGCGCCCGAGGCGTTCGAACAGCCTCGACAGCCCGGCGCAGCCGGGCGGGGTCGGGGTGCAGGTAGCCCTGCGAGGAGGTCATCGAGCGGTGCCCGAGCAGATCTGCGATCACGTCGAGGGCCCCGCCGGCATCGGCAAGGTTGCTCCCGAAGGCGTGGCGCAGCTGGTGTGGTGCCACCGTCACCTCCAGGCCGGCACGGCGTGAAGCCGCCCGCAGCAGCTCGTTGATGGCGTCGGGGCGCACCGGGGCGCCGAGCGGCTCGCGGAACAGGTTCACCACCAAGAAGTCGCTCGCCGACGCCTCAGGGTGGGCCAGGCGCTCGAGCTCGTAGGTATCGAAGGCCCTCACCGCCAGAGCGTCGAGTGGGACGACCCGCTCCCGGCGCGACTTCGCCCATGCCTGGTTCGGGTTGTCGCGGCGGGCCACGTGCAGGTGGGGACCGTCCACCTCGCAGCGCAGAGCCCGGGAGTCGGCCGCCAGATGGACGTCGCTTCGCCGCAGGCCGCACACCTCGCCCCGGCGAAGCCCGGCCCTCGCCATGAGCAACACGATGAGCCGGTCCCGAGCCGATCGGCACGCCCGCAACAGGGCCACGATGTCGTCATCCGACGCCCGGTTGACCGACGGGTCGGGCTCATGCAGGCGGTGGCGGGCGCGCAGCCGCCAGGGGATGCGGCCGTCTTCCTGGCGTGCTTGCTCGGGCAGGTCGGCCTCGTCCGCCACCTCGTAGAGCAACGGCACCAGCCCGGCCGGCGCGACACCGGAGGCGACGGCGTGGGTGACGAGCCCGCGCACCGCGGTCAGCACGACGTTGACCCGGCGGGCCGATCGGACCGGGCGGCTGCCCGGCCCGGCCAGCACGTCGCAGACCCCCTCACCGCCGCCCGACCCCGATGTCCGAGCGGCGGAGTGGCGCAGCCAGACCATGAACAAACCGATGTGCTCGACCCCGCCGTGCCAGTGCAGGTCGCGCTGCTCGCACCAACCGAAGAACAGCGCTATTGCGCCCGCATAGGACTTGGTCGTCAGCTCCGCGGCGTCACGGCCGAGGCGGAGGTGACGCAGATAAGCGTCGGCGTCGGCGACGACGAGCAGCGCATCGTCGACCACCGTCCAGTAGCGGACTCCCGAAGGCAGCTTCACCATGAACGCCCGCATGCCATCTCCCATCACCGGCCGGTCAGCAACGACACAGGACTATCAGCGCCCTGTGACACCACGACCACCACACCCCCGGAGAAGCCGGACGCCCCCGGCTACACGACGGCTCTACGCCACGTCACGCCACACCGACGGCACCCCCTGAGAAAGACGAACGGTGTTATATCCAAGGCGCACCCGTTCGAGCTCGGCAGCGAGGACCGCCGGGTCGTCGACGCTGAGCAGGTGCGGGTTCTCGGCTTTGACATGTCCCCACAACGTTTCGATCCAGGCCTGGTCGCTCGGCGTGTAAGGACGTCCGAAGTGCTGGCCGATGCTGAGCAGCGCCATGAACGCCCGGGTCTCGCCCGAGCGCATCTCGGGGCCGTTGTCCGACACCGCCAACAGCACCGGTGCGCTGTCGTCGTCGAGATCGACGTCTTCGGGATGATCGAGACGCCACTCCAAGGCATCGAGCAGTCCCTCGGCGTCCAGGGCGGCCAAGAACAGCACCTTGACCTGGGACGATGTCGCCTCGGAGCACAGCAGACTGGCCACCCATTTGCGGGACACGACGTCGATGATGCCGTAGACGATCGGCGCGGCCCGGCACGCAGAGAAATGCGACGCGTCCCAGCAC
>JALYZO010000093.1 GCA_030945745.1 Actinomycetota bacterium
ACCTGCCCACCCCCGACGACCTACCCACCGAGATGGACCTGGTCGAGCCGGTCGTGGCCGAATGGGTGGTCGGGTCCCTCGGGGTCTCCTACGACGAGGATGCCGACCGGATCGTGCTGGTGGCCGACGAGCTGGTCGACCAGGTGAGCGACGAGGACGGTGGTGTGGAGGTAGCCCTGGGAAGCGTCGACGCCGCCCGCGTTCGCATCACCGCCACCCGCGCCCAGATCGCCGCCCTGGCCCAACGCGGTGCCGAGGTGGTGGAGGCAGGCCGACCGCCATGCCCGTTGTGTGGCCAACCCATGAACCCCGAAGGACACATGTGCATCCGGCTGAACGGGCATCGCCAGACCAGCTGACGCTGCTCGGTGCCGGCGAGATCGAAGTCAAGGGTCGGCTGCCGTGGAGCTCCAACGGCACGTTTTTGGTCGGCCTGTGCCTCGACGGGGTCACCGGCACCGCGGTGTACAAGCCGCTTCGGGGCGAGCGCCCTCTCTGGGACTACCCGTCGGGGCTCTACCGCCGGGAGATCGCCGCTTGGGCCGTCTCCGAAGCGCTCGGCTGGGGGCTCGTGCCGGAGACGATCGCCCGGGACGGCCCCTACGGACCCGGGTCGCTCCAGCGTTTCGTGGAAGCAGACTTCTCCGAGCACTACTTCACCCTGCTCGAGCGGCCCGAACACCACGATGGGCTCAAGGCCCTGTGCGCCCTCGACCTGCTTCTCAACAACGGCGATCGCAAGAGCGGGCACTGCCTCGTGGGTACCGACGGGCGGCTGTGGGGCATCGACCACGGGCTGTGCCTGGCTCCCGACCATCGACTCCGAACCGTCATCTGGGACTTCGCCGGCCAGCCCGTGCCCGCCGAGCGCATGGAGGCGATCGCGCGCCTGGCCACCGACCCTCCGGCGGCCCTGGCCGGGCTCATCGACGAGGAGGAAGTCGACGCCCTGACGACCCGGGCCGCCGCCCTGGTCCGGCGACCGCTGTTCCCCGAGCCCCGCTCGGGACGGGCGTACCCCTGGCCGCTCGTGTGAAGTGGCCTCAGTCTCCTGAGCGGGCGTGCTCGAGGCTGGTGAGGAGCGCCCAATCCAGCGTCGGAGTCAGCGCCTCGAGGGGCCATCGGCGGCGGACTTCGAGGCCTCGTCGGTGCCACCTCAGAGTGGCGTCCCAGCCCCACTTCCGGTGCAGCTCGAGATGGCTGTACTCGTAGAGCACATCGGTTCTCGGGCTGCGGGTGGCCCGCTCGAAGTGCACCACCCGGCCGCAGTCGGCCAAGCCGAGCAACCAGTCCGACTCATGACAGCGGAACGACCAGTCGATGTCCTCGCCGTACATGGGGAAGCGCTCATCGAGACGCCCCACGGCCGACCAGGCCGCCCTCCGCACGACCAGGCACGTCCAGGGGATGTACTCGCTCCTCCCCAGGACGCGCGCCCCTTCCTCGGGGACAGCGTTGCGCGCCGTCCATCCCCTGGTGCGGCGGATGACGGCGCGCTGCAGGTCGAACAAGGGTCCCGAGCGCAGACCCGCAGCGCGGAGGAACTCCCGCAGGGGGGTCGGGCGGGTTCCTGCGCTGAAGACCGGAGAACCATCCCTCGCACACAGGCGGGCGGCGACGGCACCGAGCCGGTCGTCAGCGGTAATGACCGAGACGAGCGTGCCCAGCGAGTCGGGTTCCATCTCGAGATCGAAGTTCACCACGCAGGCGAGCGAACAACGGTCCTCGTCGAAAACCTTCTTCAGCGCGGCGTTCACGTTCTGAGCGAAACCGAGAGGCTGCCGGTTGGTGGTGAGGATGCAACCGGAAGGGACGTCGGCGTAGGTGTGGTTCTGGGGATCGTTGAGGGTGAGGTAGATCCGCCCGCTCGGGGCGATCTGTGAGAGCCACTGGGGAATGGGGAAGCCGCCGTGCATGACGCACACCACGTTGAGACGCGGCGGATCCATCGCGTCCCGCATGTCATGAACAGTAACGTCGGCCAGTGGCGCTGCCGTCGAGCGCCGTCGCCTCGGGTTGGCAACCAGGGCGACAGATCAGCTACCACTAGGGTTCACGCATGGCCCGCCTCATCCCCACACCGACCGTCGTCCCCGCCGTGGGCGAGCCGCCCAAGACCATTGTCGAGTTCGTCGGACGGGTGAACACAGGCACCGATGGGGTCTCGCTGGCGGTGATGGAGAGCCCGGGCGGGTGGATCGAGCCGGGCCAGACTCCCCGGTTCGACGAATACACGCTGGTGCTCGAGGGCCAGGTGGTGGTCGAGTCCCGGGAGAGCGAGGCCCTGGTCGTGCAGGCGGGCCAAGCCGTGCACGCGCCCGCCGGCGAGTGGGTGCGCTACTCGACCCCGGACCCGGCCGGAGCCCGCTATCTGGCCGTGTGCGTCCCGGCCTTCTCCCCCGATGGCGCCCACCGTGACGACAACTGAGCACGGACCCAGGCCGTGACCGA
>JALYZO010000225.1 GCA_030945745.1 Actinomycetota bacterium
CTGCGCTGCAGAGAATCATGGTCACCATCGTCGTCAATCCGGACAAGGTCCCGGGCCTCAACGAGAAGGGGGCGACGGCGTTCCAGGACTATCTCCTGTCGGTGGAGACCCAGGCCAAGATTCGTGCGTTTCGGACGCCCGGTGTCGACCAACCCATCTTCTGGCCTGCAGGACGCAACAACCAGACCGAGTTCCTGTCGGCCAGCCTCGGGACGCCGCCGCAGGCGAGTGTGGGGAGCGGGTCCGGATCCGGTACTGCGACCGGAGGGCGCCAGCCTGGCTCGACCTCCACCCAGGTGACGACGACAACCGTCGCCCGATAGTCCGCGGCCTGCGCTCCAATGGACGTTCAGCGATGGCTCCACGTAGAGCTGTTGCTCAAGAGAGCGTCATCACCCGACGCCGGCCAAGGGCATCCCGAAATATGAGGCTCAGGACCCGGAACGCCGACGAGCACAACCTCTTCGGAGGCTTCCCGCTCAATCTTGGCGGCCTGCGAAACCTAGGCCGTCGCCGCCCTCTGCCCCTCACCTCCGGACAGCGGTCGACTCTGCGAACGGAACACTGAAGGCCGGCCGGGCTCCGTCGATGCTCCCAGCGAGGAGCGGGGACGGGACAGGTCGCGACGGGACGTGGCCGAAGTCATACCGAGGTGACACGAGCACCCTTGAGCAAGAGTGAGCTTTCCGGGCTGCTTCGGTGTACGAGCACGACGAGCTGACTACGCCCAAGCCGGCGGCCCCAGCCCGGGTGCGGGGTTGGTCGCCGCCAATAGCCCGCTGATGTTCCGGCGCAGGACCACCGCCTGCACGACGGCCGATGGGCCTAGCCGATGAGGACCGCCGCAGAACCTCCCAGGTCGGCCCGGCGATGCTCAGCGCAGGGCATGGGGCGATAGTCAAGGCGTCGTCCACCTACCCTTTTGGAGTCCCGCCGGACTCAGTGTCGGAAGATGTCCGCCGATGGCCAGCTTCGCCATCTCCCCACGGCGTTGCCCTCATTGGGAAAGCGCGATCGGCGGGGCTCGTCCGAGGACCTGCGCTCGTGGGCTTACCTGCCCCCCCCCGGCTGGAGTGGTCGATCTTCCTGGGGGTCTGTTCCTCTTCCCCGGGGAGGTGGGGTGTTCCTGGGCCTGGTGGCGTGGACGGGGGTTGCGCGGTACCACCGCGGTGATCGATGCGGTGGCGGCCACAGGTGAGCAGCCCGCCATCGGGCGATGGCTTTGTCAGCAGCCCCTTGCGGCTCGGTACCGGAGCGGACCGAGACCTCTCTGGCGGGTACGACTACCCAGCCCGACCGACCGCGGTTCTTCGGTTTCGGCTCCCTGCTTCGCCCCAAGGGAATAGGGCAGCGGACAGGCACCGGTAGCCTACGGTTAGGCTGATCTGCGCGCTGCAGCACCCCCAACGGAGGAGAAGACGCATGCCTGGGAGCGACCTGTTGGCGAAGGCGGCCCTCGGCCTCGGGCTTAGTAGTCTGCTTCTCCTCACCGGGATCCCCGCCCAGGGGGCGAGCGTGCCCGGCCGGGTGGTGGACAACACGAAGTTCGGCACCAGCACCGACCCCCTGCGCGGCCGGGACATCCCCGGCCTGGCCGTCGACCCCGCCGATCCCCGCCACATCGTCATGATCGACGAGGACTTCCTGGCCGGCCAGTGCGACTTTCACGTCACCTACGACGCCGGCAGGACCTGGAAGGACGGGCACCTCACCGTTCCCAGTGGATTCGCCGACCCGCCGTGTCGGACCTTCGACTCGGGCGGCTACGCGCACTACAACCAGAGCGTCGTGTTCGGCACGGGCCAGAACGTCTACACGACCTTCGCCTCCCACCGAGGCATCCAGCAACGTCCCGAGAGTGGCGCCGACAAGGTGGGCGGCGAGGGCGACTCGGTCATCGTCAACCACTCCGGGGACGGGGGCAAGACCTGGGACACAGGCGTCGTCGCCATCCAGGGCGGCAGCAACACCTGGCCCTTCATCATCCGCCCCGGTGTCGCCGTACAGCCCCGGCCCCAGGGCGACAAGGTCTACGCCGTCGGCTGGTACGTGGTGAACCCCCCGGGCATGGGAGCGTCGGGCGGCGCCGGCGATCGGCACGCAGTCGTGTCCAGCTCCGACGACGGCGGCAAGACGTGGTCCGCGCCCGTCGACGCCCAGGGTCCCGACGAGCACGTCCGGGAGATCGCCCCGCCGGTGGTCGGCCCCGACGGCGCCCTCTACATCGCCTGGCGCAACCGCGACGACCCCTCGACCGCGCCGCACCCGATCGTGGTGGCCAAGTCCACCGACGGCGGCGTGACCTTCGCCCGCACCTCCGTCGGCGACGTCGGCCCCGCTCCCACCACGGCCCCGGCGCCCACCGGCAGCAGCGGATACCCCCGGATGGCGGTCGATCCCAAGAGCGGCGCGCTCTACGTCGTCTACGAAGGCTTCAACTTCGGTGACCTCGACACGATCATCCAGCACTCCACCGACGGGGGAGCGAGCTGGTCGCCGCCGCTGCGGGTCAACGACGATCCCAAGGGCACGGGTGTGCGCCAGCTGGGCGCCAAGGTGGCCGTCGCCCCCAATGGCCGGGTCGACGTGACCTGGCTGGACACCCGGGCTACCTACCCCAGCGGCATCGTCCCCAAGCCCGCCGGCAACGGTGACATCTACTACGCCTCGTCGAGCGACGGCGGCGCCACGTTCACCGCCAACCGCCGGGTGTCCGACCGTTCCATCAACCTCGACGAGGGCTTGGTCGGCCGTATCGGCACCTACATCTGGTGGGGCCCGGCAGTGGCTCCGCTGGGCACCGACTCCGTGCTGTTCGCCTGGGGCGACTCCCGATACGGCAACGTCGACAACGACACCAGCGACATCATGTTGGCCACCCTGCAGCTGGGCCAGTCGGGCCCCGCCGAGGTGACCCAGCTTCCCAAGGCCAGCCCGGCCAACGAGTCCGTGGCTGCCTCCCAGCTCGCCTATCCGGGCGGCGCCGAGCGCATCGGCTCCTCGTTCACCTCCAAGCTGGTGGTCGTCAACAAGAACGACGGGGCCGGGGCGTGGGCCGGAGCGGTACTGGCCCGGGCCAACTCGTCACCCCTGCTCGTCACCGACGGCACCAGCCTGTCCAAGGCCCAGAAGGACGAGATCAAGCGGCTCAGCCCGACCGGGCTGTTCGTCATCGGTGACCAGAAGGCCATCCCCGACAAGCTCGTCGACAGCATCAAGGCCGCAGGCGTGATCACCAACATCTCCGCGCCGGCCTCGACGGTTCCCACCACCACGCCGGCCACGACGGCTCCGCCGACGACAGCGCCGTCCAGCTCCCCGTCGAGCACGATGCCGGCGAGCACGCCTCCGACCACGGCGGCGGCACCGACGACGACAACGATCCCCACTTCTACCGCCAACCGCACCAGCGTCACCCGGCTGACCGGCGCCACCCCGGCCGACATCGGTAAGGCCGTGGCCGGAGCCCTCGACGTGCGCACCGACCAGGACAAGGCCAAGGCGCTGCCGGCGTTCGCCGGCGCGGTCGCCGTCAACGCGGCCAGTAGAGAGTCGCTGGCCGGGCTGGCCTTCGCGGCCAGCCTTCGCCTGCCCGTCCTCTATGTCGACAAGGACGGCGTCCCAGCGGCCACTGCTGACACGTTCAACACCATGGCGATCCAGACCACCTACGTGATCGGCGGACCCGACGCAGTCAGCGACGCCACGATGGCCAAGCTCCCCGGCGCCAAGCGGCTCGGCGGCGCCGACGTTGCTGCGACGTCGGTGGCGGTCAACAACGAGATCAAGAGTCGCGGCCTGCCTGTGAACGTCGCCTACGTGGCCGACGAGTCACGGCCGGTCGACGCCGCCGTCGCCGCCGCCGCGGTGGCGAGAGTCGGAGGTATCGAGCTCCTCACCCCCGGAGCGGGAAGCGCCGCCGCCGACAAGCAGATCGACCAGCTGGGCCTCACCGGCGCCGTCGACAAGGTCTTCGTCGTCAAGAGTTCCACCTCCAGCAGCCCCCCGTGGGCCCTCATCGTGGTGAGCGTCCTCCTCGCCGCCGTCGGCGTCATCCTTCTCGGACTGGCCGCACGCAAGCGGGAGAAGACGGCCGACGGCACAGCAGCGGGGGCGCCGAGCACGGGTAAGTCGCCACCCGCCAAAAAGCCTGAGTCGCAGCGGTAACGAGGACGTCGGCGAAGTGAGCGGCTGCGCAGCAGGTCAGAAGCGCGGCGCGAAGGCCACCCTTTCCACGCGGACCGTGGTGACTTGAATCAGGCGACTATTCGGGGGCAACCCGAAGGCCGCCCACCGTCTCTGACCTCGATGCCGCTACGGCCTCCTGCGCGTGCTCAATCAGCGCGGCGCTCAACCTCCTCCAGCCTCGCCTGATCCCGTTGCACTCTTCGCACCGATCATGGCCGGACCCATTCATGCCGACTGTTGTCGCGTACAGCCCGGCCAGCCTCAACGCAACGGTGTCTCTCGGATGCCAGTGCGCCCGTCGGCACGCGGCGAGAGGAGCCGTCAGAGGGAGCGGTGCCGGCTCTGAAACTGGTTAAGGAGGACCGCAAGGTCGACAACTCTGCCAGCGCAACGGTCAAGAGCGCCCCGGCCCTCGCTGGTGATTTCGTACACCCTCGGTACGGGCCCGGCGCGCGGCGCTGACCATGCTGAGGCAACCATGCCCGTACTCTCCAAGGCTCGAAGCTCACGATAGATCGGACCAGGGCCACCCCAGTCGAAGCCAAGCGGCCTCAGGCGTTCCATGATCCCGTAGCCATGCCCGGGCGCCTCGGCCAGCAGCAACAGCAGGCAGGGAGCAATTAGTGCTCTCGGATGAGCTATGTCCCCCTCGAGGTCGTGTCCCATCGGCGGAGCTCCTCTGCCCTACGTGTAGACGACCTACAGTAGACGTGGGGTTAGAGTCGATGGCGAGGGCCCGCGTCGCAAAGTCGGCGTCCTGTCCGGCCTGCGGTTGCTGTCGCCAGATGCCGGGCTGACGACGGATGCTCAAATCGGCAAGCGGTTCCAGCGAGTGAACGGCTTCCTCCACGTGCCTGCTGGTCGTTCCGCCGAACAGCCCGGTTCGAAAAGCCCATCCTGCTGGCTTTAGATCACGGTTGAACTCTCTTGATTGCCGCCGCAGCCTTCCCGGCCACGTTCTTCGCCGTCCTTTGTGTCGCCCCGCCAGCCTCACGGGACCAGCCTGAGCCAGTAATGGGACCACCTGGGCCATCCCCCAGCGCCGATTCCGCTCCCGATGGACTCGCCGCCGTCGGAGAGCGGACCAGGAGGCGGTGATGGCGTATCGGGAGGTTCCAGTGTTCGAGAGGTGCTTCGACTGTGGCTGCGAGGCGAGACCCTGCGGGGGATCGAGCGGCTGTCCAGGGTCGATCGCAAGACCGTGCGGCGCTACGTGGAGGCCGCCGATACCCAGGGAGTGCGCCGCGACGGCGGGGAGGAACAGCTCAGCGACGAGCTGATCGGCTCGGTCGTCGAAGCCGTCCGCCACCACCGCTCTGATGGTCACGGACAGGCGTGCGGCTGCTGGTGGCCCACCACGACCAGATCAAGACGCGGCTGAAGGAGGGCCTGACCGTGGTGAAGTGCCACGACCTGTCACCCGCCGCGGCGTGGTCGTGCCCGAGCGGACCCTGCACCGCTACGCCCTGGAGGTCTGTGGGCATCAGCGGGGACGGGGCCGACGGTGCGCTTCGCGGACGGTCGTCCCGGCGATGAGTGCCAGATCGACTTCGGACGCACGGGCTCGCTGCATGACCCGACCACCGATCGCATCCGGGCCGCCCACTCCCTGATCTTCACCGCCTGCCTCAGCCGGCGCTGCAGCGCCGGGGTTGACTCGGCCTGGGCCATCCCATATTCGCAGCCGCTCGGGGCATGACCCCCTGTCCCCTCATCGTTGCCGGCTACGCGACGATGACGGGTTTGGTGGCGATCCACCAGGCGGTGACCCATTGGACGATTGATTCCGCTTCGACGACCCACTGAGGCGCCCCCTATGTTGAGCGCCGAGTGAGATGGTGACAGCGGCGTCACGATCGGCGGAGATGTCCATTGCTCTCCTCACCGCAAATTCCTGCGGCGCGGAGACGGAGTCAAGGGCGGCCGCAGGCCGTCCACCAGGACCGGAGCGCAGCGGAGGCCCTTGACGCCGTTGAGCACTGCCGGAGAATGGATGGCGGAGAGCTGGCCGATCCGTCTCCACCCATCGCGCCGCTGCGTCTCCATGCTGCGTGTCGGGCAACACCCCTACCGCGCGTCCCAGAACTCGCCGGATCGGCCGTCAGCGAGCGCCCTTCATGTGTCGATCAGGGCGCCCTCGCGAACCCTTTCCCGTCGGCTGCGAACAGTGCGCGACAGACCGCGAGGAACGCTCGATCGCCTCCGAGCAGGCGCGAAGTAACCGGCGAAGGCAGGCGGCCGAGGCGCCCGATAACGAACCCGGTCGGCGGACGGGCTGGGGCCCCCTCATCTCTGTCGCGCCGGAGTGCGGGCCCGGTGACCGTAGGTAGCGACCGATCGAGCGCATGATGTACCCACAGGGGCGCCTCGCCCTCCTGGTCCCGCCGCCAGGGTTGGCTGAGGCGCCCCTCTCAGATCGAGGATCCGTCGCACGGCACGGACCGACCGACCTAGGCTCACCGTCCGGCGGAGAGGTCCAGGCTGGCCAGTGTCCACCTTCCACGCTGGGCCCGCCAGCGCCGGGCCTCCCGCCGACCGTCGAGGGAGTTGGCGCCAAGATGGAGGCGTGCGAGTCCTGGTATTGGCCGCCATCGTCGTGGTGCCGATGGTGTCAGTCCTGATCCTCGTGCGACGCGAGCAGGTCCGACAGGCACGGCTGGACCGCAAAGGCCTTGATGACCTCCGCCGGTTGTATCGGCGAAACAATCCTCGACGGCCCGGCCTTGATCCGCTGAAGCGGGACCAGCAGCGGAGAATCCGGC
>JALYZO010000144.1 GCA_030945745.1 Actinomycetota bacterium
GGCTCGAGGGGCTTGTCCCCGGAGCCGCCGCGGCCACGCGGCCCCCGCAGCCACGAGCCGACCCGTCGCCAGCCGTCGTCGCTGGCCCACGCCGGGGTCCGCGCCGCGTGGGCCACCTCCGCCATCAGCGCGTCGGCGTCGGACCTGCCCAGGGCGGCAGCGACGACGTCTTGGTCCTGGAGCAGCAGGGTGTTGCTGGGTCGCCCGGTGGAGCGCTGCAGCTCCACCCGGGCGGCGGCCAGGACGTCGGCGGCCTCCCTCAGGGACAGATCCTGGGCCACGCCTGCCAAGACCGGGCTCACCGCGGCGGCTGCGTCGAGCAGGCGCAGGTCCCGGATCCCACCTCGGCCCTCCTTGAGGTCCGGCTCGAGGAGGAACCCCACGTCGCCGTGCGTCTGGTGGCGCTGGCGGGCCAACTCAGCCACCTGGGGGAGCCACTTGCGGGCTCGGCGCCGCCACAGGTCCATGGCCGAGGCAATGACCTTGGCGGCCAAGGCGCTGTCGCCGGCGATGGGCCGGGCGGTGAGCAGCCCGAGGGCCACCTTCAGGTCGCTGTCGAGGGCGGCGCGGAGCTCCTTGGGGTTGCGCACGCTGTGGTCGAGGTCCACTCCCTCGTCCCAGATCGGGTACCACAGGCCGTCGGCGACGTCGCCGATGCGCTTGCGGTCGTGGACGAGCAACAGGTCGAGGTCGCTGCCGGGCGCCAGCTCGCCGACGCCGTACCCGCCGACCGCCAGCAGGGCCACGTCCCGGTCGTCGACGCCGCACACCTCGCTGAACAGCTCGGCCAGCCAAGCGTCGCTGGCTCGGGCATAGCCGACGCACCATGCGGTACCGGTGACTGACCGGTCGGCGACCAGCTCGTCATGGCGTTGGCGGAGCGTCGGCACCGGGGGCACCGCGAGAAGCGTAGGCCGTTGGTCGGCACCCCTTGGACGGGGTGAGGGCGCCGTCTCGCGCGGCAAACCTGCAGCAAACCCCGGCGCCGGCGACAGAGCGTCGGTCGAGCAACGGTATGCGCCGCCCAACGGCGGACGGCTTACGGCGAGTGCGTATCGGAGAAGATTTCTTGAGTAAATAACACTCAAGTTTGTTAGGGTGTTCGTCGTTCACCGTTGTAGACGAGTGGCGCTGAGGAACCGCGGCGCCCACCCAGAGCAAGAATGGAGGGCTTCTCATGCCCAAGGCCGTCGGTATTGATCTTGGTACCACCAACTCGGTGGTCAGCGTTTTGGAGGCGGGGGAACCCGCCGTCATCCCCAACGCCGAGGGCGCCCGGACGACCCCCTCGGTCGTCGGCTTCTCCAAGTCGGACGAGGTCCTGGTCGGCGAGGTGGCCAAGAGGCAGTCGATCACCAACCCGGACCGCACCATCCGGTCGGTCAAGCGCCACATGGGGGAGAACTCCTGGAACGTCGACATCGACGGAAAGAAGTACAACCCCCAGGAGATCTCTGCCCGCATCCTCCAGAAGCTGAAGCGGGACGCCGAGAGCTACCTGGGCGACACCGTCACCCAGGCCGTCATCACCGTACCCGCCTACTTCGACGACGCTCAGCGGACGGCGACCAAGGAAGCTGGCCAGATCGCCGGCCTCGAAGTGCTGCGCATCATCAACGAGCCCACGGCGGCCGCCCTGGCCTACGGGCTGGACAAGGAGGAGGAGCAGACGGTCCTCGTCTTCGACCTCGGCGGTGGGACCTTCGACGTCTCCGTCCTGGAGATCTCCGAGGGCATCTTCCAGGTCAAGTCGACCAGCGGCAACACCCACCTCGGCGGTGACGACTGGGACCAGCGCGTCATCGACTGGTTGGTCACCTCGTTCAAGAACACCGAGGGCGTGGACCTGGGCGCCGACAAGATGGCCGTCCAGCGCCTGAAGGAAGCGGCCGAGAAGGCCAAGATCGAGCTGTCGTCGGTGGCCGAGACCACCATCAACCTGCCGTTCATCACCGCCACCAGCGACGGGCCCAAGCACCTGGACCTCAAGCTGACGCGCTCCAAGTTCCAAGAGCTGGTGGCCGACCTGGTCGACGCCTGCAAGGGCCCTTTCGAGCAGGCCATCGCCGACGCTGGCCTGACCACCGACAAGATCGACCATGTGGTCATGGTCGGCGGTTCGACGCGCATGCCGGCCATCCAGGACCTGGTGCAGTCGATGACGGGCAGCGAGCCCCACAAGGGGGTCAACCCCGACGAGGTGGTGGCCATCGGTGCCGCCATCCAGGCCGGCGTCCTCAAGGGCGAGGTCAAGGACGTGCTGCTCCTCGACGTGACCCCGCTGTCGCTCGGCATCGAGACCAAGGGTGGGGTGATGACCAAGCTCATCGAGCGGAACACGACCATCCCCACCCGGCGCTCGGAGGTCTTCACCACCGCCGAGGACGGCCAGCCGTCCGTCGAGATCCACGTGCTCCAAGGTGAGCGCGAGATGTCGATGTACAACAAGACGCTCGGCAAGTTCCAACTGGTCGACCTGCCTCCGGCCCCCCGGGGCGTGCCCCAGATCGAGGTGACCTTCGACATCGACGCCAACGGCATCGTGCACGTGTCCGCCAAGGACCGGGCCACCAGCAAGGAGCAGTCGATGACCATAACCGGCCAGTCCTCGCTCAACTCCGACGAGATCAACCGCATGGTCCGTGACGCCGAATCGCACGCCGCGGACGACAAGGCCCGCCGCGAGGAGGCCGATGTCCGCAACCAGGCCGACAGCCTCGTGTACCAGACCGAGAAGATGCTCAAGGATCAGGCGTCGTCGCTGACCGGGGAGACCAAGGACAAGGTCGAGGCCGACCTGACCGCGCTCAAGGAAGCCCTCGGGGGCAGCGAGCTCGAGACCATCAAGTCCAAGACCGAGACGCTGGCCGTCGGGGTCCAGGAGCTGGGCAAGCAGCTCTACGAGCAGGCGGCGCCAGCGGGCGACAGCGGGGCCTCGGCATCGGGCGGCACCGGCGGCACGCACGGTGCCGGCGCACCGAACGACGACGAGGTCGTCGACGCCGAGATCGTGGACGAGGAAAAGAAGTCATGACCGCCGCATCGGACGGCCCGGTGGGCAATCGCCTGCCGGGCCCCGATGGCGTCAACGACCCCGAAGCCGCAGTGCCGGGCCGCGACGAGGAAACCGTCGAAGCGGAGGCCGAGGTGGCCACCGCGGGTGGGGAGGCGGCCGCAGACGTCGATGCCGCAGACGTCGATGCCGCAGACGTCGATGTGAGCGAGGACCTCGACGAGCTGATCGTGGCTCACGCCGAGCGGGACAGCTACCTCGACGCCCTGCGCCGGTTGCAGGCCGACTTCGAGAACTACAAGAAGCGCATGGCCAAGCAGCGCGCCGACCAGGCCGAGCGGGCCGCCGAGTCCCTGGTGGAGAAGCTCCTGCCCGTGCTCGACACGGCCGACCTGGCGCACTCCCATGGCGCCGGTGAGGACCTCACCCAGGTCCGCACCGCGCTGATCGACACGTTGGCCCGCGAGGGCCTGGACCGCATCGACCCCGACGGGGGGCCGTTCGACCCCAACGTGCATGACGCCGTGGCTCACGAGCCGGGCGACGGGGTCCAGGAGGTGGCCGAGGTGATGCGGGTCGGCTACTGGTGGAAGGGCAGGGTGCTGCGTCCGGCCATGGTCAAAGTGCGGGGGTGAGGCGACATGGCACCCCAGCGTGAGTGGTTCGAGAAGGACTACTACAAGGTTCTCGGGGTGTCGGATCAGGCCTCCGAGAAGGAGATCGGCAAGGCGTACCGGAAGCTGGCCAAGCAGTACCACCCCGACGCCAACCCGGGTGCGGAGGACCAGTTCAAGGACGTCTCCGCGGCCTACGACGTTCTGGGCGATGCCGATCGCCGCAAGGAGTACGACGAGGTCCGCCGCATGGGCCCGGCCGCCAACCCCTTCGCCGGCGCCGGCGGCCCGGGGCCCGGTGGCCCGGGGAGCTTCCGGGTCGACGACCTGGGCGACCTGCTCGGCAACATCTTCGGTCGCGGCGGCGGTCGCCCCGGGCGGACCCAGGCCCGTCCCGCCGGACCCCAGCGCGGCCAGGACCTCGACGCCAGCCTGCACCTGAGCTTTGACGACGCCGTCGGCGGCGTGACCACCACGGTCAACGTCACCAGCGACGTCGCCTGCCACACGTGTGGGGGCACGGGTGCCAGGCCGGGGACGGCGCCCGTCGTGTGCCCCAACTGCTCGGGTCGCGGCGTCATCAACGACAACCAGGGCCTGTTCTCCTTCTCCCAGCCCTGCCAGGCGTGCGGCGGCACCGGCTTCCGGGTCGAGCAGCCGTGCCCGACCTGCCAGGGCGCGGGCACCGAGCACCGGGCCCGCCAGGTCAAGGTCCGCATCCCCGCCGGAGTGACCGACGGCCAGCGCATCCGGGTCAAGTCGCGCGGCGGCGCCGGCCGCAATGGTGGACCCCCCGGGGACCTCTTCGTCGTCGTCCACACGGCGCCAGATCAGCGATTCGGCCGCCGGGGGAACAAGGACCTGATCCTCAACGTCGCCGTCAGCTACCCCGAAGCGGCGCTGGGGACCACCATCACCGTGCCCACCCTGGACCGGCCGGTCCGCCTCAAGGTCCCGGCGGGCACGCGCTCGGGGAGGACGTTTCGGGTCCGCAGCCACGGCGTTCCTGTCGCCTCGGGGGTGGGCGACCTGTTCGTCACCGTGGAGGTGGCGGTGCCCTCCACGCTCAGCGAGGAGCAACGCCAAGCGGTCGAAGCGCTTGGCGACGTCCTCGACGGACCGTCGCTGCGGGCCAACCTGACAGACCGGAGCGCCCCATGAGCGACCTCCGCCGCAGCCGGGCGGTCTACGTGATCTCCGTCGCCGCCGAGCTGGCCGGGGTCCATCCCCAGACCCTGCGCATCTACGAGCGCAAGGGCCTGGTCGACCCCGCCCGCACCGGCGGCGGGAGCCGGCGTTACAGCGAACACGACATCGCCCTTCTCCGGCGCATCCAGGATCTGACCAACGCCGGGCTCAACTTGGAGGGCGTGCGGCGCGTCATGGAGCTCGAGGCGCGGGTCGAGCGTCTCACCGCCGAGCTCGACGCTGCCCGGACGGAGGCACGTCTGGCCGTCGAGCGGGTGCATCGGCAGTATCGCCGGGACCTCGTCCCGGTGAAGAACTCGCCGGCCCGATGGGTGCCCGGCCCATGAGGAAGGCAGATCGACGTGGCTCTTGACCCGAACCGATGGACCGCCAAGACAACCGAGGCCGTGCGCTCCGCCATGGACGCGGCCCGCGCCCGCAACAACCCCGAGGTCACCCCCGACCACCTCCTGGCCGCCATGCTGGGCCAGGAGGGCACCGTCACCCTGCCGGTCCTGCAGCGTGTCGGCGTGGCCCCCCTCACGCTGCGAAACCGCACCGAGGAAGCGCTGGCTCGCCGGTCCCACAGCTACGGGGGCAGCGATCCCCAGCTCGACCGGGACCTGCGCGACGTCATGGCACGGGCCGACTCCGAGCGGGAGGGGATGGCCGACGACTACCTGTCGGTCGAGCACCTGTTGCTGGCCCTGGCGGAGCGCATCGGCGTGCCCATCGAGGACCTGCGGGCCGCCCTGGTCGAGGTCCGCGGCAGCCACCGGGTGACCAGCACCAACCCCGAGGAGCAGTACCAGGCGCTGGAGAAGTATGGCCGGGACCTGACCGCCGACGCCCGGTCCGCAAAGTTGGACCCCGTCATCGGACGCGACGAGGAGATCCGCCGGGTCATCCAGGTCCTGTCCCGGCGCACCAAGAACAACCCGGTGCTCATCGGCGAGCCGGGGGTGGGCAAGACGGCCATCGTCGAGGGCCTGGCCCAGCGCATCGTCGACGGCGACATCCCCGAGAGCCTCAAGGGCAAGCGGGTGGTGGCCCTCGACCTCAGCTCCATGGTCGCCGGCTCGAAGTACCGCGGCGAGTTCGAGGAGCGGCTGAAGGCGGTCCTCAAGGAGATCATCGACTCCAACGGGGAGGTCATCACCTTCATCGACGAGCTGCACACCATCGTCGGGGCCGGGGCGGCCGAGGGGGCCATGGACGCCGGGAACATGATCAAGCCCATGCTGGCCCGCGGCGAGCTGCGCCTGGTGGGCGCCACCACCCTCGACGAGTACCGAAAGCACATCGAGAAGGATGCCGCCCTGGAGCGGCGCTTCCAGCAGGTGTTCGTAGGCGAGCCGTCCGTAGAGGCATCCATCGCCATCCTCCGGGGTCTCAAGGAGCGCTACCAGGTCCACCACAAGGTGGAGATCCAAGATGCCGCCCTGGTGGCCGCCGCCGTCCTCTCCGACCGCTACGTGACCGGGCGGTTCCTCCCCGACAAGGCCATCGACCTCATCGACGAAGCGGCCAGCCGCCTGCGCATCGAGATAGACTCGGTGCCCACCGAGATCGACGTGGTCAGCCGGCGCATCCGCCAACTCGACATCGAGCACCTGGCGCTCGACAAGGAGACCGACCCGGCGTCGCTGGCCCGCCTGTCCAAGCTCGACGCCGAGCTCGCCGACCTCCACGAGCAGCTGAGTGGGCTGGAAGCTCACTGGCAGAACGAGAAGGGCGCCTCCGAGCACATCTCGCAGATCCGCGAGGAGATCGAGGACCGCAAGGCCGACGCTGAGCGCTTCACCAGGGAAGGAGACCTGGCCAAGGCGGCGGAGATCACCTACGGCGACCTGCCGGACCTGGAGCGGCGCCTGACCGAGGCCACCGCCCACCTGACCGGGCTGCAGGTCGACGGCAAGATGCTCAAGCAGCAGGTGGACGCCGAAGACGTCGCCGAGGTCATCTCCAAGTGGACGGGTGTGCCCGTGACCCGGCTGCTGGAGGGCGAGGTGGCCAAGTTGGTGCGCATGGAGGAGGTCCTCCACCACCGCGTCGTCGGCCAGGACCAGGCGGTCACCGCCGTGGCCAACGCCATCCGCCGGTCCCGCAGCGGCCTGTCCGACCCGGACCGCCCGATCGGCAGCTTCCTGTTCCTGGGACCGACCGGCGTGGGCAAGACGGAGCTGGCCCGGACCCTCGCCGACTTCCTCTTCGACGACCCCAAGTCGATGGTGCGCATCGACATGTCGGAGTACATGGAGAAGCACTCGGTGGCTCGTCTGGTCGGCGCCCCCCCGGGCTATGTCGGCTACGACGAGGGCGGTCAGCTCACCGAGGCGGTCCGCCGCCGCCCCTACGCCGTGGTCCTGCTGGACGAGATCGAGAAGGCCCACCCCGATGTGTTCAACGTCCTTCTCCAGGTCCTCGACGACGGTCGCCTGACCGACGGCCAGGGCCGGACCGTGAACTTCACCAACGCCGTGCTGATCATGACGTCGAACCATGCGGGGGACCTGGCCGAGGCGTTCCGGCCCGAGTTCTTGAACCGGGTGGACGAGATCGTCACGTTCACCGAGCTCACCGAGGAGGATCTGGCCGCCGTGGTCGACATCCAACTCGAGAGCCTGGAGTCCCGCCTGGCCCAGCGCCGCCTGACGCTTTCGGTGACCGACGAGGCCCGGCGCTGGCTGGCCCGGCGTGGCTACGACCCGGCCTACGGCGCCCGGCCCCTCAAGCGGCTCATCCAGCGCTCGATCAGTGACCCGTTGGCCATGGCCCTGCTCGACGGTCGCTACGGCGACGGGTCGGTGGTCACGGTGGCCGAGGCCGGCGACGGGGACAGCCTGACCCTGAGCTAGCGGAGGGACAAATTCGGTGGATCGGTCTGCACCACCTGGCCCTTGACGACCACCTGGGTGCCGGCAATGCTCACCTCAGGGCTGGCGCTCCACCGCTGCGGATCAGGCGCCGGGCGCGCTCTTCGCAGCTTCTCAGGTCCCCCGGAGTGTGCTTGTCGCACCGATCGGGCAGACTTGGTTCGTGAGCACAATGACCCAGAAGGCGTTTCGTCACATCGGCAAGGAATACGGCGCCCCCGGCGGCGGCGTCTCCGTGTTCGGCGGTGCCCCGGACAAGGCTCCCACCGACCGCCCGCCGCCCTCCGGCTGGGGCGCGCCCGCCGGCAGCCCGTTCGGCCAGGGGACCATCCTGGCCCCGGGCGGACCGGGTGGCCCACCACCCGGCTACGACACCAAGGGCTACGGCGGCGGCGGGTCCGGCCCGCAGTGGGCCCCGCCCACCGAGCCGTTCCAGGCCAAGCGGGCCTACGACAAGCTGCTGACGCTCACCGTCATCACCGTCCTCACCGGTGTCGTCGGCTACGTGGCCGTGCCCGTGGGCCTGGCCTTCGGATGCCTGATCGCTGCGTTCGGCCTGATCATCGTCAGCTACTTCAAGGTGCGCTGGTCGAAGGTGATCGCGCCGGCCTACGCCGTCCTGGAGGGTCTGGGCCTGGGGGCCGTCTCCGCCCAGTACGCCACGTTGGGGCACGGCATCGTCCCTGTGGCCATCGTGTTCACCGGAGCTGTGTTCGTCGGTGCCCTGGCCCTGTACCGCACGGGCCTGGTCAAGGTCACACCTCGGATGACGGCCATGGCCATGATGGGCGGCTTCGGCATCATGATCGTCGCCGGGCTGTCGCTCGTCGGCCTGTCCATCCCCGGGCTCAACAGCTTCGGACCGCTCGGCGTGATCTTCGGCGTCGTGTTCCTGGGCATCGCCGTGCTCAACCTGTTCAACGACTTCGACTACGTGGCCAAGGCCGAGGCCGCCGGCCTGCCGGCCGACGCCGAGTGGTCGGCCGCCCTGGCCATGATGACCGCGCTGGTCCTCGTCTACGTGAGCATGCTCCGCATCATCGCCTCGATGTACGGCGGCCGACGCTGAGCCGACGGTGCGCCAACCCCGGGTTCCGGCGGGGGCCGCCGGGTGCTCGGCTATGCTGAAGCGTCCGCCAGCGACCTGCTGACCAGCGACCTGCTGAGGAGCGCTCGTGCCTGCCACCGTCGTCGTCGGAACCCAGTGGGGTGACGAGGGCAAGGGGAAACTGACCGATCTGCTGGCCCGCGACATGCAGGTCGTCGTCCGCTATCAAGGCGGGCACAACGCCGGGCACACCATCGTGGTGGACGGTCGCACCTTCGCCCTCCAGCTCCTGCCCAGCGGGATCCTCTACCCCCACATCACCCCGGTCATCGGCAACGGCGTGGTCGTTGATCCCGGCGTCCTGCTGGCCGAGATGGCGACCCTCGCCGAGGCGGGCGTCGACTGCTCGCGCCTGTGCGTGTCGGGCTCCGCCCACCTGATCATGCCGTACCACCAGGAGCTCGACGGCCTCAACGAGCGGTTCCTCGGTCGCAACAAGTTGGGCACCACCAAGCGGGGCATCGGCCCGGCGTACGCCGACAAGGCGACCAGGATCGGCATCCGGGTCCAGGACCTTCTGGACCCGAAGATCTTTCGCGAGAAGCTCGACGTCGTGCTCAAGGAGAAGAACCAGATCCTGGCCAAGGTCTACAACCGGTTGCCCCTGTCGGCCGACGAGATCGCCGAGCGGTACCTCGACGACTACGCGCCCGCCCTGGCGCCGCTGATCGGTGACGCGGTGGGTGTTGTCCACCACGCGCTGGAAGCCGGTCAACGTGTCCTGTTGGAGGGGGCCCAGGCCACGTTCCTGGACCTCGACCACGGCACCTATCCCTTCGTGACCTCATCCAACCCGGTGGCCGGGGGGGCTTGTGTCGGTGCCGGCGTCGGGCCCCGGGAGATCAGCGACGTGATCGGCATCGCGAAGGCCTACGTGACGCGGGTGGGGTCGGGACCGTTTCCCACCGAGCTGTCCGACGAGCTCGCCGCCGTGCTGGTGGACCGGGGGCAGGAGTTCGGGACCAACACCGGGCGACGGCGGCGGACGGGTTGGTTCGACGCGGTCATGATCCGCCAGGCCGCCCGCCTCAACTCCCTCTCCGAGGTGGCCCTCACCAAGCTCGACGTCCTGGACACGTTCGAGACTTTGAAGGTGTGTGTGGCCTACGAGCTCGATGGGGTGCGCTACGAGCACATGCCCTATCACCAGTCGGTGATGCACCGGGCCAAGCCGGTCTACGAGGAGCTCCCCGGATGGCAGACCGACACGTCGGGGATCACCGACGGTGAGGAGCTCCCCAAGGAGGCTCGGGCCTACGTGGCCTTCCTGGCCGAGCAGACCGGGGTGCCGATCGGCGTCGTCGGGGTCGGTCCGGGCCGCGACCAGTTCGTCCGGTTCTCCGTGCCGGGCCCGCAGCACGTCTGAACGGTGGTCACGCCGCACCTGCGAGACGAGCGCCTGCGGGTGTGCGTCGTCGGCTCCGGCGGTCGCGAGCACGCTCTGGCCGTGGCCCTGGCCCGGACCGCCAAGGTGATCGTGGCCCCCGGCAACCCGGCCATGACCGCTCCCGGCATCTCGCTGAGCTCGGCTCCGGCCACCGAGGTCGACGCCGACCTGTACGTGATCGGCCCGGAGGCGCCGCTGGTCGACGGCCTGGCCGACCGGCTCCGGGCCCAGGGCCGAGCCGTGTTCGGCCCGGGGGCGGACGGCGCCCGCCTGGAAGGGTCCAAGGCGTGGATGAAAGACCTGTTGGCCGCCGCCGGCGTCCCCACGGCGGCCTATGGCACCTTCGAGGAGGTCCAGCCGGCCGTCGAGCTGCTGCGATCCCTTCCCACCCCCTATGTGATCAAGACCGACGGTCTGGCCGCCGGCAAGGGCGTGCTGGTGACCTGGTCGATCGACGAGGCCATCGCCGACGTCGAGGCCAAGCTGTCCGGGGCGGCGTTCGGCCCCGCCGGTCGCCGGGTGGTCATCGAGGAGGGCCTGTCCGGCCGGGAGCTGTCGGTCATGGCCATCTGCGACGGCACCCGGGCGCTGGCCCTGGCCCCCGCCCAGGACCACAAGCGCCTGGGGGACGGCGACACGGGGCCCAACACCGGGGGGATGGGCGCTTACTCGCCGGTGCCCGGGGTCGGTCCCGACATGGTGGCCGAGGTCATGGCCCGGGCGGTGGTCCCCACCCTGCGGGCACTGAGTGGGCGGGGCATCGACTACCGGGGGGTGCTCTACGCCGGGATCATGGTGACCCCGAACGGGCCCCGGGTGCTGGAGTTCAACGTGCGCTTCGGTGATCCCGAGACCCAGGTGGTGCTGCCCCGCTGGCAGGGCGACGTCGCCGCCGTGCTGGCCGCCGCCGCTGCCGGGCGCCTGGACCTGGTCGATCCTCCGAAGTTTGGCAATGACGCCGCCGTGTGCGTGGTCCTCGCCGCCGGCGGTTACCCCCAGGCGCCCGTCACCGGTGACCCCATCGACGGGATGGATGTCGCGGCCGCCGTCCCGGGGGTGGCGGTCTACGCGGCAGGCGTGGCGTACGGTCCGTCCGGCTGGGACCTGGTGACCGCCGGCGGTCGGGTGCTCGGTGTCACCGGGACCGGCCACTCCCTTTCCGCCGCCCGGCAGCGGGCCTACCAGGCGGTGGACGCCATCTCGTGGCCGGCCATGGTCTTCCGCGGCGACATCGCCGCCGCTCATTCCCCACCCCAACCGGGAGTGGTCAACCAGGAGGTTCGCCTGTGAAGGTCGCCGTGTTGATGGGCTCCGTCAACGACCAGCCCAAGATGGCTCCCGCCGTCGAGACCCTGACCGGGTTCGGTGTGGAGGTCAGCGAACACGTGATGTCCGCGCACCGCACGCCGGCCATCGTCGCCGAGTTTGCCCGCTCGGCCCGGGAGTCGGGCTACGGGATCATCATCTGCGGTGCGGGCATGGCCGCCCACCTGGCCGGCGCCGTGGCCGGCCAGACCACCCTCCCGGTGATCGGGGTGCCGCTCTCGGGCGGTGCCATCGGTGGCGTGGACGCGCTCTACGCCACCGTGCAGATGCCCACAGGTGTGCCGGTGGCCACCGTGGCCATCGACGGGGCCGCCAACGCCGCCATCCTGGCCGTGGAGATCCTGGCCGTCCACGACTCCAGCCTGGCCGAGCGCCTGGGCGAGCACCGAGCCGAGTGGCTGGCCCGGACGTGAGACTCAACCGTGTGGCGTCAGGCAAGGTCCGTGACATCTACGAGCTGGACGACCACCACCTGGTGATCGTCACCTCCGACCGGATCTCCGCGTTCGACGTGGTGATGGCCGAGCCCATCGGAGACAAGGGCCGGGTGCTCACCGCCATCACCGCGTTCTGGCTCGACCAGTTGGCGAGCGTCGCCCCCAACCACCTGGTGTCGCTCGGAGCGCCGCCGGAGGTCCAGGACGGCGAGGAGCTGGCCGGGCGGACGATGGTCGTCCGCCGGGCGGAGATGCTGCCCATCGAGTGCATCGTCCGCGGCTACCTGTCCGGTTCCGCCTGGGCTGAGTATCGCGACAGCGCAACGATGCACGGTCAGGATCTGCCTGCCGGGCTGCGCCAGTCCGAGCAGCTCCCCGAGCCGGTGTTCACGCCCTCCACCAAAGCCACCGAGGGCCACGACGAGAACATCTCCTACGATGCCGCCGTGGCTCTGATCGGCGAGGATCTGGCCGCCGAGGCCCGGCGCATCTCTCTCGAGGCCTACGCCAAGGGTGCCCACCTGGCCGCCCGGCGCGGAATCATCATTGCCGACACCAAGTTCGAGCTGGGCCTCATCGACGGCCGGCTGGCCATCTGCGACGAGGTCCTCACCCCTGACTCGTCTCGCTTCTGGCCGGCCGAGGAGTGGAAGCCGGGGACGACGCCCCCGTCGTTCGACAAGCAGCCCCTGCGGGACTGGCTGGAGGACACCGGCTGGGACAAGCGCCCCCCGCCGCCGAGCCTTCCCGCCCAGGTGGTCGACGCCACCCGGGCCCGCTACGTCGCCGCCTACGAACAGCTCAGCGGCCTGCCCTTCGCCGACTGGCCGGGCGCCGGCGGGCCCGTCCTCGGCCGCCTGGAGGCGGACTGATGCGCTTCGCCGTGTTCGTGGAGGTCACCTTGCGGGAGGGCATCTCCGACCCGCAGGGGGCCACCATCGACCGGGCGCTGCCCGCCCTCGGCTTCGATGACGTCTCCGGGATGGCCACCGGCAAGGCCTTCCGCTTCACGGTCGAGGCCACGTCCCCGGCGGCCGCCGGCGAGCGAGCCGGCGAGCTGTGCCGGCGCTTCCTGACCAACCCGGTCATCGAGGACGCCAGCGTCACCGTCTTGGAGGGGGCGCCGTGACCGCCACCGTGGGTGTGGTGCTGTTCCCCGGCACCAACTGTGAGCACGACGTGGTGGCCGCTGTTGACTCTCTGGGTGGTCAGGGGCGCCTCGTGTGGCACGGCGGCACCAGCGTGGGCGACGTCGACGCCCTCGTCCTCCCCGGCGGGTTTGCCCACGGCGACTACCTGCGTCCTGGCGCCATCGCCCGGTTCTCGCCGATCATGGCCGCCATCGAGGCCTTCGCCGCCGACGGGGGGCCGGTCGTCGGGATCTGCAACGGCTTCCAGGTGCTCACCGAGGCCCACCTCCTGCCCGGGGCGTTGGGCCGCAACGCCGGCCTGGCGTTCGTGTGCGCTCCCGTCGAGCTTGAGGTGGCCAGCGACCGCTCCGTGCTCACCGCCGGCGTGGCCGTCGGCCGGCGCCTGCACATCCCCATCAACCACTTCGAGGGCAACTACCTCTGCGACCCTCGCACCCTCGACGAGCTGCGAGCCGAGGAACGCGTCGTGTTGCGCTACGTCGACAACCCCAATGGCTCGGTCGACGACATCGCCGGGATCACCAACGCGGCCGGCAACGTCGTCGGGCTCATGCCCCACCCCGAGAGGGCCTGCGACGCCCTGGTTGGCGGCACCGACGGCCGGGTGCTGTTCGGTGCCCTCTTGCGGAACCTCTCGGTGCCACCGGCCAGCTCACCCTGTTCGGGCGTAGTCTTGTAGCTGTGGGCACCACGCTGCAGCGCAAGTCCTGGACGGTGGACGACTTCGGGCGGATGGTGGCGGCCGGGGTGCTGGCCGAGGACGACCACGTCGAGCTCCTGGAGGGGGAGATCATCGAGATGGCACCGGTCGGTTCCCGTCATGCGGCAACGGTCAATGCCCTGGCTCGCCTGTTCCATCAGCAGGTCGGGGATCGCTGCGTGGTGAGCGTCCAGAACCCGATACGGCTCTCGGAGCGCTCCGAGCCGCAACCCGATGTTGCCCTGCTGGAGTGGCGCGACGACTTGTACCGAATGCAACTGCCGGTGCCGGCCGATGTGCTGTTGGTGATCGAGGTGGCCGACACCAGCGTCGCGACGGACCGGGAGGTCAAGGTTCCCGGCTACGGTCGGGCTGGCATCCCCGAGGCCTGGCTGGTCGATCTGGTCGCGGACGTGGTCGAGGTGCACACCGAGCCGGCCCCCGGCGGCTACGGCGACGCTGTCCTGTACCGGCCCGATCAGGTGATCTTCTCCGCCGTTGTGGCCGGAATCGCCGTCCCCGTCGCCTCGATCATCTGAGGGAGATTGGCGGACCGTCCTGCCGCTAGCTTCGTCCCGGTGGACCCTTCCCTGCACCGTGCTCTGGGCCTGACCGACACGGAGGCGGCGGCCATCGAGCGGCTCCTGGGTCGCCAACCGAACCATCTGGAGCTGGCCCTCTACGCGGTGATGTGGAGCGAGCACTGCTCCTACAAGTCGTCGAAGGTCCACCTGGGGCGCCTCCCCACCGAAGGCAGGCGGGTCCTGGTCGGCCCGGGGGAGAACGCCGGGGTCATCGACGCCGGCGGCGGCCTGGCCGTCGCCCTGCGCATCGAGAGCCACAACCATCCCTCCGCCATCGAGCCCTACCAGGGGGCGGCGACCGGCGTGGGCGGCATCCTGCGCGACATCTTCACCATGGGGGCCCGGCCCATCGCCATCATGGACCCGTTGCGCTTCGGGCCGACCAGCGACGCCCGCTCCCGGTGGATCGCCTCCGGTGTGGTGGCCGGGATCTCCGGCTATGGCAACTCCGTGGGGGTGCCCACAGTCGGCGGGGAGACGGTCTTTGACGACTGCTACGCCGGCAACCCGCTCGTCAACGTGCTGTGCTGCGGTCTCCTGCCCAAGGACCGTCTGGTGCTCGGGGCGGCCACCGGGGTCGGCAATCTGGCCGTGCTGCTGGGTTCGTCGACCGGCCGGGACGGGATCGGCGGGGTGAGCCTGTTGGCGTCCGCCGGCTTCAGCGACGACGCCGCCGCCGAGGAGGCCAAGCGGCCCAACGTCCAGGTGGGCGACCCGTATGAGGAGAAGCGGCTCATCGAGGCGTGCCTCGACCTGTTGGACGCCCACCTGGTGGTCGGCATCCAGGACCTGGGGGGTGCCGGGCTCATCTGCGCCACCAGCGAGACGGCGTCTCGGGGCGGGGTGGGCATGGACGTCAACGTGTCCGCCGTCCACCAACGTGAGCCGGGCATGGAGGCCTGGGAGATCATGACCAGTGAGAGCCAGGAGCGCATGCTGGCCATCGTCACCCCCGACGATCTGGACCGGGTACTGGCGGTGTGCCGGCGCTGGGAGGTCACGGCGAGCGTCGTCGGCCAGGTCACCGACGGTGGCCGCCTCCGGATCCTCACCGACTGGGACGGCGACGTGCTGGCCGACGTGGCCGCCTCCACGCTCCATGACGACGCCCCGCTCTACCACCGGCCGCTGCAGCGCCCCGCGGACTTCGACGACCGGGCGGCGGCGGGGGCCGCCGCGCTCGCAGCCGCCCCGGGTGGGCCCGATGACGTCGCCGCCGACCTGCTGGCCCTCTTGATCGACCCGTCGTGGGTGTACCGCCAGTATGACCACCAGCTGTTCTGCAACACCGTCG
>JALYZO010000146.1 GCA_030945745.1 Actinomycetota bacterium
GGCGTCCCCGGAGGCGGCAACCTCGGTCTCGAAGGTCACGCAGAGGGGAACGCCCGATCGGATCCCGCCGGCAGGGTGGCGGTGGCGGCGAGCGCCGCTCACGTACAACTTGCCGTCGCCGCCGGGCGGCTGCACGTGATCGCACAGCAGAGCATCGATCCGCACTGGTTCCGCCCTTGTTGTGCGCCCGGCGCGGGCAAGGATGGTCGGGGACCTCCCCCCACATCCCGATGAGATGGGACTACGTTCTTCCGAGGCAGTGCCCGGAGCAGGCAGGAGCCGACCCCCGCATGCTGAGCGCCCTCTCCCCCATCCAGCGGATCGTCGCCCTCGCGGGCCTCGTGTTCACCATCATCGCCGGCATGGCGCAGTTCGGCGGCGGCGGCGAGGTGCTTCGCTTCGTCCTCTCCGGGCTGGCCCTGGGTGCCCTGGCTGCGGTGGTCGGCCAGGCCATCGAGGCCCTGGGAGAGAAGCTCGGACCCAGCCCCACTGCCCTGGTGCAGTCCACGCTGGGCAACCTCCCCGAGCTGTTCGTGGGCATCTTCGCCCTTCGGGCCGGACTCACCGGGGTGGTCAAGGCCGCCCTGGTCGGCTCGGTGCTGGGCAACGTCCTGCTCGTCCTCGGCATGGCCTTCATCGCCGGGGGCCTGCGCCACGGAACCCAGAAGTTCGACCCGGAGGAGCCGAGGCTCAACGCCACGCTGCTGCTGCTGGCCGTCGCCGCCCTGTTGGTGCCCACGTTGGCCCATCAGCTGAACACGCCGGCGGCCTCCCACAGTGGCCAGCTCTCCGATGTCACCGCCATCGTGTTGCTGGTCGTCTACGCGGCGAGCGTCCCGTTCTACCTACGCCGCCGGTCCGCCGCCGTCCACCGGACGGTGACCGTCGGCCTCCCAGTATCCCCCGGTCCTTCCGGCGAAGCGGTGACCAGCCCGTCGGACGACCTGGCCTCATGGCCGCTCGGTCTGTCCCTGGCCATGTTGGCCGCCGGCAGCGCAGGGGCGGCGTTCGTCTCGGACTGGTTCGTGGCCGCCCTGACGCCGGCCACCCACTCCCTGGGCCTGTCGCAGACGTTCACCGGCCTGGTCGTGGTGGCCCTCGCTTCCAACGCCGTTGAACACGCAGTGGGCATTCGCTTTGCCCTGCGAGCCAAGCCGGAGTTCGCCATCTCCACGACGCTAAACAGCCCGCTGCAGGTCGCCCTCCTGCTGACCCCGGTCCTGGTGCTCCTCTCCGCTGTGGTCGGGCCCAGCAAGCTCACGCTCGTCTTTCCTCCGCTCCTGGTGGCCGCGTTGGCCGTGTCGGCGGTGGTCGTGGTGGCCGTGATCTATGACGGGGAGTACATCTGGCTGGAAGGCGTGGCCCTCGTCGGGCTCTACTTCATAATCGCGGCCTCTTTCTGGTGGGGCTGAGGCACCCTGTAGCTTCTCCACCCATGTCTCGCACCGTACCCCCCGGCGATCCCTTTCCCCTCGGCGCCACCTATGACGGGATGGGCACCAACTTCGCCGTCTTCTCCGAGGTCGCAGACGCGGTGGACGTCTGCTTGTTCGACGACGCCGGCAACGAGGAGCGCCATCGCCTGCCCGAGGTCGACGCCTACTGCTGGCACGGGTACCTCGAGGGTGTGGAGCCCGGCCAGCGCTACGGGCTGCGGGTCAGCGGACCGGCCCGCCCCGAGAAGGGCCTGCGGGCCAACCCGGACAAGTTGCTCCTCGACCCCTACGCCAAGGCGGTGGACGGCGAGGTGCACTGGGGCCAGGCCCTCTACGGGTATCCCCTGGGTGGCGACGACCGCGCCATCGACACCTCCGACTCGGCGTCGGCCATGCCCAGGGGCCTGGTGATCGACCCCGCGTTCGACTGGGGCTCGGAGCGCCACCCGAAGACGCCATGGCCCGATGCCGTCATCTACGAGGCCCACGTGCGCGGCCTGACCCTTCGTCATCCCGATGTGCCCCCCGAGCTGCGCGGCACCTACGCCGGCCTGGCCCACCCGGCGATCATCGAGCACCTCGTCCTGCTCGGCGTCACCGCCGTGGAGCTGATGCCGGTCCATCACTTCGTGCACGACCACCGGCTGGCTGCGCTGAGCCTGCGCAACTACTGGGGCTACAACTCCGTCGCCTACCTGGCCCCCCACAACGGCTATGGCTCGCGCGCCGGGCACCGGGTGGTCCCCGAGTTCAAGTCCATGGTCCGCTCCCTCCACGAGGCGGGCATCGAGGTCATCCTCGATGTGGTCTACAACCACACCGCGGAAGGGAACCATTTGGGCCCGACCCTGTCGATGCGGGGCATCGACAACCCGAGCTACTACCGGCTGAACGACGCCGACCCCCGCTACTACAACGACACCACAGGGACCGGCAACAGCCTCAACATGCGCAGCCCGCACGTGCTGCAGCTGCTGATGGACTCCCTGCGGTACTGGGTCCTCGACATGCACGTCGACGGCTTCCGCTTCGACCTCGCCGCCACCCTGGCCCGGCAGTTCCACGAGGTGGATCGCCTGTCCGCCTTCTTCGACATCATCCAGCAGGACCCCGTCATCAGCCAGGTCAAGCTCATCGCCGAGCCGTGGGACGTGGGCGACGGTGGCTACCAGGTGGGCAACTTCCCGCCCCTGTGGTCGGAATGGAACGGCAAGTACCGCGACTCGGTGCGCGACTACTGGCGGGCCGCGGGCACCTCCATCGGTGAGCTGGCCGAGCGCCTGACCGGTTCGAGCGACCTCTACGAGGCAACCGGCCGGCGGCCGTTCGCCAGCATCAACTTCGTCACCTGCCACGACGGGTTCACCCTGACCGACCTGACGTCCTACAACGACAAGCACAACGAGGCCAACGGCGAGGGGGGACGGGACGGGACCAACGACAACCGGTCCTGGAACTGCGGGGCCGAGGGGCCGACCGACGACCCGGCCATCGACGCCTTGCGAGCCCGCCAGCAGCGCAACCTCCTCGCCACCCTGTTCCTCTCCCAGGGCGTGCCCATGCTGGCCGGAGGAGACGAGTTTGGCCGGACCCAGCAGGGCAACAACAATGCCTACTGCCAGGACAACGAGATCTCGTGGTTCGACTGGACCGACGTCGACACCGAGTTGCTGGCCTGGACGCGGGCTGTGGTACGGCTGCGCACCAAGCACCCGGTGTTCCGGCGGCGGCGGTTCTTTCAGGGCGGTCCGGTGCGCACCGCCGGGACGGTCGAAGGCCGTCTCCCCGACATCGGCTGGTTCCGCCCCGAGGGCGGTGAGATGACGAACGCCGACTGGGGGGTGGGCTACGCCCAGTCCTTGGCCGTCTGGTTCAACGGCTCGTCGATCCCCGAACCCGATCGTCACGGTCGACCGATCGTCGACGACTCGTTCTACCTGTGCTTCAACACCTGGGAACAGCCTCTCGAGTTCCGGCTCCCGCCGCCTCGTTGGGGTGCGACATGGAGCACCGTGGTCGATACCGCCGACGATGCCGTGACGCTCGCCGCAATCAGCAACGGCGCAGCGGCCACGCCGGGACCGCTGCTCGCCGCCGGCGATGCCGTGTCTCTCCGGGGCCATCATCTCGTTGCCCTGCGCGGACCCGGACCTGCGGATTCGGATGCGGAGCGTGCCTGACGAACAGCCGGTCGGCTACTCTTCGTGGTTACTGAGCACCGGATCGGATGAGGACTGGACCCATGACCACCGAGGAGATGACCCCCGCATTCGCTCGCGAGGTGGGTGAACGGCTCCGTGACATCCGTCGCCAGCAGGGACTTTCGCTCCAGGCGGTGGAGGAGACCTCGTTGCGCGAGTTCAAGGCGTCGGTGCTCGGGGCCTACGAACGCGGAGAGCGCATCATCTCGGTCCTGCGCCTTCAGCGGTTGGCCGCCCTCTACGGCGCCCCCGTCGACCAGCTGCTCCCCCGGAACGGGCTGTCAACCCGGGACGGTTCGACGGAGGTCGAGCCGCGCCAGCGAGAGGTGCGGTCTGGCGATCCCAGGCCTGTCAAGTTCGACCTGTCCAAGCTCCAGGCCCTTCAGGCTCCGGAACGGGATCTGCTGCGGCGCTACATCAGCATGATCCAGGTCAAGCGTGGGGATTTCAACGGGAGGGTCATCACCATCCGCAGCGACGATGTGCGATCGTTGGCGTGGATGTTCGAACGGGACGAGGCGAGCATGCGCGGTCGGTTCGACGAGCTGGGCATTCGCAGCTGACGCAAACGATGGTCCTGCGCCGCCGGAGCCGCACCCGTCCCCGATGACTGCGCTAGGAAGAGCCCATGGACTTCGCGCTCTCCGCCCGGGCCGGGCAACTGCGAGACCAGCTCCTGGCGTTCATGGACCGCTCCGTCTACCCCGCCGAGGCGGTGTTCGCCGCCCAGCTACGCGACGGCGCCGATCCGCACCTCCACCCCCCGGTCATGGCCGACCTCAAGGCTGAGGCCAGGTCTCTCGGCCTGTGGAACCTGTTCCTGCCGCACAAGACGGCGTGGACCGATGGCCTGTCGAACACCGACTACGCCACCCTCTGCGAGGTGATGGGCCGTTCCTTTCTGGCTCCCGAGGCCTGCAACTGCTCGGCCCCCGACACCGGGAACATGGAGATCCTCACCATGTTCGGAACCGACGAGCAGAAGGAGCGCTGGCTGCAGCCCCTCCTCGAGGGGGACATGCGCTCCTGCTTCTCCATGACCGAGCCGGACGTGGCCAGCTCCGACGCCACCAACATCGCCACGAGCATCACCCGGCAGGGCGACCACTACGTGATCAACGGAACCAAGTGGTGGTCGTCGGGGGCCATGGACAGCCGCTGCCAGGTGGCGATCGTCATGGGCCGGACGAACCCCGACGCCTCGCCGCATCGCCAGCAGTCCATGATCCTGGTCCCTCTCGACACCCCCGGGATCGACATCAAGCGCAACCTCACGGTGTTCGGCTACACCGATCAGGAAGGGCACGCCGAGATCCGCTACGACAACGTGGCGGTCCCCGTGGCCAACCTGCTCGGCGAGGAGGGAGGCGGTTTCGGGATCGCCCAGGCCCGCCTCGGACCCGGTCGCATCCACCACTGCATGCGCACCGTTGGCATGGCCGAGCGAGCGCTCGAGCTGCTCTGCAACCGGGCGCTGAGCCGGGTGGCGTTCGGCAAGCCCCTTGCCGAGCAGGGCGTCGTCCAGACCTGGATCGCCGACGCCCGCATCGGCTTGGACCAGGCCCGGCTGTACACCCTCTACACGGCATGGCTGATGGACACGCAGGGCACCCAGGCAGCCCACAATGAGATCTCCGCCATCAAGGTGGCCGTCATCGACGTGGCCACCGAGGTCATCGACCGGGCGATCCAGGTCCATGGTGCGGCTGGCGTGGGGCCCGACACCCTGCTTCCCCGCATGTACGCCGGCGCCCGGGCTCTGCACCTTGCCGACGGCCCCGACGAGGTCCACCGCAGCGGCATCGCCCGCCGCGAACTGCGGCGCTGGCAGAACGCCTGACCGCTCAGCCGGCGAACGTGGCCAGCCACTGCTCCTGGGTGCTCGGGCGCAGCGCCATGTTGGTGGACCGCACCGAGGCCATCAGCTCCGACGCCGTCGGCGAGTAGCGGTGCCCCGGATAGACGACCACATCGTCGGGCAGCGATGCCAACGCCCGGAGGCTCTGGTACATCGCTGCGGGGTCACTGCCGGGCAGATCGGTGCGACCACACCCCTGCAGGAACAGGGTGTCACCTGACACCAGCATCCCGTCGACCAGGAAGCACTGGCTTCCCGGCGTGTGACCCGGGGTGTGGAGCAACTCGACGTCGACGGCGCCGACGCTGACCTTGTCCCCGCTGTCGTGGCC
>JALYZO010000151.1 GCA_030945745.1 Actinomycetota bacterium
GAGTGAGGCGAGGCGAGCTGTGGACCGCAGCCGGGGGCAAGCACTACGCCGGCAAGCCGCGTCCGGTACTGATCGTGCAGGATGACCGCTTCGATGCCACCGACTCGATCACCATCTGCCCCCTCACTACGGACCCCACCGAGATCCCGCTGCTGCGGATCCCGCTGAGGCCTGACGCCGACACCGGTCCGGCCCAGTCCAGCAGCCTGATGGTCGACAAGCTCACAACGATGCCACGATCCAAGCTCGGAGAGCGCATCGGGACCGTGTCTGACACCGACATGCTGGCCCTGTCCCGCGCCTTGGTGGTGTTCCTGGGGATCGCCTGATCTGACGGGCCAGGTGTCCGCAAGGCGATCGTCTTGCGGGCAGCCGCGACGTGCTTGGCCGGTCGGCAGGTAGGACGTCGCTTGCTCGTTGAGCACCACGATGGGAGGCCAAGCCAGGCGGCCACGACCCGGGGCCATGAGATGCTTGCGGGCGACCGGGACCGATCCAAGACCCGGTCCGCCTCTTCGTCACAAGTCGCGTCGGTCCAGCTCAGCGTGGCCGGCGTCCGCCATCACCTCCAGAGGCGGGGTGTGGCCCGTCCAGGCGGCGAGCTGCCGTCCCGCTTGGTGCAGGAGCATCCCGAAGCCGTTGGCCGTCCGGGCCCCCCGGCCCTCGGCGGCGGCCAGCAGCGGGGTCACCGCTGGGGCGTAGATCAGGTCGACGACCAATTGGCCGGGGCCGAGCCGACCGGGGGCGAGGTCGAAGGGGAGCGGGGTGCCGTCTCGGGATCCGCCCATGCCCACAGGGGTGGCGTTGACCACCAGGTCGGCGTCGCCCACCTCGTCGATCGAGGCGACCCGGCCGCAGGGGCCGGCCAACGAGGCAGTGCCCTGCGCCGCATCTCCTCGTCGGCCCACCACCATGACGGCGCCGGCACCCGCTTCGGCCAGGGACAGGGTGACGGCGCGGGCGGCCCCTCCAGTGCCGAGCACCACGCAGCGCCGGTTGGTCGGATCCCAGCCCTCCTCGGAGCGCAGTGCGTCGATGAGGCCCGGCCCGTCGGTGTTCTCCCCGACCATGGTCCCCTGACGCACGATGACCGTGTTGACCGCTCCCAGGCGCCCGGCGGTCGGGCTGAGCCGGTCGAGCCCGGGGATCACCGCCTGCTTGTGGGGCATGGTGACCGACAGCCCGACGACGCCCAGCACCCGGGCAGCGTCGATGACGCGGTGCCCGTCGCCGGCCGCCACCGGGAACGCCACGTACACCCAGTCCATCCCCATCTCCACCAGCGCGGCGTTGTGCAGGACCGGCGAGAGGGAACGGTGAACCGGATCGCCGATCACTCCCAGCACTGCCGTGGCCGCCGTTGGGGGCGCCCACGGATCCCCGCTCAGCAGAGTTTGACCGCCTTGCACTGGTTCTCCAAGCCCTGGAAGCCGGCGTTGGTCGACGCGAAGCCCAGCCGCCCGTTGGGGCTGACCTCCACGAAGTACAGGTAGTCGGTGGTCGGCGGCTTGGCGGCGGCGCGCAGCGACGGAAGGCCGGGGTTGGCGATCGGGGTGGGTGGCAGGCCCTTGTTCAACCGGGTGTTGAACGGGTTCGTCTGGTTGTAGTCGATCGAGGTGATGTTGATGGTGGGGTTTGCGGCGCGCAGGGCGTAGACCAGGGTGGAGTCGGCACCGAGGGTCATCTGCTTGCCCAGGCGATTGAAGATCGAGCTGGCCACCGGTCCCCGGTCAGGGTCGAGCTTGGCCTCCCGCTCGACGATGGAAGCCACCTTGATCACGTCGTAGGGGGTGGCGTGCAGGGCGGCCGCATCAGCCATCAGGCCAAGCTGCTGGGCCTCCGTGTTGAACGCTCCGACCATCTTCTCCAAGACATCCACCTCGGACATGCCCGTGGCGACGTCGTAGGTGGCGGGGAAGACCAGACCCTCGAGGTTGTTGACCCCCGGCGGCTCGTAGGGCGAGCGGACGGTACCGTTGCTCGCCGCCGCCAGGAACTTGGCGGCGGAGAGGTGCAGGCCGGGCACGGCGGCGACCCGCTGAGCGACGTCGGCCAGCGTGTAGCCCTCGGGGATGGTCAAGCGCGAGTACACCTTCGGTGGGCCGGCCTGGAGGCTGTTGACCACCGAGCCGTAGCTCTCGTTCTTGGCCAGCTTGTAGGTCCCTGGCAGGAGCACGCCGGCTCCCTTGATCTTGACGTAGTAGGGGAATAGCCCCCCGTCCTTGATGATCCCGTCGTTGGCCAGGAGGGTCCCGATCTTCGCCGAGGAGGATCCCGGCGGGATCACCACCGTCACCTTGGGTCCCGGCTTCCCTCCGGGGCTGATCTGGTGGCGGACGTAGAACAGCCCGACGACGATGAGCAGGACTACGATCCCGAATACCCCGAGCATGGTGGAGCGGACCCGGTGCCGGCGCCGCGGCGGAGGAGCCACCTGTTGCTCGTGGACCACCGGGTCATGCTCGGGCCCCAACAACCCGGCGGCCACCAGGTCCTCGGCGTTGAGGTAGTGGTCCTGCACGCTCTCTGCGGCAGGGTCGATCACCACGTAGTCGTCCGCGTGGCCGTCGGCGTCTGCGGGCGCCCCACCGTTGTCGCCGGAGACGGAGCGGTAGTCCACCAACGGGTACACCTCGGCGCCCCCCGGACGGCGGGAGTCAGCCACCGACGGCCTCGTCGTCGGGACGGCTGCGGCGCCCATCGAGCCACGACTGCAGGATCACCGTGGCTGCGGTGCGGTCGACCACGGTCCGCTGCTGGCGACCCTTGCGGCCCCCGGCGCGCAACGCCGAGGTGGCCGCCACGGTGCTGAGACGCTCATCCACGGTGACAACCGGTAGGCCGAGCACGGACCGCAGAGCATCGATCTCCACCAGGGCGGCGACCGCCGCTCGCCCCACCCCGCCGTCGAGCGACAGCGGCAGACCGATGATGACGCCGACCGCCTCGTACTCGATGGCCAACGCGGCCAGGGAAAGCCGATCCTGAGGCAGGTCGGCCGTAAGCTGCAGGGTCTCCACTCCGACGGCGAGCACCTGAGCGGAGTCGGACGCGGCCACGCCGACCCGTCGTGAACCGAGGTCAAGACCGAGGACTCTCCCCTCCCGGGGCACGTCGGTCACCGGGCCCGCATCGTGATCGGCGGCGACCGGGGCGAAGAGGCTCATGAACGCATCCATGTTACTCACCCGGACGGCCTCGCCGGGGGCGGCGGCGCCGCTGCGGGGGCGTCCTGGCGTGGACGTCGCCATCCTCGGTCAGGTCGATCATGGGCGAAGGCGGCGCTGAGCGCAGGCCGCGGGGACCGCGTTCCGCCGCCGGAAGCCGCCGCCCGAGGACGTCCGGCGGACCGTGCACGCCCAGCTGGCGGCGCAGCTCCTCCTCGCGCTGGCGCATGGCCGCCCGGCCCTCGTCGAGCGCTTCGAGCACGTCGTCGGCCAGGTACCGCGCTCGCTGTGCCACGTCCGCTCCCAGGTGCTCGGGCAGGCACCGCTCCACTGTGCGCCGGACCCGTCGCTGTGCCCAGATGGACCCTCCGAAACCGACGGCTGCACCCATCGACAGCCACCTGGCCCGCTTGAACATGGAGCTCCTACCTTCGCGCTGCGGCGCGGGAACGAACCTTCGCCCCGGCCGCCGCGTCGTTGCGGCGCTGCCGGTCGGACCGGGCTCGGGACCGCCGCAACTGCTCGGACGCTCTCGACGTGCCTCGAACCAGCGCCAGGATCTTGATCAGGGGGTTGGACAGGGCGACGTAGGCCAACCGGGAGGCGGCTCCCACCGTCTCGGTGATCGTCTCCGCGGAGCCGACCAGATCTCCCACCCGCTCGAGCTCGGCGCCGGCCCGCGTCACCGTGGCCCCCACGTCGTCGATCAGCATGGTGGTCCGCTGGGCGAGGTCCTCGGCCGCCCGGCGCAGCGCTCGTGCCGACCGCACGACCGAGACGGCCGCCGTCACCAGGGCGACCACCACCAGGGTGGCTACCACGGTGACGCCGACGGCCACGGTGCTCGTCGTGGCAACCGCCACGGTTCCCACTGCCATGGCCGGCGAGCCTACCTGTCACCTTTCGCACCCCGAGGGCCGGCCAGGTTGAGGCTGTTCAGCATGACGGTGCCGCAACGCTCCGGTAGGCGAAGGCATCGACGATGACATCGGTGATCCCGTGTAGTTGTAGACGTGACGGTCCCTCACCCGAAGGCTTGGCCACGTCGGCGCTGGCGGCCTGGGCGGACACACGAGCAGGGATCCACAGTTGGCGCCCATGCCTGAACGCCTATCCGAGTTGCGGTCCGAAACCCGGCACGATCCTGCCGGTCAAAGCGAAAACACGGCCTGGACCCGGTATCGGGGCGCTAAAAGGCACGATCGTGCCGATGAGTGCTTGACACCAGGAGCTGATTCGCCCTAGGCTCCCAATCAGCACGATCGTGCCGATTGGAGCGCCGCCGATGACCAAGGTAGCCCCGACATGGGGAGGGAAGGTCGAGGAGCGGCGTCGGGCCCTCAAGCTCAGCCAGGAGGAACTGGCTGAGCTAGCTCGGGTGTCCGTCCGCTTCATCCGGTCGCTCGAACATGACAAACCGTCGGTTCGCCTCGACAAGGTCACCGACGTCCTTGACGTGCTGGGTTTCGAGATCGACATTCAGGTGCGCCTCCGGTGAGCAGTCTCGAGCCGGAGCTGATTCGCACCGCCGCCGTCGCCGACGTGTACAAAGCAGGGCGCCGAGCAGCGCAGCTTCGGCGTACCCGGGCGGGGACAGAGTTCCTGTACCTCCCCAGCTACCTCGACACCGGAGTGCCGGTCGCCACCACGCTCCCTCTGTCGTCGGAGCCTCAGCTCACTCCGGCTGGTGCTGTGCCACCCTATTTCGCTGGTCTGCTGCCTGAGGGGCGGCGACTGTCCAATCTCAGACGGGCCATCAAGACATCGGCCGACGACGAACTGTCGCTCCTCCTCGCTGTTGGACGGGACCCTGTCGGTGACGTCCAGGTCACCCCGGAGGGCGAAGTGCCGGGCTCGGCCGACGCACTCGTCACCGTCAACAGCTCGTTCAGCGAGGTCCGATTCGCCGACCTTCTCGCCGACGCCGGCATCATCGACCCAGTCGCGCTTCCCGGGGTCCAAGACAAGGTCTCAGCTCGTGTGATCTCACTCCCGCTCGCCAAGGCTGGCGACCGCTACATCCTGAAACTCGATCCGCCCGAGTACCCACACGTCGTCGCCAACGAGGCGTACTTCATGCACGTGGCCCGGGCCGCGGGGATGCCCGTCGCCGACGCTGAGGTCGTCGTGGATGTCGATGACCGTCCCGGGTTGCTCGTACGACGCTTTGATCGCGTGGCCGCGGGAGAGGGCACGAGCCTTTCTCTGGCCTGCGAAGATGCATGCCAACTCCTCGACCGCTGGCCGGCCGACAAGTACAACGTGACGGCCGAAGCGGTCGTTGCGTCGGTCGGCCGCGTCTGCGCAGCGGCGCCCCTCGCCGTACGGGATGTCTTTCGCCAGCTGTGCTTCGCCTGGATCACCGGTAACGGCGACGTCCACGCCAAGAACATCTCAGTTCTGGGCACCAACGGCGAATGGAGGGTGTCACCGGCCTACGACCTGCCATCGACGCTCCCTTACGGTGACCGCTCGTACGCGTTGCCCGTGGGCGGCACGTCGACGGGCTTGTCACGACGCCGGCTGCTGGCGTTCGCAGCCTCGGTCGGACTCTCCGAAAAGGCCGCTGCGCGGGTACTCGACGGTACGCTGACCGCTACGAGGGACATCATCGACGAGCTGGCCGACGGTGTTCTGCCCTTCGACCAGCAGACGTTGAAGTCCACGGTCGGAGAGCTCCGCTTCAGGCGCCGTCAGATGTCCCCCTGACCGCCGCTCAGGCGACGTTCATCACGTGCTCTGCCGACACAGGTGAAGCTGGGCAGGTTGTCATGGCATGGTCATGTACAGCGGTGGCCACTTCTCAGCGGGACAACCGGGCTGGGAGCCCGGGTCGGTAGCGATGACGGCCTCGCGGGCTGCCTGGAAGTCGCCTGCCAGGAACGCCATCTATGAGGTACTCGAGATCGGTCATGGTGGTCCGACGACGCGACCGTGGACGTCGCGATGCAGCGGAAACATCTGCGCCGGGTCCGCCAGGTTGATGTGCTCGGAGCGGAGGTCGCGGGCCACGAAGCGGGCAACGATGGCCTCGGTCGTCGCCGGGTCCGGGCGGTGGCGGATGTTGAAGAACCGCTCACCGTGGATGAGGGTCCGGTCGACGCCGAGGCTGCTCAGCGCCACCTCCATCTCCTCGACCATGGCGCCGTTGCCGCTGAGCACGAAGCGGCTTCCCCCAAGGGTCTTCAGAAGCGGGGGAACGGATTCGGTGACCCGGCCCCGCAGCTGCGACCACCGTGGCGGCGGCTCCGACAGCGAGATCCGGTAGGTGAAGTTCCGATGTGACGCTGCCAGGCGGTCGAGCTCGTCCACCAGACAGATGTCGTCGCTCAGGCGCAACCCCCAGTACAGGCGGATCGGGCGGTGGTCGTCGTGAGCCAGGAGGTCGAGGCACAGCGAGTGCAACGGGCTGATGCCGACACCGGTGGCCACCAGCACCAGATCGGTCCCGGGCTCCTTGGGGAGCATCGACCGCCCCGACGGTCCCCGAAACCGGACGGGGGCGCCAGGGCGAAGCGATGCCAGGTGATGGGCCAGCGGACCCTCGGGGAACACCCGCACCAAGATCTCGAAGCGACTCTTCTCGCCTGGAGGCGAGAAGACGCAGTAGGGACTGCGCAGGGTTCCCCGACCGGGCACCTCCTCCTCGATGCCGACCCAGTGGCCCGGTGAGAACGCAAACGGACGGTCGTCGCTCACCGCCAGGGTGATCCTCACCGTGCCCGTCGTGGTGAGCCGGTCCACCGCCACCACCTCGGCGCGACGATGGCGCGACACGCTGTCCCAGGCCGGCGCTGCGCCGCCTCGCTGCCGGGTCACGGGTCGGTCTCGGTCCTGCTCAGCTCGTCGAGGATGTCCGCTCGTCGGAAGATCGATCCGGCCCCTTCGAGTCGCTCGGCCAGTGCCGGCGGGTCGAGGCCGAACACGCCCGACGGGAAGACCACCTCACCCCTGGCCGAGGTGATGACCACCCCGTCATTGTGCACGACGACGCGCTCGATCCACTCCCAGCGGATCAGGGTCCGGTGCGTTCCCGGCCCGAAGCTCGAGACCCCGTGCAGATCGATTCGCAGCCGGACGGTAGGTCCGAAGCGACCGGCACGAACCAGCTCCTCGATCGCCCGTCGGCTCACACCTCGAATCTACGCGCCAGAGCCCGAATGTGGAAGCCAGCAGCCCAGGCAGCTACACGCCGCCGGTCAGGGAAGCCATGTGGGTAGGGTCTGAGCTGGTGGCGGAGCGGCTTGGTGGTGCCGGTACACGTCGTCGGGTGGCGGCGGCGAGCCCACCGGTCACCCCCCCGCCGTCAGCAGATCGAGGATCCTGTCGAGCGTCTCCGCCTGGGCCACCTGCCCGGTCGAGATAGCGCCGATGTCGTCGTGGATCTCAGCGATCTCACCGCTCACCTCGGTCACGGCACCGCTCACCTCGGTGGTCGCCTCGCTGATCTGGCCGATCTCTTGGCCGATCTCCTCGAGGCGGTTGCTGTGGCGCTGCTGCGTGGTCAGGATCGCATTGAGCATGTTGCAGATGGCCCCGACGTCGTTGTCGAGTTGATTGACCTTGCGGGTGAGGTCCGGGCCGGGAGACATGGTCATGATCGTGGAGGGTACCGGTGGCCCAGACGATCGGTGACGTCAGCCTCGTGGCCGCGACCGGACGGTTGGTAGTAGCGCGTGCCGGCCAACTGGTCGGGAAGGTAGTCCTGCTCGACCCAGCCACGAGGGTCATCGTGGGGATAGCGGTAGCCGACCCCATGGCCGATGCGCTCTGCGCTGCGGTAGTGGGCGTCGCGCAGGTGGGGCGGCACCGCACCGGCCGGGCGCGAGCGCACGTCGTCGAGAGCTTGCCAGATGCCGAGAGCGCTGCGGTTGGACTTGGGGGCGGTGGCCAGGTGCACGACCGCCTGCGCCAGGTTGAGCTGGGCCTCGGGCAGACCCACGTACTCCACGGCGTGCGCCGCCGCGCTGGCAACGAGGAGGCTGGTCGGGTCCGCCATGCCCACGTCCTCGCTGGCCAGGACGACGAGGCGGCGTGCAATGAAACGAGGGTCCTCGCCCGCCACGATCATCCGTGCCAGCCAGTGCAGCCCGGCGTCGGGGTCACTGCCGCGAATGCTCTTGATGAAGGCGCTGATGACGTCGTAGTGATCGTCGCGGCCCCAGGTCAGCGCCCGGGTTGTCCTGGCGCGCTCCACGTTGCCCAGGGTCACATGCCGGCTCTTGCCGGCGATGGCCAGCGCTACCTCCAGGGTGGTCAACAGAGCGCGGCCGTCCCCGTCGACCGAGCCGACGATCGCCTCGGCCGCTTGTTCGTCGATGGTCCCGCCCTCGGCTGCCAGTCCCCGATCGAGGAGCGTCCGCGACGCTTGCACGTCGAGAGGTTCGAGGCGGAACAGGGTGGAGCGGCTGAGCAGCGGCCCGTTCACCTCGAAGAACGGGTTTTCGGTCGTGGCCCCCACCAAGGTCAGGGTGCCGTCCTCGACGCTCGGGAGCAGGGCGTCCTGCTGGGACCTGCTGAACCGGTGGACCTCGTCGAGCAGCAGGACCGTGGAGGTGCCGTTCTCCGCCAGCCGGCGGCGGGCCAGCTCCGCCGCCTCGCGGACGTCCTTGACGCCGGCGCTCACTGCGCTGAGGGACTCGAACGCTGCTCCTACGGCATCCGCCAGCAACCGGGCGATCGTCGTCTTGCCGGTACCAGCCGGTCCCCACAGGATCACCGAGATGAGCCTGCGAGCCTCCACCAGGGCTCGCAGGGCACCGTCAGGACCGAGGAGATGGTCCTGCCCGACGACGGCATCCAGGCTCGTCGGCCGTAGGCGGCTGGCCAGCGGGCCTCGGGCCCGGAGTCGCTCCTCGAGACCGTGCTCGAACAGGTCTGCGCCCGCTGCAGCCGGGAGGCGGCGGGTGGGCATCGTCCCAGGGTACCGACGAGCGCCGGCGGGCCCGGGCTTCCGGTGACGCTTCCGGGCGCCAACCTGGAGCGAGCCGGTTCCCTGACCTCGGACGCGCGTACGATACAGAAGGATGCGTTTGAGCTCCTTTCGCCGAGCGACGCCGACCGGTCATGTGGGTCCAGCATCGGGAGGAGCCAGAAGGGGCGCCAGCCTGTTCCTGGTCGTCCTGGCCGCTTTGCTTGTCGGCGCTGCGGCCGTGCTGAGCGCCGGCTGGCCCGGCGGTGGGCAGGTTCGAGTCGGCTCCAACGTGGTGGTCAGCCCGAACGACTCGCGACAGCTTGTCACCGCTCGCAACTCTCCGACGTTGGTGCGCAACCCGACTCGATCAGCGAATTTGGTGGTGGTCGACCGGGTGGACCGGCCCGGCTATTCCGCGGAGCTGAACTCGAGCATGGACGGCGGTCGGACCTGGCGGCACCTCACCCTGCCGTTGCCCGCTGGCCGGGACCGGCCCTATGCGCCCGACGCTGCGTTCGGCCCTGACGGCACGTTGTATGTGAGCTACGTCAACCTTGAAGGAACGGGTAACGACCCCCAGACGTTGTGGCTGGCCCATTCCATGGACGGCGGCGCGACGCTGTCCGCACCGGTGCGGGTGGCCGACCACCTGGTCTTCCAGTCCCGGTTGGCGGTCGGCCCCGACCGCACCGTGTACCTGACCTGGTTGCAGGGCAGTGAGGTCGGCTATCTGAGTCTCGTCGGCGCGCCGGCCCCGGTGGTGCTGGTCCGTTCCACCGACGGGGGCAGGACATTCTCGCCGCCCATACCGGTGAGCGACGCCAACCGACCGAGGGTCGGCGCCGCGAGCCCGATGGTCGGTTCCGACGGCTCGGTGTTTGTGCTCTACGAGGATTTCAAGAACGATGTTCGGGACTTCGAAAACCTTGCCGGGCCCGTCTGGGACTCACCGCTGGCGCTGGTGATCGCCCGATCGGGTGACGGTGGGCGTAGCTTCGCTTCCGGCGTCGTGGTCGACCCCGGCGTGCTGCCCACGGCGCGCTTCTTGGTCTACCAGCCGCCTTTCCCGTCCCTTGCCGGCGGCCCTGGCCGCAGCCTGGATGTCTCCTGGTCCGATGCTCGCGATGGCAACCCGGACGTCTACCTGCGCCGGTCGGTCGATGACGGCTCCTCTTGGAGCGCGCCGGTCAGGGTCGACGGCCGGCGCGTCGACGGCACGAGGAAGGAGTTGCCAAAGGTCACGATCGCGCCCGACGGCCGAGTTGACGTCGTGTTCCTCGAGGACAAGGCCGACGCCGGCGGCCAACGCCTGAGCGCCGAGCTGGCTACCTCAACCGACCAGGGGGCGTCGTTCACCAGGATGCGACTGTCATCAAGGTCGTTCGACCCGACGGTCGGGCCGCGGACCGGGCCGGCCTATTTGGGAACCGACCTCGGCTCCCGGCTCGGCCTGGTCAGCAGCGATCACGCAGCCGCGGTGGCGTGGACCGACACCCGTCAGGGAAACCAGGACACCGGCCGTCAGGACATCGAGTCTGCGGCGGTCACCGGCCTGAGTGACGGGGTCATCGGGAGGCTCGTCCTGGCCGGTGGCTTGGTGGTCGCCGCGTTCTTGGCGATGGCGACGCGCTGGTGGATTCGTCACGTCAGGCTCGTGTCGTCGAGCGCCGGAACGGCATCGGGAGGAGGGCAGGGATGACTATTGCGGGTTGTGGGATCCGGTCACGCCGCGTTCGATGTTGATGACCTGGGTGTTGTGGGCCAGGGCCACGGTGTTGACGGTCGCGGCGAAGGCGATGATGACCACGGCGGCGAGGGCGGGGGTGCGAGCACCCTGCCACTTCCACCACGGCCGAGCCGGCCGGGGTTGTGCGGCAACGCCTCTGAGGTTTCGTCGGTGGAGTCGATCGGCAAGTCGCTCGATGATCGGAACGACCGCGCACGCAGCGGTCAAGCTGGCCAGGATGGCCAGCTTGATGCCGAACTCGGTGGGCTGGAAGGCGAGGAGGATGGCCGCCACCACCGCTGTTGCGGCACCGTAGCGCACGCGGGCACCGGGCGCCTTGGGTGCGGTCTGGGGGTCGGACATCATGAAGAAGACGAAGACCAGCACCTCCGGCGAGAGAGCGACGAGCCCCCAAAAGGCAAGACCGCTGATCGGTCCCTGGTGCCAGATGGCGATGAAGCTGGCCCCGCCGAGAGCGAACAGCCCGATGAGCACGGTGAAGGTGACCACGAAGGCAGTCGCCATCGCCACCATGCCCACGGGTCGCAGCACCCAGATGGCGCCGGCCACGATGACCACGTAGGCGAGGGTTACACCGAGGCGGTTGGGCCCCCACCAGAGATACTGGGGGAAGACGTGACCGGGCCCGATGACGAGCAGCGTCCACACCAGGCCGACGTTGGAGGGGTTGAACAGATGATGGCCGGCAGGGCGGATGAGGTGTTTGGCGGCTAGGCCGAAGCCAACCGCGAGGACGAAGAACCCGGCACCGTGCAGGCTCCACCAGTCCCCGTGGCGGGTGCCCGACGCTCGCAGGAGCAGGGCCACGCTGTTGCCGGTGAGGATGCCGCTTGCCGGCCAGACCACCCTGTGCTGGCCCCAGAAGATCACCGTGGTCTCAACGACCGCGCCGACAGCGACCGAGATCAGGATCTGGGCGATCGACACCTTGAAGCCGAGCATCGTCTGACCGAGCACCTGAAGGGTGATGATGACCGCGGACAGCTTGAGTCGCGGGTCGCCCCGCTGCGGCAGGATGATCGGGATCGTGCGGCATCCGATGATCAACGCACGCCCGCCCGGTGCCGGAGAAGCGGCCACCTCGGCCGGTGCGCTCACGGCTTCACGGCAGCAGTCATGAGGCCGGGCTGAGGGTCGCCGCCGCGTAGACACTGTGCAGACGGTCGCACCACAGCACCACGGAGTGATACCTCGCCAGGTCCAGGTCAGCGGGTATGGCGAAGTTCAACGAGCCGGCGGTGACATCGAGGAGCGAGACGCGCATTGACGGTGCGGCGGTGTACTCGTCGGTGCTGTGAGGGGCGGCCAGGGGGCTCAGGCGGACCTCGAGGTCGGTGTTCGGCGTCACATAGAACTCGCCCAGGCGCAGCGCGTACGAACCGTCGGCCAGCCGGTAGATGGTCACCGTCCCAGCGCCGACCTGGTCGACCCGGTAGATGGACCCGGTCGAGGCCGCCGCCGCGCCAGGGGCGGTCATGGTCGCCAGGGGTGGCTCATCAAGGGGCTGGTCGGTCTGCTGGTCGACCTGCAGCTTCCAGGACCCACTGGCGATGACCCGCAGGCCGGTCGTTCCGGTGCTGGTGGCGTAGCCGACCCCCGGCCCCGGGCAGCCGGCATCAACCGTCGGCCGGCGACGCCCTTGCTCAAAGACGGCCAAGTGCCCGCTCTGACAGGACCACTGCACGCGCCACTGCAGCGCGGTGCTGGCAATGGCAAGAGCCGACACGTTGGACGGCCCGCTCCCCTGCAGCGTGCGCACGCTCTGCCACCACGGCTCGGAGCGCAGCACCGTCTTGACCGGCACCGTGGAATCCGCCGGTCCTGCGTGTCGGTCTACGGCGACACGGATCGGAGAGGCGACCGCTGAGCCCAGCAAACGATCACGCACGGCGAGAGGGTTTCCGGCGAACACGGCGCTGGCCACCAGCGCCACGAGCCCGAGCACAGCCGAGGGGCGCCACGCACGCGGGTTCCTCTCCTCACCGGTGCCCACCGTCATCCCCCTATCCGCATCAGCGACCTCCCGTCTATTGTATCTGGGGAGGCTCGTTCCCGAGCCACACCAGGTGGACGGTCGGACATCTGTGGGATGTGTCGGTCAGGCAGGAACGGGGCCACCCCGTCCGTAAGCTATGAGACCATCCGGGGTCAGCGTTTGCGGGAGGCCGAGGCGCGACGCCGGCCGACCGTGGTCAGGGCGACAGCGGAGAAGGCAACGACGAGGCCACCGCCGAGCAGTCCAGCGCCGACCATCAGGTGATTGCTGCCCTGTTGGGCGACGGGGTGGGTC
>JALYZO010000174.1 GCA_030945745.1 Actinomycetota bacterium
ATCAAGGGACTTTCACATACACCGACACCTGAAGGCTCAACTCGAATGCCGACCGTCAGCAGACGCGAGAATCGGCGTTAGTGAACCATCTCGTCACACAGTTCGGGTCACGGGCTGGGTTCGTCTACCCGGAGGAACGGCGGGCTCCCGATGCGGCTCGCACGGACCGTGGCTCGGTGATGGCATGCTGGTGGTGTGGAATCGCAGCTCGACCGGGCCCTGGATCTGGAGGATCTCTCTGCCACGCCCGACGACGGCAACCGCTACGAGGTTCTGGTGGTGCCGGCCGAGCTGGTGCGCTGAGGATCCCCAGCGGGCATGAACGACTGGATCGAGGTCCTACCGTCGACAGCCACCCGCTCCCCCCGATGAGCGCCGTCCAGCCGCCCTGGTCGCCCGAGGTGGCCGACCCGGATCCGATCACGCAGTTCTCCAGGTGGTTCGCCGACGCGCTCGACGTGCGCGAACCCGAGCCGGAGGCCATGACGCTCGCCACCGCCTCGCCCGACGGCGTCCCCACGCTGCGCTGGGTGCTGCTCAAGAGCTGGGATGATCGGGGCTTCGTGTTCTACTCCAACGAGCACAGCGCCAAGGGCGCCGACATGGCCGCCAACCCGGTTGCGGCCCTGGCCTGGCGCTGGTACCACCTGGAACGCCAGGTCCGTGCCGTCGGTGCCGTCACCGCCGTGGACCCCGAGCAGTCCGACAGGTACTTCGCCAGCCGCCCCCGCGGTGCCCAGATCGGGGCGTGGGCGTCGGAGCAGAGCTCGGTCGTCGCCAACCGGGCCTTCCTGGAGGCCCGGATGACGGAGCTGGCGAACCGCTTCGAGGGCGGGGAGGTGACCCGGCCCCCGCATTGGCGGGGCTTCCGGGTCCAACCCACCACGCTCGAGTTCTGGCAGGGTCGACGGGACCGGGTCCACGACCGGGTCGTCTACCGGGATCCGACGACCACAGATCCCACCAGCACAGACGGGGGCTGGGTGCGCGAGCGTCTGGCCCCCTGAACCTGACGATCGTGATATCGTCTGATATCTTCGGAGGTGATCGATGACGGATGTGCTCGTCCGTGGCGTTCCAGAAGAGGTGGTTGCCGCGATTGATGCGCATGCCGCCCGCCTCGGGCTCTCCAGGAGCGAATATCTGCGGCGACGGCTGAGCCAGGACGCCCAGCGCTCAGCCACGGGCGTTGGCATCGAGGACCTGCGTCACTTCGAGACGACCTTCGCTGATCTGGCCAACGCCGAGGTCATGGACCGGGCCTGGAGCTGATCGTTGGAGTTGGCTGCTGTGGCCTGGCTGATCGACAAGTCGGCGTTGGTCCGACTGGGGAGCAGTCCTCACGCCGCGAAGTGGGCCGGGCGCATCGAGCGGGGCCTCGTGCGGATCACCACCGTCACCGTGCTGGAGGTCGGGTACTCAGCCCGGTCCGTTGAGGATCTACGCCGAGGTATGGAACGCCCACCGGTCTCATCGATGCCGATCGAGTACCTGACGCCCGCCACCGAGGATCGAGCCGTCCAGGTCTTGGCTCTTCTGGCCGCCACCGGTCAGCATCGGGGTCCGTCCATCCCGGACCTGCTGATCGCGGCCGCCGCGGAGTTGGCCGGCCTCACGGTGTTGCACCTGGACCGGGACTTTGAGCGGATCGCCAAGCTCACGGGCCAATCGGTGGAACGTCTGGCTCCCTGACCCGAGAGGGCGGGGACCGGCCACAATGGACCCATGGACAGCCAGCACCCGCCGCCGGAGACCGACATCGACAGCTTGGCCGCTGCCCACGCTGCGGGGGCGGTGGTGCTCGACGTCCGCCAGCCCGACGAGTACGTGGAGGCCCACGTTCCCGGCGCCGTGCTCATCCCGTTGGGTGAGCTGGCCGGCCGCCAGAGCGAGATCCCGGGGGGCGATCCCCTCTACGTCATCTGTGCCGCAGGTGGCCGCAGCATGACCGCAGCCAGCGCTCTCATCGGTGCCGGGTACCCCGCAATCTCCGTGGCCGGCGGCACCAATGGGTGGATCGCCGCAGGTCACCCGGTGGTCAGCGGCGAGTCTCCATCGTGATGCCGGACCACGCCAGGCAAGTTGCCCCCTTCACGAAATGGTGAACATCCGGTACAGTTGCTAGGCCCAGGACCATGGCCAAACTGTGACTCATTCACGACCGAGCGGGTGGCGATACCGCCCGATCCCTGGGTTTCAGCGAGAAAAACGAGGAAACGTTGCCCAACAATCACGCCGCTCAGCCAGAGGAAGACCTGGTTCGCCTCTACCTGAACGACATCGGTAAGCATGCGTTGCTCACCAAGGACGACGAGGCTCGTCTGGCTCAGGCCATCGAAGCTGGTCGGGAGGGCCGCGCCGAGCTGGCCGGGACCAAGGCGCCGACCGCGGCCCGCAAGCGGGAGCTGCGCCGGGTGGTGCGGGACGGCGACGAGGCGGCGGAGACGTTCGTCAAGGCCAACCTGCGCCTCGTGGTATCCATCGCCAAGAAGTACCAGGCTGCCGAGCTGCCGCTGCTGGACCTGGTCCAGGAGGGCAACTTGGGTCTCATGCACGCCGTCGAGAAGTTCGACTGGCGCAAGGGCTTCAAGTTCTCCACCTACGCCACGTGGTGGATCCGCCAGGCCATCACCCGCGGCATCGCCAACACCGGCCGCACGGTTCGCCTCCCCGTCCACGCTGGCGACCTGTTGACCCGGGTCACCAAAGCTCGAGGCCGCCTCGAGGGCCAGCTCGGCCGGCGCCCCACGGTGGCCGAGCTGGCTGTCGACCTGGAGCTCGAAGAGGAGAAGGTCACCGAAATCCTCCGCCACGCCGCGGAGCCGCTCAGCCTGTCCGAGCCCCTCCGTGAGGACGGCGACGCCGAGCTCGGCGATGTGGTCGAGGACCGCTCCGCCGTGTCGCCCTTCGACGCCGCCGCCGCCTCCCTGCTGTCGGGTGAGGTCTCCAAGATGCTCGTCGCCCTCGACGAGCGGGAACGGGAGATCCTCCGCCTGCGCTTCGGGCTCGACCGCGGCGAGCCTCGCACCCTCGACGAGGTCGGCGAGCACTTCAGCCTGACCCGCGAGCGGATCCGTCAGATCGAGGCCCGGGCCATGTCCAAGCTGCGCCACCCCTCCACCGACCGGGGTGCGCGCGAGCTGCTCACCGGCTGAGCTCTCCCGGTGCGCAGTGCCGAGATCGAGGTCACCACGGCGCGCACCCAGCTCGCCGACCTGAGCGCGCCCGCTCGCGACTGGCTGGCTGCCGAGGGTGTCGCCGGCGACGGGCTCCTGCACGTCTTCGCCCCCCACGCCACCGCCGGGTTGGCGCTCATGGAGCTGGGCTCAGGCTCGGAGCGTGACCTGACTGAGCTGGCCATGCGCCTGCTGCCCCGCGACGACCGCTACCGGCACCGCCACGGCTCGCCCGGCCACGGTGCCGACCACCTGCTGCCCGTGCTGGTGTCCCCGTCGATCTCCGTGCCGGTGATCGCCGGCGTTGTCGCCCTGGGAGCGTGGCAGAGCCTGGTGCTGGTCGACTTCAACGTCGACAATCCTCGCCGCCGGGTGCGCCTCAGCTTCATCCCCGGCTGATCCCTCACTGCCGGGGCCGCCGGGCCGTCTCGTATCACGGGTGATACGATCAGTGATGTCCAACATTTCCGTACGTGACCTCCGCAACCACGGCGGTGAGATCCTGGAGCGCGCCAGCCACGGCGAGCCGATCACCATCACCCGGGACGGCAAACCCGTCGCTCAGCTCGTTGCCCTCCCCGCCCCCGCCGTCTCCGCCGAGACTCTTGTGGCTCGCCGACGCCATCTCCCCCCCGTCGATCCCGAACGCCTCCGAGTCGACATCGACGCAACCGTCGACCCGCAACTGTGACCGACAGAGCAGGCCGGGGCGTGCTCGACACGAGCACCGTCATCCTGCTCGGCGGGATCGCCGACCCCACCATGCTCCCCGCCGAGTCCCTCATCACCGCCGTCACCCTCGCCGAGCTCTCCGTCGGCCCTCTCGTGACCGACGACGAAGGGGAGCGAGCCGCGCGCCAAGCACACCTCCAGCAGGCCGAGGCCGACTTTGACGCTCTCCCCTTTGACGCCGCCGCGGCCAGAGCATTCGGCCGGGTCGCAGCAGCCCTCCGTCGCAGCGGCCGCAAGTCAGCAGCCCGCAGCTATGACGCCATGATCGCAGCCACCGCCATCGCACATGAGCTCGCGGTCTACACCTGCAACCCCAAGGACTTCGAGAACATCGACGACGTCACCGTCATCGCCATCCCCTACCCGGCGCACACGGAAGGATCATGAAACCGGCCCGGCGCAGTCAGGACTGAGGAGGCAACGGCTGGGGGTTCAGTCCGACCAGGACGCTCGGGTCCAGCGGGACGAGGAACTGCTGTCCGCTCCGGCCACCGACGATGATGATGGAGCGATCGTCGGCGCCCCGGTCTGTCTCTGACGCTGGCCCGCCTGTGCCGGCTGCGGCGTGGAGCAGGAGCGTCTCAAGGACTGGTCGCTGTTGGTCGTCAAGCGACGCAAACAGGTTCTGAAGCTTGCCCTGGACTGCATTGATGGCCTCGGGTGTCAACGCTGTGGGGTCCATGTCACTCCGGTCCTCTGCTGGTCTGCGCAAATCTAGTGCCGGCGGATCGCTGAGCGCACGCAGAAGTAGGGTCCCGGGCATCGTGGGCATCGGGATGGACAGGGTCGGACCGGCGCGGTGACGACGGTAGCCATCGTCCACGAGCGTTTCACGGAGCTCGGTGGCTCGGAGAAGGTCGTCGCCGAGATGCACGCGCTGTGGCCGCAGGCGCGCATCCACACCACCGTCGTGGACCGTCGGTGCCTGCCTGCCGGCCTGGTTGACGCCGAGATCGTTCCCAGCCCGCTGCAACGGCTGTACCGGGGCGGGCCCACCTACGCGCATCTCCTGCCCCTCATGCCCTGGGCCATGTCCCGCCTCGAGCTCGACGACGTCGACGTGGTGGTGACCAGCCACCACGCGTTCTCCAACCGGGTCCCCGCTGCGCCCGGCCGCCTCGTCGTGTCCTACACCCACACCCCGGCTCGATGGATGTGGGACCCGTACCTGCGCCGAACCGAGGTCGAGGGCTACCCGGGCCGCGCCGCGCTGGCCGCATTCTCGGCGAGCCAGCGATCCCCGGACCGGCGGGCGGCGAGGCGATTGCGCTCCGTGGTGGCGAACTCCACGCATGTGGCCGCGCGGATACGTCGTTGGTGGGAGACCGACGCGGTGGTCATCCACCCCCCCGTCGACACGGACGCGTTCACCCCCTCGCCGTCCACCGCACGGGAGGACTTCTTCCTCCTGGCGGGCCGCCTGGTCCCCTACAAGCGTCCCGAGGTCGCCGTCCTGGCCGCTCGAGCCGCCGGCGTTCGACTCGTCGTCGCCGGAGACGGGCGCGCCCGTCAGGCGCTGGAGCACCTCGGCGGCGACGTCGAGTTTCTTGGTGCCGTCGACCACCCGACCCTGGTCGAGCTGTTTCGCAAGACTCGAGCGCTCGTCTTTCCCGGAGAGGAGGACTTCGGTCTGGTCCCGGTGGAAGCACAGGCGTGTGGCGCGCCGGTCATCGCCCTCGGTCGCGGGGGAGTCACCGACACGGTGGTCGCCGGGACGACAGGGTTGACCTACGCAGCTCCCGCAGGTGGTGAGGTCGCCGCTCTGGCCGCATGCATGGCGGCCTTTGATGCCGACGCCTTCGACCCCATGGTCATCCGCAGTAACGCCGAGCAGTTCTCCCGGGCACGGTTTCGTGACCGCCTCTCGGCGCACGTCGAGTCCGTGGTCGGTGCACGCTGAGCGACGGTCGGTGCCGCCCCGATCCCGGCCTGAGCCCGCGGGTCGGGGCGGTGCCGCACCTGTGAGCGGGCCGCCACTTAGAGCGTTCATGCGCATGCCTTGCCACCGAGGGTGGTTGTCGCCTATATTTGCCAGATCGAGCGGAGCAGGTTGATCCGCCGGCAGGAAAGGGTTTCACCATGCGAAACAGGAGCAGCGCATCGTCGATGAGCCTCCCTTCGAGAACCGCCAGCGGACTCGCACGGCCGGCCAATGCGTCGGTGCATCAGTGCCTCTCTGCTCGGGGCTCAGCCAAGCCCGGACCATTCGGATGACCGCGCTCATAGAAGCAACGGCGCCTTCTTTCTGCCTGCCGGTGTCCCGTCAGGCAGAGGCTCGCCGTCTACCCGTGGGGGCGGCTCTCGTTGCCGTCGACGCGGTGGCCCTGGTTGGTCCCGTGATCATCTGGTCCCGCAACTGGTGGGGCGCCGCTCTGGTCGCCCTGATCCTCGTGGCTCTTGGCTTGCGCCGTCACTATCGGATCGGCATCTCACCCTCTGTGGCCGACCGGGTCTGCGACATCCTAGGTTGCGTCGTGGTGCCCCTGGGCCTGGTGCTGAGCGTCGCGCATGGCAGCATCATGGACAAGGTGAATGGACCGGTGATCCCTCTGATCCTGGCCGCAGGGGCCGGCTCGGCGCTCCTGCTGGTGGCTCGGGCATGCAGCTACGCTTCGATCAGGGCGTTGCGGGTTCGCGGTCTGCTCCGGGAGCCCATCTTGATCATCGGTGCCGGCAAGATGGGCGTCGAGCTGGCCCGGATCCTCGATGCCCACCCCGAGTACGGGCTGTTCCCTGTGGGCTTCTTGGACAACGTCGACGACACGGATCTGTACCTGCCGCTGCTCGGGGCGGCCGAGGATCTGGACGCCTTCCTTCGTGTCTACCCCGACATCCGCCGGGTGATCATCGCCTTCGGTGCCACCAGAGAACCGGACATGGTGACCATCCTGCGGGCTTGTGACCAGGCCGATGTCGACATGTACGTGCTCCCTCGCTTCTTCGAGTTGGCCTACGGCGCGAAGGAGCGCGAGGTCGAGGTGGTCTGGGGGCTGCCGCTTCGCCGACTTCGCCGTTCGGCGGCCCGCAGACGAGGTCAGCGGCTCAAGCGGGCGTTCGATGTCGTCGCCTCGGCCTCCGGGATCGTTCTCCTGGCGCCCGCCTTCATCCTGTTGGCCCTTGCCGTGCGCCTGTCCAGCCCGGGTCCGATCCTCTTTCGCCAGAGCCGGGTGGGTCACCGCGACACCCTGATCAAGGTGCTGAAGTTCCGCACCCTGCAGGTCAATGATCGCTCTGACGTGCAGTGGGGTGTCAGCAACGGGGACCGGCCCACGGCGGTCGGACGGGTGCTGCGACGTACCAGCCTCGACGAGCTTCCTCAGCTCTTCAACGTCCTGCGCGGTGACATGTCGCTGGTGGGGCCCCGGCCGGAGCGGCCCTTCTTCGTCAGTCGCTTCCAGACGGAGGTGCCTCGCTACGCCGACCGGCACCGGATGCCGGTTGGCATGACCGGGCTCGCCCAGGTCTACGGTCTGCGAGGCGACACGTCCATCGACCACCGAGCCCGCATCGACAACCTCTACATCGAGAACTGGTCGCTCTGGGAGGATCTGGTCATCCTTGTTCGCACCGTGTTGGCCGTCTTTCGCACAGCCCGAACGCCGGAGTGACCGTCGTGAGATCCGGGAGTCTCTTCGGGCGTCGGGTCGTCGTTCACCTTCTGTCCTGCTCAGCTGCCATGGGGCTGGCCGTCGGGGGAGCGGCCACCACCTCGCTCCTGATGGCACCGCCGGCATCCGCTGCGGTAGCCGCAGACCCGATCCTGGTTGCCGCTGGTGATATCGGCTGCGGACCGGATGATCCCTCCTACAACGGTGGGGCAGGAACGGCGTCGGCCTGCCGGATGAAAGCCACCGCACAAGAGATCTATGGCATGGGTGCGCGGTACCTTCTGCCCCTGGGGGACACGCAATACAACCCGTCGGCATCGCCGGGCCAGCAGCCTCCGCTGTCGTACTACCAGAAGGGCTACGACGCGAGCTGGGGGTCGTTGACCGGCGTGGCGAAATCGAAGGTCCATCCCGTCCCAGGCAACCAGGAGTATGGCGATGTGACCGATTCGGGGCAGCCCCCGTTGGCCTCGGGGTCCAACTACTTCGCCAACTTCGGTCCGTCGGGACTTGGCGAGCTACCGCCCCAGGTGACGGGCCCGAGCAACGACTGGTACAGCTCCGACATCCCCGTCAACGGGCGGACGTGGCACGTGGTGTCGCTGGACTCCGAGTGCGTCGCCGTCGGCGGGTGCGGCGCGGGGTCCCCCCAGGAGTCCTGGTTCAGGGCTGACCTGGCGGCCAACGCCAGCAAGTGCACCATCGTTGCCATGCACGAGCCGCGCTGGTCGGTTGGCCAGTTCGGGACTCCTACGGATTTCTCCACGCTGTGGAACGACGCCGTCAACGGCCACGTGGTGATGATGCTGAACGGTCACGTCCACAGCTACGAGCACTTCGGGCCCTTGGATGCCAATGGCCAGCCTGCGGCCAACGGCGTGTCGGAGTTCATCGTGGGTACAGGAGGCGTCAGTCTCGGATCCGATCCTGGGGTCTCGGCGCCCGGTCTCGTTGCCGCCGACTACCAGGACTTCGGAGCACTCAAGCTCACGTTGCACGCCACAGGGGCGAGCTACGCATTTCAGACCCTCGGAGGGGTCTCTCGCGACACCGGGATCGCCCCCTGTCCCACTCGCTCGGGCGTGACACCTTCGGTCGCGTCGGTGGGTCCGATCTCGGGTCCTGGTGCTGGTGGGACGTCGGTGATGGTGTCGGGGTCGGGTTTTGCGGCGGGTGACACGGTGGCGTTCGGGTCGGTTGCGGCGACGTCGGTGCGGGTGAACTCGGCCACGTCGATCACGGCCACGGCGCCGGCGGGTACGGGGACGGTCGATGTGACGGTGGCGAGCGCCTCGGGGACGAGTGCTGTCGGTTCTGCTGATCAGTTCAGCTACACCACGGCCATCAACGGCTATTCGGTGGCGTTGACGTCGAGCGCCGCGTCTGTTGGGGTGGGTTCTTCGGTGACGCTCACGGCGACAGCGAACCAGGATGTGGGGCCCACGCCGTATGGGTTGTACATCTATGACGTGACCACGGGGGTGGCAGTCGCCCATGTCCCTTCGGGGGCTTCGCTGTCGGCGTTGGTCAGCCAGTCGTCGGCGACCACGCAGCGCTACGTCGCGTACGTGACCAACAACGGTCCCGTCAACATCCAGGCGGCATCCTCCCCGGCCGTCGTCACCTGGTCGTAGAGCACCTGGGGTGAATGTCCGCATTGTCACCTCGTACACCGAGCTGACAGCGCTCGGAGGTGCCTGGGCAGCCTTGGCCGACGCCACGGGAGGGAGTCACTACACCCAGCCCTTCTGGTGCCTCGCCTGGTGGCGCCACTTCGGTCGGGGGGCGCTGCACGTGGCCGTGGCAGAGTCGCGCGGCCGCCTGGTCGCCCTGGCCCCCCTCTACCGCGTGCGGGTGGCCGGCGTGGACCGACTGCGCTTCCTCGGATCGGGCCTCCGGCCGGTCAGTGAGATCTTGGTCGCGTCCGGCCAGGAGTCGGCGGCGGCGCAGCTGTGGGCGACGCTCCTCAGCAGCTCGCGCTCGCTGATCGAGTTGCAGGGTTACCGCCAGGCCGGGCTGGGTCTGAGAGCTCTGCGCCAAGCCGAAGGGAGACCCTGGATCGCTGAGCTGGCGGGGGCCTGCCCGACGATCACCCTCACGGGGAGTCTCGCGGACTACATGGGACGTCGCCCGTCAGGGCTGCGGCGAAAGCTGCGGAAGGCCCAGGAGCTGAGCGATCAGGAAGCTGCCAGCCTGGACGTATCGGTCGCCACCGACCCTGGCGGTGTCGACCGACGGCTCCGCGACGCCACCGCCGTGTTCGACGCAGCCGAGACCGCAGCGCCGAGGTTGCACCTCCTCGCCGATCCCTACAGGGACTTCACCGCAGAGATGCTGCACGCCGCCGCCGCTCAGCAGCGCCTGGCCCTGTTCGTGCTGTACGTAGCCGAGCGTCCAGCGGCGACCGCCTTTGCCCTGCGCAGCGGCACCACGTGGGGGTATTCGGGTCCGAGGTTCGATCCTGCCTTGCATCGCTACTCGCCAGGTCACCTGGTGCTGCGAGCGATCGTAGAGCACGCCTACGCCGCTGGAGCCGACGGGGTGGATCTTCTCTCCGGCGACGCCCGGTACAAGCGCGAGTGGAGTACCGGAGGCTACGACCTGCTCACCATCTACGGGGCGTCGTCACCCGCGTTGCTTGGCTCGCGTCGCGCACTGGCCCTTCTTCGCGAGGCACGCTGAGCTTGCGTTTCGGGGCCGGGTTCGGTCGCTGGGGAGCCGCCCTTCAAGCCTGAAGTGCCTTTTCGGGGCTGGTACCATGCCGCTCATGCCCGAGCCGTCCATCGTCGGGGCGGCTGAGCGGGTGCCGGCTTGGCCGGGCGCAGGAAACGCCAACCGGGCGGTGATCGTGGTTCCCGACTTCCACGCCACGCTCGGTGGCACGGTCCGCCAGGCGACGAACCATGCCCGGGGGCTGGCCGCGCTGGGGATGTCGGCTCAGGTGGTCACCCGCCGGTATAAAGGTGCGTGGTCGCGCCACGAGGTGGTTCAGGGGATCACCGTTCGAAGGTTTGGTTTCCCCGGCCGGGGTGCACTCTCCGAGAAGGCGTCGCTGGTTTCGCTGTGGTGGTGGCTGGCCATGCGGCGAAACAGCTTTGCCATGGTCCAGACCATCATGTACTCCGACTTTGCCATCATGGCGGCGCTGGCTGGCCTGCGCCCCAAGACGATCGTGATCTGGGCTGCGCAAGGCGAGGCTAGCGATGTCCTTGGGCCCGCTCGTGACCCCTTGCGTCAAGCTCAGCGATTGTTTCGCCGAAGGGTCCTGAAGGGCTGTCGTCAGGTGGCCCTGACGCCCAGCATCGAGGAAGAGCTTCGCGGTCTGGGACTGCGGCACTGCACCGTGATCCCCGTCCCCGTCGATGGAAGCAGGTTCCGGGTGCCGCATCCAGACGAGCGTGCTGCGGCCCGCCGCCGCCTCGGTCTGGGCGAGCGAGAGCTCACGTTCATCTACGCCGGTCGTTTCGACACCGACAAGGGCCTGGACCGGCTGGCCGAGGCCGTTGCAGCTGTCGTCGCCGCCGGCTTTCCGGCAAGGTTGGTGCTGGTGGGCGGCGGCGAGGTCGATGCCCTTCGGGCTGCGTTGCGCTCTTCAGGCATGGAGTCCCTCACCATCCTGCCTGGGGTGGTGGACGATGTGGAGACCTACCTGTGGGCCTCGGATGTCTTCGTGCTGCCGTCCGTGCGAGAGGGCCTCTCCAACAGCCTGGCCGAGGCCATGTCCTGCGGCTTGGCCTGTGTGGCGGCCCCCGAGGCCGGGGGCGATCAGGTGCTCTACGGGGGTGCCGGTCTGGTCCCTGCGAGTGCGTCGACCGCCGACCTCACCGAGGCCCTGCTGCGCCTTGCTGGTGACGAGACCGTCCGCTGCGGGCTCGGTGAGCGGGCAGTCGCTCGGGCTACGATCTTCGCCGCTGATCGTGTGGCCAGTACCTACAGCGCCCTGCTTGGCGGATGAGGCAACGATGAATGCTTCGCCACGTCTCGGCAATCAGGTGCGCGGGGCGGCAGAGGCTGCATCGGCCCTCGTGGGCCGCCGCTTGAAGCCGCACGGGGCGATCGTCATGACCTATCACAACGTCGGGTCGGATCCGAGCGACACGACCGAGTACTACGTCGCACCCGGCTTGTTCCGCAAGCAGCTGCTCTGGGCACGTCAATGGGGGACACGCTTTGTCGATCTCCTCGAGCTTTCCGAAGCGGTTGCGGCCGGACGTTCGATCGACGGGTGGGCAGCCGTGTGCTTCGACGACAGCCTGGCTGGCGTCCATCACCACGCCCTGCCGATTCTTGTCGACCTCGACATTCCCGCGACCCTCTTCACGGTCAGCGCTGCTCTCGGTGACGACCCGTCGTGGTGGCCGGGGGCGGAGCGGGTGATGACCTCTGTTGAAGTCGAGGAGTGGGCCGCAGCCGGTCTGCGGGTGGCGTCGCACACCCGTACCCATGCGTCGTTGACCGCCGTCTCCGAATCGGATGTGCGAGCCGAGGTCAATGGTTCCAAGGGAGAGCTCCAGGATCTCATCCAAGAGCCGGTCACCTTGTTCGCGTATCCATATGGTCACCACGACCCGTCGGCCAGGAACGCGGTGGAGGAGGCCGGATACCAGTGCGCCTATACGTTCCTCAACGGGAGGGTGACCCCCGGGACGGACCTGTTTCGACTGCCACGGCTCAACATGTGGTCAGGGCAGAACCGTGCTCGGCTTGCCTACCATCTGGCTCGACCGCCGGCGTCCTGGCCGGACCATCAGCTGGAGAGCTGTCATGGCTAGGCGTTTGAGGGGCGGTGCAAGCCCAAGGGGAAACGCTCCCTCACCTCCCAGCGCCCTCGGGCAGGACGAGACATGAGCCACACCTCCTCGGCATGGCCGGCGACGGGGAGCATGGACTGCAGGGTCGCCTCGACCGGCGCTGGGAGAGGTTCGCGCATGGCCACGGTGAGGTGGTGGATCGTCGCATCGAACCGTCCCCGGTAGGGAGGGTTTCCAGGGAAGGCTCGGACGACGGCATCGGTCAGCGCAGCAAAGTTCGACGCGGGAGTCGGGCGCAACCATGTGGCACCCGGGAAGTGCCCCAGCCCCACCAAGGAGAACGCAAAGGGACGGCAGCCCGCAAAGACGTCGCCGAGGTGGGTCTCGAGCCCATCATCCATCCGACTAGGCCGAATGAACGGGTAGAGGATCGTGATGTGCGGCGGGACCTCGCTCACCGACGTCACCCCGAGCGCTTCGTTGCACACGGTCACCAGATCCTGGGCGCCCGGCACCGAAACGATGAGGGTGCTGTCCTCCGGTGGCCCTCGCAACCCGCTGCGCAGATCGGCAATCACCCCCCGGAGGCGGCGACCCCGGCTCATCTGGAGGACCGATGTCTCGCCACTGTCCACGTCCTCGGTGCCCCCGAGCGTCGAGCGGTTCCCTTCTTGAGCCGGAGGATCCGGGCGAGGTCATGCCTGTCGGATGGCCGCAACTCGTAGGCCTGGCGCGAGGCCAGTTGAAAGTCTGCGCTGAGGCAACTCACCGCCATCGGGGCCGATCGCCGGCCGAGGCTGCCGACGACGAATGCCTCCTGGGGGATGTGAGGCAACGCAACACGCCCGGATTCAGCCGGTTGTTCGAACGGGGCACTTCGATCGAAGGGCAGGATCGGAAGGAGGTCGAGGCTGCGACCCTGGCCATCCGCCAACAGAACCCGCACGGAGAACAAGGCATGGGGAACCTCCTCCAGGCTGACCCGGTGATAACCCCTCTTGGAGAAGGCAAGCTCCAGGACCTTCCCGGATCCGGGGACTGACTCGTAGGCCAGATCGAGGTCGTCGTGCAATCGAGTCTGACGCCCGATGAGCGCGTCCACCCCCCAGCCGCCGACCAGGTGGCAACGCACGCCGGTATCACGGGTCATCCGCATCAGTTCGACGGCGGTGACCGCACTCAGGTCCCGCACCCCATGAGCCCGTGCCCGGTAGGACTGAATGGCGTCAATCTGCAGGAAAGGGGCGAGCGGGGTCATCTCGATACACCGGTAGAGGCGCGCCGAGCACCGCAGGGAGGACTCAGCGTCCGTCACCTTTAGGATCGACGCATTCGTAGGCTCGATTCTTCGGATGTTCCGCTGTTGGGCCAGCCGCTCACAGCCGAGATCGTAACCCGTTGGAACGTCACCATTCATTGATCCTCAGGGGTCGTTGTTGCAGGCTCGGGGGGTGTATTCGCACCTCTTGTCAATGATCCACCTCAGGGACCCACCCCGATTGCGCCCGTATTGGCGTTCCAGGTGATGGACCCTCGCTGGAAGTCGCTTCGGCGTCCGCCGTTAACGGCGTACTCATCGCTGATGGGGTAACCGAGTGGTCCGCGCTCCCAGCCCATTGATGCCCATGCGGCACGGATGGAGCCATGCACCGACCACGCGGCCGTTGTTGGTGTCCAAAAGATCGAGGCGTCGTTGGAGAAGTGGTTGTAGCGGCCGATGCCGTCGGCAGTGTTGGACTCGTCGGTGACCGGATAGCCGAGCAGCCCCGCCTCACCGCCCATGGCCGCCCACTTGGCGTAGATCGCACCTTGCGTTTCGAATGCGCCGGACTGAGGTGTCCAATACAGCGAGGACCCACCAGAGCCAGCAAAGGTGTTGTAGCGGGCGACGCCGTCGGGGGTCCCGGTCTCGTCGCTGGTGGGAAAGCCGAGTATCCCCGACGGCCCACCGAACGCCAGGTACCTGGAGAGTATGGCGCCGTGCACCACGTGCGCCCCGGTGCTCGCGGCCCAGAAGATGTACCCGTTCTGGTAGGGCTGCTCCAGGCCGCCGGCCACGCCTGACTCCGAGCCAACCGGGGTACCGAGGTACGAGCCTGGCCCGCCGAGAGACAGGTAGTAGGCGCCGATAGGCCCGTTGGAGGGCGGTGGTGAAGGTTGGCTGACCGCATCGGTGAAGGCCTGCAGGGCGGGTCTCGGATTGTTGGCGGCGTCGACGAGCCCGAAGTCCCCTTGCGGGTCGTCCTGCCACTCGTAGACGAACAGGGGACCGGAGTAGTCGACCAAGTTGGCCGCAGCGAACGCCTCGGTGATCGACGTGGCTTGCTGTTGCAGGCTGAAGGCCCTCACCCCGCCGGCTGTCCCCACGGGCACGCCGAACTCGGTGAGCCACATCTTCTTGTTGCCGTCCCCGTTGGCGACCATGATGGAGCGCAGACATTTGGACGGCCCGATCCCAGCGCACTGGCTCGCGGACCAGCCGCCCATCGGCATGTACTGCCACGGGTTGTATTGCGGGTCGCTGGTGTTCGGCGTGTTGGGGAACGAGTAGGGATGGACGCCCACCGAGTCCATGTAACCTCCCGCCCCGGCCGCGTACATGTCGGCCAGGTAGTTGTAGGGCTCGCTCGCACCACCGGCCTCGGCCAGTCCTGCCGAGACAACGTTGGCCGCGGGGTCGATGGCGTGGAGTTGGACGTAAGCCGCCTTGAGAAGCGACGTGTAGGTCGCCGCCGAGAGGTAGAAGGCCGTCTCGTTGAGAATCTCGTACGTGTGAACACCTTCCGGGGCGTAGTGCCGGGCCAAGGTGGTGGCCAGTGCGCGCATCGCCGCCGGGGTGTCGGGGATGCGCCAGTCCTGAACCAACAGATCGACCTTGAGGCCGTGCGCCAGAGCCGACTGGACGAGTGGGTCGAACTCGGAAGTGTCCGGCGTGTCTACGCGCAGCCAACGGGCACCGGCGGCGTAGACGGCTGCCATGGTCCGGTCCCGGACCGACGCCGGGCCGGTCGCCAAGGCGAACGCGACCGTGGCCCCGAGGTTCATCCCACCCTCGACCCCCGCCGGCTGGGCCTGAAGATACCGTGATGGCATCAGACCATGCTGAGGTGCTCCGGCGCCCGCTGGTCGGGGACCCTCATGCATCCCGGCGTTGCCAACCTGCGCCGAGTGCATGGCCGTGTGGCTGCCGCCGCTTGGCCCCCCCGCGGCATGCGCCGACAACGGCGAGCCCGCCGACAGGAGCGTGCTCATCGCCACGGCGCCGCTCAGCGCAATCCAACGGTGGTGCGGTCGGCGCCTGTTTCGGCCGTATGGCGGGGTCCGGGTTATCAGTACCACATCCTTCGGGTTGTGCCACCGGGAGCGGTGCTACGAGCGCTCTCAGTGAGCAAGACCTTGTACCTGTCCCCTCTTGGCAAGCGATAAACATCTGTTGAGCGCCACGTCGTCTGGATGGTGACGACGCTGGAGTGGGATGAGTGGCGCGACGACCGAAGGACCAAGAGCGGCTCCTGTTCGGCCGGCCACACGGTCCG
>JALYZO010000175.1 GCA_030945745.1 Actinomycetota bacterium
ACGTCTCGTTCGGCGTCGGCGTGCTCGTCGGCCCGCTTGACCAGGATCCACGACTCCCTGCTCGCGGCCCCGGTGCGCGTGAACGACCATCCTCCACGCAACTTGGCGCCTTCCAACCACACCGAGACATGCCCGGCGCTGACCGCTTCGACCACAGGCACCGGCTGGCCCTTGCGCTGCGTCAGGTTGCGGTACGTGCCCTGGTCCCACACGATGACGGCCCCGGCGCCGTACTCCCTGTCGGGAATGGTGCCCTCGAAGTCGCGGTAGTCCAGGGGGTGGTCCTCGACATGGACGGCCAGGCGTTTGGTGCCCGGGTCATAGGAGGGTCCTTTGGGGACGGCCCATGAGATGAGGACACCGGCCGCCTCCAGACGGACGTCGTAGTGCAATCGGCGCGCCGCGTGTTTCTGGACCACGAACCGGGGCTGATCGATGATCCCCTCGGTAGCGTCACCGGACGGCTCGGCGGTGCGATCGAAGTGACGCTTCTCCCGGTACCTGGCGAGTCTCTGCCCTGCGTGGTCGGCCACCCGACCAGGCTACGACCAGGAGTCGGCGGCCACCGTCCGTTCCCAGACCCGAGCCACAACCCGGCCCCCCCAGAGGGCGGTGCGGCCTCAGGGGATGTAGCCGGGGATCCCACGCTCGATCCCCATCTTCACCCCCCTCGTGGGTCGGCCTTACCTGCGCTGCCGGCCGCGACCTGGCCTATGCCATCTGATCTGCGGTTGTCGTGGGCGCTACAGGACTCGAACCTGTGACCTCAGCCGTGTGAAGGCTGCGCTCTAACCAACTGAGCCAAGCGCCCGCTACCCGAGCCGACGGCAGGGGATGGTGAGCCTAGCGTCACCGCGTCCTCCCCAACCCTTGGCGTCCCCAACCCTGGCGTCCCCGCGCCGCCGTACCGCCACCTCGGCGCCGTCGAGTATTATGGGTCGTTCTGGGTTAGGGCCAGCGTCGTCCCTGCCAGGTTCCCGATTCACTCTCCCACGGAGATCCCCGGAAGAAGGACGACAGCGATGTCTGCTCACCCGCTGCGCGGGCTGTACCGCCCCGAGTTTGAACACGACGCCTGCGGGGTGTCGTTCGTGGTCGACATGCAGGGGAGACGGTCCCACCGCATGGTCCGCCTGGGCCTCGAGAGCCTCTGCAACCTCGAGCATCGTGGGGCGGCCGGCGCCGAGACGAACACCGGCGACGGCGCCGGGCTGCTGATCCAGGTCCCCGACGAGTTCTATCGCGCCGAGGTCGATTGGGAGCTGCCCCCCGCCGGCGCCTACGCCACGGGGATCGGCTTCCTGCCCGCTGACGCGGCCGGCGCCGAGTTGGCCCGCCACAAGATCGCCAAGCTGATCGAGCTCGAGGGTCTCGAGCTGCTCGGGTGGCGGCCGGTCCCGGTGGACGATTCCCTGCTGGGCTCGATCGCCCGCGGCTGCATGCCCTCGTTCCACCAGCTGTTTGTCGGCGGCGGGTCCACGGGGGCCAGCGGCATGGATCTGGAGCGGCGAGCCTTCCTGCTCCGCAAGAGGATCGACAACGGTGGCGACACCACGTACTTCCCGTCGTTCTCCACCCGCACGATCGTCTACAAGGGGATGCTGACCGCCCCGCAGATGACCGACTTCTGGACGGATCTCGCCGACGAGCGGATCACCTCGGCGCTGGCGCTGGTCCACTCCCGGTTCTCGACCAACACCTTCCCCAGCTGGCCCCTGGCCCACCCGTACCGCATGGTTGCCCACAATGGCGAGATCAACACCGTGCAGGGCAACCGCAACTGGATGCGGGCCCGGGAGACGCTGTTGCGCTCCGATCTGTTCCCCGGGGATCTGGAGCGGATCTCCCCGGTGGTCACCGTCGGCGCCAGCGACTCCGCCACCTTCGACGAGGTCCTGGAGCTGCTCCACCTCGGTGGACGCTCCCTCCCCCATGCCGTTCTGATGATGATCCCCGAGGCCTGGGAGAACCACGCTCAGATGGATCCGGGGCGCCGGGCGTTCTACCAGTACCACGCGGCGCTGATGGAGGCCTGGGACGGGCCGGCGTCGATCGCCTTCACCGATGGCACCGTCATCGGTGCCGTGCTCGACCGCAACGGGCTCCGCCCGTCGCGCTACTGGGTCACCGACGACGGCCTGGTCATCATGGCCTCCGAGGTGGGCGTCCTCGACATCGATCCGTCCCACGTCGTGGCCCGGGGCCGGCTGCAACCGGGCCGGATGTTCCTGGTCGACACCGCGCAGGGCCGGATCGTCAGTGACGACGAGATCAAGTCCACCCTGGCCGCCGAGCACCCCTACGCCGAGTGGTTGGCCGAGGGCCAGATCCACTTCGAGGATCTGCCCGCCCGCTTCACCTTGACCCCCCAGCACGCGACGGTGGTCACCCACCAGCGGCTGTTCGGCTACAGCACCGAGGATCAGAAGGTCATCCTCGGGCCCATGGCCGCAGCCGGCGCGGAGCCCATCGGGTCAATGGGAACCGACACCCCCCTGGCCGTGCTCTCGCAGCGCCCGCGGGTCCTCTACGACTACTTCGCCCAGCTGTTCGCCCAGGTCACCAACCCGCCCCTTGACGCCATCCGCGAGGAGCTGGTGACCTCACTCGGCACCACGCTTGGTCCCGAGGGGAACCTTCTGGCGCCTGATCCGCAGAGCTGCAACCAGATCGTGCTTCCTCACCCGATCCTCACCAACGAGGAGCTGGCCAAGCTTCTCTACGTCAACGAGGACGGGACCCTCCCGGGTTGGAGCTCGTTCGCAGTGGACGGCCTGTTCCCGGTCCACGCCCCCGAGGGTCCCGGCCGGGCCCTGGAGACGGCGCTGAGCGCCATCTGCGACCGGGTCAGCGAGGCCATCGAGGACGGGGCCAAGCTGATCGTCCTGTCCGACCGGCACACCTCCGCCGAGCTCGCCCCGATTCCGGCCCTGCTGCTGGTCGGCGCCGTTCACCATCACCTGATCAAGCAACGGGCCCGTACCCGTGTCGGCCTGGTCGTGGAGACGGGCGAGGCTCGCGAGGTCCACCACATGGCGCTGCTGCTCGGCTACGGCGCCGCGGCCATCAACCCCTATCTGGCGTTCGACACCATCAGCGACCTCATCGACCACGACATCCTCCGCGGCGTCACCGAGCGCCAGGCCATCCGCAACTACATCAAGGCCAGCGGCAAGGGCGTCCTCAAGATCATGTCCAAGATGGGCATCTCGACCGTCGCCTCCTACGTCGGCGCCCAGGTCTTCGAGGCCATCGGCCTGGCCCCCGAGGTGGTCGACCGGTACTTCACCGGAACGGTCAGCCGGGTGGGCGGCATCGGCACCGACCAGATCGCCCGTGAGGTCCTGGCCCGCCACGCTGCGGCCTGGCCCGACCGTGCTGCGGAGATGGCGCATCGGGACCTGCCTGTGGGCGGCGAGTACCAGTGGCGTCGGGAGGGTGAGTACCACCTGTTCAACCCGACCACCGTGCACAAGCTGCAGCACTCCACCCGGACCAAGCAGTACAAGATCTTCAAGGAGTACACCACCGCCGTCAATGACCAGGCCGCCCACCTGGCCACCCTCCGGGGGATGTTCCGCCTCCGCTCTGCTGACGAGCTCGGACGCGCCCCGATCCCCATCGACGAGGTCCAACCGGTCCGTGAGATCGTCAAGCGCTTCTCCACCGGCGCCATGTCGTACGGTTCCATCTCCGCCGAGGCCCACGAGACGCTGGCCATCGCCATGAACCGGTTGGGCGGGCGCTCCAACACCGGTGAGGGCGGGGAGGACGCGGCGCGCTTCACCCCGGATCCCAACGGCGATCTGCGCCGCAGCGCCATCAAGCAGGTCGCCTCGGGCCGCTTCGGGGTGACGAGCGAGTACCTGGTCAACGCGGATGACATCCAGATCAAGATGGCCCAGGGGGCCAAGCCCGGCGAAGGCGGCCAGCTACCGGGTTCCAAGGTGTACCCGTGGATCGCCAAGACGCGCTACTCGACGCCGGGTGTGGGTCTGATCTCACCTCCCCCTCACCACGACATCTACTCCATCGAGGACCTGGCGCAACTCATCTACGACCTGAAGAACGCGAACGACCGGGCTCGGATCCACGTGAAGCTGGTGGCCGAGGTCGGCGTGGGCACCGTGGCCGCCGGGGTGTCCAAGGCCCATGCCGACGTCGTGTTGATCTCCGGCCACGATGGCGGCACCGGGGCGGCTCCGCTGAACTCGCTCAAGCACGCTGGCGCCCCTTGGGAGCTTGGCCTGGCCGAGACCCAACAGACCCTGATGCTCAACGGGCTGCGGGACCGCATAAGCGTCCAGGTCGACGGCCAGCTCAAGACCGGACGGGACGTGGTCATCGCCGCCCTGCTGGGTGCCGAGGAGTTCGGCTTTGCCTCCGCTCCCCTGGTGGTGAGCGGCTGCATCATGATGCGGGTCTGCCAGCTCGACACCTGCCCGGTGGGGATCGCCACCCAGAACCCCGAGCTCCGCAAGCGGTTCTCCGGCAGCCCCGACTTCGTCGTCACCTTCTTCGAGTACATCGCCCAGGAGGTCCGCGAGCTGCTGGCCGAGCTCGGCTATCGCAACCTGGACGAGATCATCGGTCACCCCGAGGCCATCGACCACACTGCGGCGGTCGGCCACTGGAAGGCGGCCGGCCTTGACCTGTCCCCCATCCTGGAGGCATCCGTCGTGGCCCCCGACGCCCCCCGCCACCAGGTGGTGGCCCAGGACCACGGCCTCGACCGGGCGCTCGACGTGGCCCTCATCACTGAGTCCTGTGCCGCCCTCGACGACGCCCACCGGGTGACCATCACCAAGAAGGTTCGCAACGTCAACCGGACGGTGGGCACCCTGCTTGGCGCCGAGGTGACCCGCCGCTACGGCGGGGCCGGCCTGCCGGAGGGCACCATCGACATCTCGCTGGTGGGGTCGGCCGGCCAGAGCCTGGGCGCCTTCCTGCCCCCCGGGATCACGCTCCGCTTGGAAGGCGACGCCAACGACTACGTCGGCAAGGGCCTCTCCGGGGGTCGCATCATCCTCCGCCCGTCACCCGACGCGCACCCAGAGGCTGTCGCCTCGGAGCAGATCATCGCCGGCAACGTGATCCTCTACGGGGCCACTGCCGGGGAGGTCTTCGTCCGCGGCGTCGTCGGGGAGCGCTTCGCCGTGCGCAACTCCGGCGCCCTGGCTGTCGTCGAGGGCGTCGGCGACCATGGCTGCGAGTACATGACCGGCGGTCGGGTCGTGGTCCTCGGTGGCACCGGGCGCAACTTCGGGGCGGGCATGTCCGGCGGGATCGCCTTCGTGTGGGACCCCGACGGCGTCTTCGCTCCGCTGGTCAACCCCGAGATGGTCGATCTCACCGACCCCACCACCGGCGACGAGACCTGGCTGGCCACCGTCATCGCCCGCCACGGCGACGAGACAGGGTCGACGGTGGCGGCCACCATCCTCGAATCGTGGCCCGAGGCCAAGGAGACCTTCGTGAAGGTGATGCCCAGGGACTACCAGCGGGTGCTCGACGCCGCTGCGGTCGCCGAGCGCGACGGTGTCCCCGTCGAGGAGGCGATCATGGCCGCCGCTCATGGGTGACAAGACCGGTTTCTTGAAGCATGGGCGCCAGTTGCCCCGGCGCCGCGACGTCCCCGTCCGCCTGCGGGACTGGAAGGAGGTCTACGAGCCGTTCGGCGACGAGAACCTCCGCACCCAGGCGTCGCGCTGCATGGACTGCGGGATCCCATTCTGCAACGACGGCTGCCCGCTCGGCAACCTCATCCCCGATTGGAACGACCTGGTCTACCGGGACCACTGGAAGGCTGCCATCGAAAGCCTCCATGCCACCAACAACTTCCCGGAGTTCACCGGTCGGCTGTGCCCCGCCCCCTGCGAGGCGGCCTGCGTGCTGGGCATCAATGCCGACCCGGTGACGATCAAGGCCGTCGAGCAGTCGATCATCGACCGGGCGTGGGCGGAGGGGTGGGTCATGCCGATCCAACCCGACACCCGGACGGGCAAGAAGGTGGCCGTCGTAGGTTCGGGCCCCTCCGGGTTGGCCGCCGCCCAGCAGCTCACCCGTGCCGGCCACACCGTCGTCGTCTACGAACGAGCCGACCGCCCCGGCGGGCTGCTCCGCTACGGCATCCCGGAGTTCAAGATGGAGAAGGCGGTGCTGGACCGCCGCCTGGCCCAGATGCGCGCCGAGGGAACCCAGTTCGCCTGCGAGGTCAACGTGGGCTTCGACGTGGACGCTGCGCAGCTCCGCCGCGAGTTCGACGCGGTGATCATCGCCGCCGGGTCAACCGAAGGCCGGGACCTGCCCATCCCCGGGCGGGAGCTGCACGGCATCCACCAGGCCATGGAGTACCTCCCCCACGCCAACCGCGTCCAGCAGGGCGACATCGACGAGTCGCCCATCTCCGCGGCGGGCAAGCGGGTGGTCATCATCGGTGGCGGCGACACCGGCGCCGACTGCCTGGGGACCGCCCATCGCCAGGGCGCGGCCGGCGTCCATCAGTTCGAGATCATGCCCCGGCCCCCCGACGTCCGTGCGGAGACGACGCCGTGGCCGCTGTGGCCGCTCATGCTGCGCACCTCCTCGGCGCACGAAGAGGGAGGCGAGCGGGTCTTCGCCGTGAGCACCGAGAGCTTCCTCGACGACGGCCGCGGCAACGTGGCCGGACTTCGGGCCCATGAGGTTGCGATGAAGACCGTCGACGGCCGCATGAGCTTCGAGAAGGTGGACGGCAGCGACTTCGACCTGGACTGCGAGCTGGTGCTCCTGGCTCTCGGGTTCACCGGTCCCACCCCCAGCATCGCCGAGCACCTGGGGGTCAGCCTCGGGCCCCGGGGAGCGGTGAGCCGTGATGGCAACTGGGCGACCGACGTGGCCAACATCTTCGTGTGCGGTGACGCCGGGCGGGGCCAGAGCCTGATCGTGTGGGCCATCGCCGAGGGACGCTCGTGTGCGGCAGCCGTCGACCGGCACCTGGCCGGCACCACCCTCCTGCCTGATCCCCTGCCCCGCCCGGCGTAGGTCAGGCCCCGGGGTGCCGGGGCGCCGGGGCGCCGATGCAAGGGGCGACCGGCGGGTAGCGTAGGCCCCATGGCAGAGCGGCCCGTCGGCAAGCGACGGTTCACGGGCGACACTCCGGGTGCAGACCCCGCACCGGGCCCCGAGGCCGCCACTGCGGGGGTCACCGCCGAGGCCGACCACGAGGACCTCGACGAGGCCGACCGGACGGCACTGCCGCCGCGGGTCGAGTCGTGGCGCAAGCGAAGCGCCACCGGGGCCATCCTCACCGGCTTCGCCCTGGGCCTGCAACAGGTCTTCGAACCTGAACGCAAAGAGCCGGCCATCATGATGGAGACGTCCGGCGAGCCTCCCAGGGACCTCCCGGTCGAAGCGGAGCTGGAGCTGGCCACCACTCGGCGCAGCGTCGTCAAGATTCGTCCGTGGCTCCTCGACGAGGACCTCGACGGAGTGGTGTCTGATGCCGACCACCCCGGCGTCGCCGGTGTCGCCCCCCGTGCCCGCCGACGACGCCGGCTCCGGAAGCGGAAGCGTTAGGTGGCCGGAGCCAACGCCCGGAGAGCCCGGCGGGCCTCGCAGGACAGCGCCACCCTGGCCGAGGAGGGCCCCGAGGAGACAGGCACCATCGCCGTTGGGAGCGGGGAGATCGATGCATCGCCTCCCCCCCGGCGCCTGAACCGCACGGCAGCCTTCAGGGCCACCCGGCCCCGGCCGGCTGCCGCAGATCAGGATGACCCAGCACCTGATGACCCAGCACCTGATGATGCAGAGCGCGCCGGGATGCTCAGCCGGATCCCCGCCGCCGGTCGCCTGGCCGCCTTCCTCGACAAGCGCCACGACGATCCTGACCAGCCCACCTCGTCGCTGCGGATGCGGGGCAACGAGACCCTCATCGCGTACGCCGCGTCACTGGTCCTAGCCGTCATCCCCATCGTGTTCCTCACCGTCACCACCGGCAAGGGGGCACCCGCCCATCCCCGCGCCGTCGTGCCCGCGCTCGGCCTGGTCCTGGGCGTGGCCATGGCGGCCAGCGTCCAGCTGTCCAACCGGGTGCTGAGCGCCATCCTGGCTATGGCGTCGTCGTTGGCCACCACTGCCACGGTGGCCCCGGTGTCGGTCCGGTACCTGAGCACGGCTGATCTGTTCGCGGCGCTGGGCTTCTCCGTGTTGGTGCTCCTCCGCCAGAGCAAGGCCCGCAACGCGCTCCTCGCCGAGCGCCGCAAAGCGAAGCAGACGAGCCGCCCGAGCCGCCCGAACGGCACGGAACCGGCCCGCCGGGGTCGCAAGGGAGCCAAGGAACCCGAACCGACGGGGCCGCGGCCGAGCAGCCGCTACACCCCGCCGAAGAAGCGGTCCTAGCGCCGCCGGCGCCCCCGCGCTCATCGCCCGATGGCCCGCTCGGCGACCAGTGCCGAACGGAGGAAGCCGAGCAGCTCGGCCCGTCGCCGTACCAGGGAGCGCCCGGTCGGCTCCACGCCCAGCGCTCGGAGCACCTCGACCTCGGTGGCCACACCGATGACGGTCGAATAGGCCGCCAGCAGCAGCAGGCGGGCGTCGGTCCTGCGCACCTGACCGGCGTCCATCTCGTCCTCCAGGAACGTGGTGGCCCGGGTGATGAACGGGTCCAGCTGTTCCCGGAGCCGGGTGGCGGGGGGCGGTCCCAGGCGGCTGGCCTCGCGCAGCAGGCCGAGCAGCTCGGGGCGGCGCCCGGCCAGGCGGAACACCGATCGCACGACGGCCTCGATGCGCCCCCAGCCGGGACCGGCGGTGAGCAGGCCGGCTTCGACCACCGCTCCCAGCTCGGCGCCGGCGTCGTCGATCACCGCGTCGAGCAGCACGTCCTTGGACGGGAAGTGGTAGAGGATCGTCTGCTTGGTGATCCCGAGCTCAGAGGCCAGGGCGTCGAGGGAGGTGGTGTCGAAGCCGGCCGAGCCGAACGCCCGCAGGGCGGCGTCGATCACGCGGCGGCGGGTGGCCACCGGGGGCGGGAGGGGCAGGCCTGCGGCGCCGGCGCTGTCGCCCATCGCCGGGAGGATAGCCGGACTCCCTGACCATTTGGTAGACAGAGGGGATGCTTCGTGAAGCACTCGGGAGTCGGCGGATCGCCGTGACCGGCGCAACCGGCTTCCTGGGCACCGCCGTGGTCGAGCGGTTGCTGCGCGCCGTGCCCGACTGCGAGGTGGCCGTCCTGGTCCGATCGGGCCGGCGGGGCGCCGTCGAACGGGTCCGCCGGGAGATCCTTCGCAACAACTGCTTCGACCGCCTCCGCTCCGAGGTGGGTAACGGGTTCGACGAAATGATCGACCGCCGCCTGCTGGTCATGGCCGGCGACATCGGTGCCGAGGGCCTGGGGCTCGACGACGACGGTCGATCGGTCCTGGCCGGAGCCGCCACGGTGATCCACTCGGCGGCCACGGTGAGCTTCGACTCCCCCCTCGACTCGGCGGTGGAGATCAACCTGCTGGGCCCGTCGCGGGTGGCGGCCACCCTGCTCGAGCTCCATGGCCCCGCCACCGTCGACAGTGACCCGCTCCCCCACCTGGTGACCGTTTCCACCGCCTATGTGGCCGGAAGCCGCCGCGGCGGCTCTCCCGAGGCCCTCCTCACCGACACCCCGTGGGCCACCGAGGTGGCATGGAAGCCGGAGGTGGCGGCCGCCCGGCGGGCCCGGGCCGACGCCGACACCGACAGCCGGGACCCCAAGCGGCTGAGCGAGCTGCACGGGGCGGCGCGAGCCGAGCTTGGCGGGGCGGGGGTCCCGCTGCTGGCCGAACGGGCCGAGCGCCTCCGGGAGGAATGGGTCAACGATCGGATGGTGGAGCTGGGAAAGGCCCGGGCCCAGGCGCTCGGCTGGCCGGACGCCTACGCCTACACCAAGGCGCTCGGCGAGCGGGCCCTGCTGGCCAATCGGGGCCCCCTGCCGGTCAGCATCGTGCGCCCCTCGATCATCGAGTCGGCCCTGGCCGAGCCTGTCCCCGGTTGGATACGGGGGTTCCGGATGGCCGACCCGGTGGTCATCAGCTACGCCAAGGGCCTGCTCCGGGAGTTCCCGGGCATCCCCGAGGGCGTCATCGATGTCATCCCCGTCGACCTGGTGGTGGCAGCCATCCTGGCCGTCGCGGCCCGCGGGCCCCTGGCGGAGCCCGACGTGTTCCATGCCGCCTCGGGCTCCCGCAACCCGCTGCGGTACCGCCAGCTGCAGGAGCTGATCCGCACCTGGTTCACCGAGCACCCTTTGGCCGACAGCCGCGACCAGCCCATCAACGTGCCAGAGTGGTCGTTCCCCGGCCGCCGGCGGGTGCAGCGCCAGCTCGGCCACGCCACCCGAGCCCTGGGGACCGCCGAGAAGGTCCTCCAGACGCTCCCGTTGCGGGGGAGGCAGGCCGAGCTCTCGGCCCAGTTGGAGCAACGCAAGGACGAGGCGACCCGGGCCTTGTCCTACGTGGAGCTCTACGGCGCCTACACCGAGACCGAGGCCATCTTCTCGGTGGACCGCCTGATCGCCCTGTGGGAGACCCTGCCGGCACAGGACCAACGGGACTTCTGCTTCGACCCGTCGGTGATCGACTGGGAGCGGTTCTGCCACGACGTCTACCTGCCGTCGGTCGTCGCCCACGCCCGGGTGCGCCTGGCGCCCGGGCGGTCGGGGGCCAAGAAGCGCTCTGCGCACGGGGCCACGGGCATGTCGCGGGAGGATCGCGGTCGCAAGGCCGTGCTGTCGGCGGAACGGAACCTGGCGGTCTTCGACCTGGAGAACACGCTGATCGCCTCCAACGTGGTCGACAGCTACTCGTGGCTGGCCACCCGCCACCGAAGCGACGGCGACCGCGCCCGGTTCGTGGCCCGCACCCTGCTCGAAGTGCCCCGGTTGCTGAGCCTGGACCGCACGGACCGGGGCGACTTCCTGCGGTACTTCTACCGGCGCTACGAGGGCGCACCCGTGGGCCGCCTGCGCGACGACGGGCGGGAGCTGTTCGCCGATCTGGTGCTCACCAAGTCGTTCCCGGCCGGCATCCGCCGGGTGCGCGAGCACCGGGCGCTCGGTCACCGCACCCTGCTGATCACCGGAGCTCTCGATGTGGTCATCGACCCTCTGCGCCCGCTCTTCGACGATGTGGTGTGCACAAAGTTGGGGGAACGGGGCGGCCGCTTCGACGGCGAGATGGTCGATGCCCCGCCGACCGGTGAGGCCCGGGCACTGATCATGGCCGACTACGCCCGCCTCCATGACCTGGACCTGGACGACAGCGTGGCCTACGCCGACTCGGCCAGCGACCTGCCCATGCTCGAGGCCGTCGGCCACCCGGTGGCCGTCAACCCCGAGACGCGCCTGTCGGCCATCGCCCGCAAGCGGGGCTGGCACGTCGAGCACTGGCCGAAGGCCCCCGGCGGTCCCCGTCCGCTGCTGCCCCTGGGACCCCGTCGCTCACAGGCCGGCCGGTGAGGGCGCTCACCGTGGCGCGGTCCGTGCCCCGCTTCGCCGCCGCCCGCCTGGCGTCGTCATGGCAGCCCGGCGCGGGCGGTCGGGTCGGGCCCCTGCGGCTGGCCGACATCGACCCCCACGCGCTGCCAGCCAACGGCTGGCAGCGGATACGCCCCCGGCTGGCAGGCATCTGCGGCTCGGACCTGAGCACCGTCGACGGCCGCTCGTCGCGGTGGTTCGAGCCCCTCGTCACGTTCCCGTTCGTTCCCGGCCACGAGATCGTGGCCGACGCCGACGACGGAGGGAGGGTGGTCGTCCAGCCCGTGCTGGCCTGCGCCACCCGGGGCCTGGATCCGCCCTGCGCCGAGTGCGCGGCGGGCCGGACCAACCGCTGCCATCGCCTGCGCGGCGGCCATCTCCATCCCGGGCTGCAGACCGGGTTCTGCGCGGATGTGGGCGGCGGCTGGTCGACTTCGCTGGTGGCGCACCACAGCCAGATCCACGCCGTGCCCGATGGTCTGTCCGACCAGGCCGCGGTGATGGTCGAGCCCACCGCCTGCGGCGTGCATGCCGCGCTGGCCGGCCAGGCTGGCGACCGTCACCACGACGACGACCAGATGGCGGTGGTCATCGGCGCCGGCACGCTGGGCCTGGTCACCGTCGCCGCCCTGGCTCGCTACCGCCCCGATGTGGCCACCATCATCGTGGTGGCCAAGCACCCCAGGCAGCGCCAGATGGCCACCGAGCTCGGGGCCACGGCCGTGGTCGAGCCCGGAGAGCTGCGGCGCGCCGTGCGGCGTCGGACCGGTACGTGGATGGCGGACAACGGTCAGCTGGCCGGCGGGACGCCCCTGACCTTCGACTGCGTCGGCTCGGCGGCGTCGATCGCCGATGCCCTGGCCGTCACCGCCCCGGGGGGCACGGTGGTCCTGGCCGGGATGCCCGGCGAGGTGTCCGTCGACCTGACCGGTCTGTGGCAGCGCGAGATCAGCCTGACCGGGGCGTACACCTACGGGCCGGAACCCGCGGCGGAGGGTCGTCACAGCTTCGATCTGGCCCTCGACCTGGTGGGCGCCGCCGGCCTGGACCGCCTGGTCAGCGCCACCTACAGCCTGGACCGCCATAGCGAGGCCATCGCCCACGCCTCGGCTGCGGGCCGGCGGGGAGCAACCAAGGTGGTCTTCGACCTGCGCGGCGAGAAGAGAAGATAGGAAGGTTCGCCATGCCCCGTCCCGGCTTCGTCCTCGAGGTGGACCGCTCCACCCCTCCGATCCTCACCTGGCACGGTGAGGGCTTCGGGCTGGAACGCCTGCCCGCGGAGCGCTCCCGGGTCATCTACGCCCCCGAGCCGGTCGCTGCCCTCGACGACCCCGATGACGCCGTCCGGGAGGCCCTGCTCCACCCCCTGGGCGACAGCGCCCCCCTGCCCGCCCTGCTCCACGCCGGGATGCGCCTGACCATCGCCTTCGACGACATCTCCCTGCCCCTGCCCCCCATGGAGCGGCCCGACAACCGTCAACGGGTCATCGAGGCGGTGCTCGACGTGGCCGCGGCGGCCGGCGTCGACGACGTGGTGCTCATCTGCGCCCTGGCCCTGCACCGTCGGATGACCGAGGCCGAGCTGCGCCATGCCATCGGGGACCGGGTCTATGACGCCTTCGCCCCCAACGGGACCCTGCTCCAACACGACGCCGAGGATCCTGACGCCCTGGTCCACCTGGGGCAGACCGACCACGGCGAGGACGTGGAGATCAACCGCCGGGCCGCCGAGTCGGACCTGATCGTCTACGTCAACATCAACCTGGTGGCCATGGACGGTGGCCATAAGAGCGTGGCCACCGGGCTGGCCAGCTACAGGAGCCTGCGGCACCATCACAACGTCCACACCATGCGCCACAGCCGATCCTTCATGGACCAGGAGCACTCCGAGCTGCACACCTCCAACTGGCGGATGGGTCGGCTGATCGCGGCGAGCGGCGTCAAGGTCTTCCAGATCGAGACGACGCTCAACAACGATGCCTTCCCCCGCACCATGGCCTTCCTCCAGAAGCGGGAGTGGGAGTGGTCGCCCCGGGACCGGCTCAGCTATCTAGGGGTGACCAAGGCGCTGAGCGCCGCCCCGCCCCGGGTGGCCCGGAGCATCTTCCACTCCGTCAAGGCCCCCCAGGCCATGACCGGCGTGTACGCCGGCGAGGTGGAGGCGGTGCATGCCGCCACCACCGAGACCGTCTACCGCCAGCAGCTCGTCCCTGTCGAGGGTCAGAGCGACATTGCCATCCTCGGCGTGCCGTTCATCTGCCCCTACAACGTCAACTCCATCATGAACCCGATCCTGGTCATGTGCATGGGGCTCGGCTACCTGTTCAACCTGTACCGGGGCAGGCCCATCGTGCGCGAGCGCGGGGTGGCCATCCTGAGCCATCCGACACCGTGGGCGTTCCACCCGGTGCACCACCCCTCCTACATCGACTTCTTCGAGGAGGTGCTCTCTGAGACCACCGACCCGGTCGAGATCGAGAAGACCTACGAGGAACGCTTCGCCACCGATGAGTGGTACCGCCACCTGTACCGCACGACGCACGCCTATCACGGCGTCCACCCGTTCTACATGTGGTATTGGGGGGCGCACGCCCTGGACCATCTGGGCGACGTGATCATCGTCGGCGGGGACCGCTCCGCCGTCCGTCGCCTGGGGTTCAAGCCGGCATCGACGATGACCGACGCGTTGGAGATGGCCTCCGACACGGTGGGACGGCACCCGTCGATCACGCACTTCCACTGCCCGCCGATCATGATCGCCGACGTCCAGTAGTGGTGCCTCCTGGCGACCCGCGGTCCCGGGACGGAGCTCGTGACGGTGAGCCGCCACGGCCCGGCTCGGCACGGGTGCGGATCAGCCAGGCGGCGGCCCGGCTGCCCGGCGGTGGCCTGTCGGGATCCGTGCGGCCCGATCATCGCCTGGCGGTGAACGCTGGGCTCCTCAACGGTCGCGCCTCTGTCCGGCGGCTACGACGGCCCGGGAGAACCTTTCCCTGGGGCGTGCCGGCGTGGCCCGCCACCGTGGCCCATCCCCCGGTGGAGCGAACGCTCGGCGTCGATTACGACACGGCATGGGCGCGACGCTACCCGTCGCGCTTCGCCCGCCTGGTCCTCACCGAGGCGGTCACCACCCCGGTCATGAAGGTCCTGGCCGACCCCAGGATCGAGGGCCTGGACCGCATCGCCCATCTCGACGGACCGGTGGTCTTCGCCGCCAACCACGCCAGCCACGTCGACACGCCGCTGCTGCTGTCGGTCATCCCCGAGCCTTGGCGGCACCGCACCGTCGTCGCCGCCGGCGCCGATTACTTCTTCGACACCCGCATCAAGGCCGCGATGTTCTCGCTGGCCATCAACGCCATCCCTATCGAACGGACCAGGGTGAGCCGGGCGTCCGCCAACCAGGCGGCCGCCCTTCTGGACGCCGGATGGAGCCTGCTCATCTTCCCCGAGGGGGGCCGCAGCCCCGACGGCTGGGCCCAGACCCACCGTCCGGGGGCGGCATGGCTGAGCGTCAGGACCGGCCGGCCCCTGGTCCCCATCCACGTGGAGGGCACCGGCAAGATCCTGCCCCGGCACGCCAAGCGCATCCATCCCGGCACGACCACGGTGGCGTTCGGCAAGCCCCTGCGAAGCGATGGCGGCGTCGACGCCCGGGAGCTGGCGGAACGCCTGGAGCGCGCCGTCACGGCCCTGGCCGACGAGGGCACCACTGATTGGTGGACGGCAACGAAGCGTGCCGCGGCCCGCACCAGCCCGGCCCTGACCGGGCCGGCGGCGGCCGGCTCGTGGCGCCGCACCTGGGCACTGGGCGACAAGACCGCCACGTCCCGGCCCGACCGCAACCGCAGGCGCTGGCCCGACACCTGATCGCCCTCGGCTACAGCGCCGGGACCCGTCATCCTGCGACGCCAGGCTGCCTACCGGAGGATCTCATCACACCTGGGTGGTCTGTTCCACGTCGATGACGATCTTGCCGAGGACGTGTCCGGATTCGACCGCTCGCAGCGCTTGGGCCGCTTCCGCGAAGGGATATGTTTCGAGCACCTTGGGATCAAGCTTGCCTTCGGCGACCATGTCGGCGACAGCGGCGACACCCGCCGGGCTCGACAACACGAAGCGGCCCCCAAGGTCAGTGACACTGGGATCGGCGATAGAGACGATTCGAGCTGGGTCGGCGAGGGCGGCTACCTTGCGCATCGCCTCTCCGCCAACCGCATCGAAGACGGCGTCTACGCCGTTGGGTACCAGCTGCCGCATCTGCCCGGCCACGTCGCCCCGGTTGTAGTCCACGAGCGTGGCCCCGAGGCTCTCCGCCATCGGCCGTTTAGCTTCGCTACCGGACCCGAAGACCGCCACACCGCGGTTGCGTGCGAGTTGTGCAGCCATCACCCCGACACCCCCGCCGATGCCGTTGATCAGGAGTGTCTCACCTTCGGCGACGCTCAGCGCCTCAAGAGCGTCCCATGCTGTTCCGCCGGCCACCGGCAGTGCAGCAGCCTGCACAAAGCTGATCTTCGGGGGTTTGGAGGTGGTGGCCTGAGCGAGGAGCACTGCATGTTCAGCGTAGGTACCGTGGTCGGCTGCGGCCTTGCCCAAGACCTCGTCGCCTACGGAGAACCCGTCGACATCGGAGCCGACAGCGACCACCACTCCCGACGCCTCGACGCCCAGCACTGCAGGAAATGTCGGGGTGGCGTTCGGGTTGGCCATCGCTCCACTGCGGATCTTGTGGTCGACGGGGTTGACTCCCACCGCTTTGACCTTCACCACCAGCTCGCTCGGACCGGGCGTTGGCATCGCCCGGTCGAACCAGTTCTCGGTCTCCGGGCCGCCGTAGGAGGTATAGCCGTAGGCCTTGCTCATAGGGAATCGATCCTTCGGTTGGTGGCGCTGGTTCCCTTTCTACAGCGCAGCGCAGCGCTGCGTTGAGGGCTCTACCACCAGACGACGTCCGCCGTCCCCTTTAACGTCCGGGTCGGTCACCGGTGGCAAATCGGTAGGCCCACAGGCCGGCAGCGCCGGCGATCGGGAGCACGGCCAGCTCGATCAGGGCGGCGACGAACGCCTGATTGATCCCCGCCGGCAGGCCAAGGCTGACGTGTGCCAGTTCCTCCTGAGGACCCAGATGCTGGCCGACGAGGCTCAGGTCCACAAGAAAGGTGACGGCGGCCGAGACGATCACCACGGCGGTGGCGCCGACCACAAGGTACGCCAACAATCTCACTCGTGGCGCCAAGGATGGGGGCGGCGGAGCGAACAGCCGCGTCCCGGCAGTCAGGATGAGCACGGCCACAAGCAGGGCCAGGGCCCAGTTGAGGTTGCCGACGGCGAAGAATCGAAAGACCCGAGCACGGGCTGGCAAGCCAGGGAAGTGTTGGAAGGTGTCGATGATGTCCGCCAGCCAGGTGACGGCGAAGGCGGCGAGGATGCCGAGAACCCCGAGCAACCACGGGGCAGCCATGAGCTCCTTGACATCAGGCGTCTTGGACGAGGACGAGGCGCTCGGCGCCCACCCCGCAGGTCGCGCCTGCGCGCCGGGTGGAGACTGCTGACCGGGCGGGGGCGGCGGCCCGGGTGGGGGTGGAGGGGTGGGGCCCTGACCTGTCGCCCTCCCGGGCGGCGGGCCAGGCTGCGGTCCCTGTGGCGGTGGTTCCGGCCAGCTCGCCCCGCCCTGGCTGCGTGGCGGACCAGCGGGAGTGGGACGCGGTGGACCCCGAGGAGGAGCGACTGGACCCCGAGGCGGTGGTGGCGGATCA
>JALYZO010000177.1 GCA_030945745.1 Actinomycetota bacterium
GAGCAAGCCTGCGCTGAGGAAGGAGAAGGCGTCGGTCCTGCGGCATGGATCCACCATCGCCGTCACGAACGCAGCCCGACCGCAGGCCTGGCGCCGAGGGTGACGGGCAAAGGCAGGAAGGGTCGCATGTAGGAGTGCCCTCACGATCGGCGTCCTGACAAGCAGGGGGGCCGGGTCACGCTCACGCCGGTACCAGCTTCCCTCGGGTTGAGCAGCCGCCGGACCCCGTTCCGCCGGCCGAGCGCATGGCGTCAGGTGCAAGCGCCCTTCTGGGAGGCAGGCACGGCCCGACAGCCAAGGCATGGATGGAGATCGCCCAGGGCCTTCGCCGGGCGCGCGGGACTTGGCCGGCCGGCGAACGGTGCCAGAAAGAGCTCGAAACGGGAACTGTGTGACGAAAGGGTGCAGGGGTCCACTCTTTCGTCACACAGTTCGACATGCCCCGCTCGGAATCGCCTCCGACTCGCCGCCGACCGGCTCGGCGCAGGGCATCGGTGAGCGCTGCAGCGGTGATCATCGCTCAAGGGTCCGCCGAACGTCCGTGATCGGGTTTCGGTGCGGATCCGGTGAGACCTGGCGTAATGCTCCACGCGCCGTACGCACGGGCGAAAGATAGCCCTCTTAGTGGACTGGTCGTCGAGACCTACTCCCACGGGCATGCCGGCCGCCCGGCCAGCCGGGATGTCGGCAACGCCCGACGCCAGCCGGCCGTTGGAGCTCGGCTGCCACACCATGCCACACCCGGCGGCCGCCGCCTCGGTGATCATCGTCGGGGTGGGATGGACGAAGTGGCCGGCTGGTGGCCGCCGTGATCGTTTCTGTGTGGCGAAGATGTGCACGGGCGCACTCTTTCATCACACGGAACGCGAGACCCTCGCAACCGACGCGCTGTGGCTCAGCGCCGGTATTCGGGGTTGTGCCAATCGAAGCGCTGCCCGGCGTCCCACGCCGGCCGCTGGTTGCCGTGCACGGGGATCCCACCCGCGTCGGCCAGGAGCCGGGCCAGGTGCAGGAGGTTCCAGGTCATGAACGTCGTGTTGCGGTTGGTGAAGTCATTGTCGGGGCCGCCGGAACCCGGGTCGAGGTAGGAAGGCCCCGGCCCGGCCTCGCCGATCCAACCGGCGTCCGCCTGGGGTGGGATGGTGTAGCCCAGGTGCTGCAACGAGTAGAGGATGTTCATCGCGCAGTGCTTGATGCCGTCCTCGTTGCCGGTGATCAGGCATCCTGCCACTCGGCCGTAGTACCGGTACTGGCCCGCCTCGTTGAGGAGGTGCGAGCTGGCGTAGAGGCGCTCGATGCAGCGCTTCATGACCGAGCTGTTGTCACCGAGCCAGATCGGGCCGGCCAGGACCAGGATGTCGGCGGCGAACACCTTCTCGGAGATGGCCGGCCAGTCGTCGCGGTCCCAACCCTTCGCCCGCATGTCGGGGTCGACACCGGTGGCAATGTCGTGATCGACCAGGCGGACGCCGGCGGTGGCCACCCCGTGGCCCTCCATGATCGCTCGGCTGGCCTCGACCAGGGCCTCGGTGTTGGAAGGCTCCGGGGACCGCTTGAGGGTGCAGTTGATGAACAGGGCGTTGAGCGGCGGGGGTTCTTGGGACGACGCGGTCACGGTGCTCCCTCGAGGGTCGGGGTCCGAGCATCGCTCGGGGCGCTGTCAGCTGTGGAAGGCGTAGAGGGACCCGTTGTCGGAGCCGATGATCAGGGTTCCATTGGCGGTCATGGCCGGGTAGGAGGCCACGATGGCCCCGGTGGCGATGTCGAAGAGCTTGGCCCCCTCATAGGACGTGCCGATGATGTGGCCCGACGCCGTGCCGAAGTAGACGTCGTGGTGCGCATCCACCAGCGGCGCCGTCCACACCCCGATGCCGTTGGAGGAGATGGCCGCCGTGGTCCCGTTGTAGCGGCCGACGACCTTGCCAGTGGCGGCCTGGACGACATCGACGTAGCCGTCGTTGTCGCCGAAGTAGGCCAGCCCGTCGGCCGTTGCCGCAGGCGTGGAGTAGGAGAACACGTGGCGCGGGTAGCGCCAGGCCACCGTCCCCTTCGCGGTGATGCCGTACTCGTAGGCATCGTTGGTGCCCAGAACGACGGTGCCGTCGGGAGCCACCGACGGTGACACCTCGATGTCGGATCCAGCGGTGAAGCGCCACGCCACGGTGGCGTGGTCCCCGGCGTCGCGCAGCGCGATCAGATCACGGTCGGCGGTGGCGTAGATCGTCCCGTCAGGACCGACCGCCGGGCTGCCGAAGGAGGCCTTGCCGACGGTGGTCGTCCACAGCTGCTGGGCTCCGGCGGCGGTGGCGTGGAAGGCGGCCACGCCGCCAACCGAGTCGGCCACGTACACCTTGTCCCCCGCGGCGACCGCCGGGGACAGGATCAGCCCGGCCAGCTTCTGTTGCCACAGCAGCTTCCCTGCGGGGGAGACCCCGTCCAACATGCTGTTCGGTGCCGGCCAGACGATGGTCCCGTCGGCCAGGATGGCCGGGCTGATCGACAGATCCTGGTTGTTGCCTGGCGAGCCGCCCCCGTCGAAGGTCCAGCGATCCGCCCCCGTCGCCGGGTCCAGGGCGTGGAGGATCCCGTTGTTGGCCGACTCGAAGATGGTCCCATCCGCGCCCACCACGGCGCCCCCGGTTATGGGGGCGCCAAGGTTCCGGGTCCACAGCATGGTCCCGGCGGTCGGTCCGACCGCCACAGAGCCCCCGGAATGAGCGCTGTCGTGCAGGGCGGCCGGCCACGGCAGGGCCCCGCTGAGCCCGGCCGCCGCCGTCGGCGCCGGACCGGTGGGCGCCGTGGGAGCCACGGTGGACACCGTCGAGGGCGCCGGGGCGGACGACCCCGGCGCCTTGGCCCCCGTCGAGCTGCCACAGCCGACGGCGAGCAACGCCAGGGCGGCGGTTCCCAGGGCGACGCGGCCCGGACCGGTACGGCCGAGACTCGTCACCCCGGTTCCTACAGGTCTTTTCTGCACGTCGACATCATCGTCCCTGCGTGGCGATCTCGTCGCGGATCGGCGACGGAGTTCACCGAACCGTTAGTTCAGGGAGCCCGGTCCCCGTAGTACGGGCAGTGCCGGCAGCCCGAGTCGCAACACGTGCCCCGCTCCCAGAGCAACAGCGCGGTGAGGACCGTCCAGCCCGTCGACGGGTCGACGTAGCTGGTCCGCCCGGCGGCCACCGCCCGGCGATGCACGGCCAGCACCGACGCGCTGTCGGGGCGCCCACGGTCCAGGCGCTGGGGGTGGGGGTCGATCAGGTGGTCGGGCAGCGGCCGCTGCGGTGGATGGGCGTTCAGGGGAGGAGGCGACGACATTGTCCAAACCCTCACGGTGGCGCCGCTCGGAGCGTCCCGCTGCCCAGGTAGGGCACCAGGGCGGCAGGGACGGTGACGGTTCCGTCGGGGCGTTGACCGTGCTCGACGATGGCCGCCCACACCCGGGGGGTGGCCAGGCCCGACCCGTTGAGGGAGTGGACCAGCTCCACCCTGTGGCCCTCGCTGCGGCGCATCCTGATCCCTCCCCGGCGGGCCTGGAAGTCCGTGACCCCGCTGACCGAGCTCACCTCAAGCCACCGGTCGACCCCGGGGGCGTAGACCTCGAGGTCGTAGACGCGGGCCGCCGAGAACGTCAGGTCGCCGCTGCACAGCTCGACCACCCGGTACGGCAGGCCCAGAGCGATGAGCGCCTTCTCGGCGTCGGCCAGCAACGCCGCCAGCTCGGCGTCTGAGTCCTCGGGGGCGCACAGCTCGACCAGCTCGACCTTGTGGAACTCATGCAGCCGTTGCATGCCCCGGGTGTCCTTGCCGGCCGCCCCCGCCTCCCGGCGCCAGCACACGGTGTAGGCCATGGTCCGAAGCGGCAGGTCCGCCTCGGCGAGGATCTCCCCCTGGTACATGCCCATGAGAGCCACCTCGGCGGTGGGCACCAGCCACAGGTCGTCGTCGCGGACGCGGTAGGCCTGCGATTCGAACTTGGTCAGGTGGCCGGTCCTGGTGATGATCTCCTCACGCACGACATGCGCCGGGGCCACCTCCTCATAGCGGTCCCGATGCAGGTCCAGGGCGAAGTCCACCAACGCCCGCAGCAGCCGGGCCCCGTCCCCGCGCAGCAGGGAGAACATCGTCCCGCTCAGCTTGGCGGCCCGGCCCGGATCGAAGATGCCGAGCCGCTCGGCCACGTCCCAGTGCGTCTCCCACGTGCGGCCGTCGTAGTCGCCGGGGTCGTAGCCCTCGGTCCGCACGACGACGTTGTCGGCCTCGCCGGCACCGTCGGGAACGACGTCCGAGGGCAGGTTCGGCAGGCGGGAGATCACGTCGTCGAGGTCGGCCTCGGTGGCCCGCAGCTCGGCCTCCAGCGCGTCGAGGGTGCGACGGGCCCGGGCCATCGCCGCCTTGGCCTCCTCGGCCTCTGCGGCTCTGCCGTCCCGCAGCAGCTTGCCGATCGATGCCGCCCCGGCGTTGGCGTCCCGCCGGGCGTCGTCGACCGCCTTGACCTGAGCCCGCCGGCTGACCGCCAGGTCGCGCGCTGAGCCGACCAGCACCGGGTCGACCCGCCTGCGGGCAAGCCTCCGTGCGGTGTCGTCGAAGTCGTCGAGGAGGAGGCGGACGTCGATCATGGGAGGGGGGTTCGGGGAATGAGGCGACCCGAGTTGCGGCTCTCCCCAGACGGAGCCTACCGGCCGGGAGCGGGTCGTCCCGGCTAGGCGACGCCCAGGAGGTCGACGACGAACACGAGCGTCTCGCCGCCCTTGATGACCCCTCCGGCGCCCCGATCGCCGTATCCCAGGTGAGGGGGGATGGTCAGGCGGCGCCGGCCGCCGACCTTCATGCCGACCACACCCTGGTCCCACCCGGAGATGACCTGGCTCGCCCCCAGACCGAAGCCGAACGCCTCGTTGCGGTCCCATGACGCATCGAACTGGCGACCCGTCGACCAGGCCACCCCCACGTAGTGGACCGACACGTTCTGGCCGGCGGCCGCCTCGGGCCCGTCACCGACGCCGAGATCCTCGATGACCAGGTCGGTGGGGGGCTCGGTGTCGGGGATGGTGACGTCGGGCTTGGGCACAGGCGGCTCCTCTTGAATGATGGAGGCTCATCCTATGCTTAGCGAGGCTAAGCGGGCGAGCAGCGCAACCGGCGGCCAGCCCGGTGAAGCGACAACAAGGCCGGCGCCCTGTGCGGCGTCGGCGAGCCGGTGGTCGTAGGCGATGAACGCCGTCAGCCCATCGCCGAGCAACAACGCTGACGCCAGATGCAGCGCGTCAAGGCTGTGCACGGGCGGAGCGCCGATGTCGCAGGCGACGTCTTGCACCCGGCGGTCGAGGGGAACGAGGTCGAGGTCGAGGTCGCCGATGACCGCCCGAGCCGCCGCCAGGACCCGGCCGCCCACCCTCCGTGCGGCCCACAGAACCTCGAGGCGCCCGGTCGGGTTGGCCGCAGGGATGAGCAGTCCGGCGGTCCCGAGCCGGGGTTCAGCGGGTCGGGTCGGGCGGCGGCCTGCGGGTCTCGGCGGCCCAGAGCGTGGCCAACTGGAGCCGTGTGCGGAGGGCCTCGATCACCGGGATGCCCCCCAGCACCACGATGACGATGCCCACCGCCGACACGGCGATGGTTGTCACCAGGCCGACCACCACCAGGACCACACCGACGACCACCAGCAGCGGGCCCACCCATCGACGCCGGGCCTCACGGCTGACCGTCGCCACCACCCCGCGCATCCTCTGGCGCAAACGGAACGGCAGCGTCGCCCCCAGAGACGGGTCGTCGGCTATCGCCTGCGCCTCGATCCGGGCAAACGCCGCCCGCTCCTCCGCTGAGAGCGTCGCATCATCACGAGTGCTCATGACCAGATCCCCTGTTCCCTGCTCGTCCGGCGTCGCCGCCGGGTCCATGGGGCCATCCGGACCCCCCTCGCTACATTCTCTACCCACCTAGATTCTGTGTCCACACTCTGCTCCAGGACACCATGTTCGCGCATCTGCCTACGCTGGGCCATGCGCCACTGGACAGCCGCCGACATCGGCGATCGGGGCGGGACGGTGGCCGTCGTCACCGGGGCCAACAGTGGGCTCGGTCTCCACACCGCTGCGGCCCTGGCCGCAGCGGGCGCCGAGGTGATCCTGGCGTGCCGGGACCCCAAGCGTGGGACCGCCGCCGCCCATCGGGTCGCCGCCGCAGCCACCGGGCCTGCCCCGGCCACGGTTGCCCTCGACCTGGCGGATCTGGCCGCCGTGGAGCGCTTCGCCCAGGAACTGGCCGACCGGGTCGACCACGTCGACACCTTGGTCAACAACGCCGGGGTCATGGCCATCCCCCGGATGCTCACCGCTGACGGCTTCGAGATGCAGCTGGGTACCAACCATCTCGGCCACTTCGCCCTGACCCTACGCCTGTGGCCCCTGCTGACGGCCCGGCCCGGGGCCCGGGTTGTCACCGTCAGCAGCGGGATGGCAACCACCGCCCGGATGCACTTCGACGACCTTCACGGCGAGCACGGCTACCACCCGTGGGGAGCGTACGGCCAGGCCAAGCTGGCCAACCTGCTGTTCGCCTTCGAGCTGGACCGCATCGTCGGGCACCACGGCCTCGGGGTCACCAGCGTGGCCGCCCACCCCGGATTCTCGGCCACCGAGCTGATCAGCAACGGTCCCCTGGCCGGCTCTTCGACCCGGACCGACCGAGCGTTCCTGTCCGTCGCCAGGACGGTTGTCGCCCAGTCCGCCGAGGCCGGCGCCCTGCCGTCGCTGTACGCCGCCGTGGACGGCGGGGTGCAGGGCGGCCAGTACTTCGGTCCCCGGGGACCGCTCCACCTTCGGGGCCTGCCGACCAGGGTCCGCCCGCCACGCGCTGCCAAGCGCCGGGACGATGCCCGGCGCCTGTGGGAGATCTCCGAGGAGCTGACCGGCACGCGCCTCGAGCCCGCCGCCTGACTCACTCCCGGCCGGCAAAGGCGCTGAGCAGCGCGTTGAGACGCCGCTCGGCTTCCTGGCCTGCCCGGCCGCGCCCTACGGCAAGCATGCCTCCGTTGGTGGAGACCCGTACCGCCGGATAGTCCTGAGACGGGATCTGGAGCTCGTCGGCCACCCGAGCCCGCACGGCCGGGTCGCGCACGAAGTAGACGGCGAGGCGGACACCGGCTGCGGCGTCCTCGAAGCCCGTCGCCCACTCGGAGCCGTCCACCTCCGCGGGCTGTGGCGCCGCCGCCTTGAGGTCGTCGTCAGCCGCTAAGCCCAGCAGGACGTCGAGGCGTCGGCGGTCGGCCGTCGCGGGATCGTTCACCGGACGTCCAAGCTCACGAGCACAGGGTGTCGACCTGGTCCCAGGCCTCGTCCCTGAAGGCTGTCAGCAAGACATCCCACTTTGGGGCGGCGTCCGCCTTCTTGTCGCCCTTGGTGATCCTGAAGGCCACAAATGCTGCGCGAAGCTCCTTGACGCTCCCCTTGAAGTAGGCCTTGGAGACGGCCTCGGCTCCAACGGCGGCGACCACCTTCACCACAGCCTCGTACTCGTCGTCGTAGTTGGTTCGCGCGATGCCCATGGGGACGGTGACCTGACGGGTCAGGTACTCGGTCATGCCCTCCTGGAACGCGCTCCCGAGCTTCAGGCTGGTGTCGTTCTGGTACAGGTGCATGCCCTCGTGGATGGTCGTGCCCGGGTTGCCCTTGTCCTTGTTGAGCACGATCACGTTCTTCGGTGGTCTCGTTGTCGTGAAGGCGTTGGTGCTCGCCTCGTCGTCGGTGGGGCCACCGCGCGGAGCCTCGTCGGGGAACTCGTTGTAGTAGGCGTCGAACCAGTCCTGGCCGTCGAGGACCGCAACGCTCCCCTGCACCGCCCGCTTGTCCTTCACCGCCTTGGCCACGTAGTCCTTGAACGTGTCACGGATCTTGTCGTCGGCCGTCTTGGCCGTTGCGTGGGCCACCGTCCCTCCCTGGCGGTAGACCCCGAGATCGGCCATCATCTGGACCCAGTCGGCGGTCGAAAGAGCGTCCTTGGCCTTCGTCATCAACGCCGCGTCCTGCCAGATGAGGGCCCGTTCCTGCGGCGAGGCCTTCTTGTAGACAGCCCGGAGCTTGGTAACCGTGGTCGCCTTGGCGACCGCCTTCTCGAAGTCCGTCACCACCGCCGGGGTCGCAGGCACCGGGGTCCCAGTCACCGGGGTCCCAGTCGTGGTGCCAGGAGTCGAAGCGACCGTGGAGGTCCCTCCTCCACCGGTGGTCGCCCCAGCCGTGACCTTCTTCTTGCCGAACAGCGTGTCGAAGACTCCTCGCTGGACCGTCACGGGGGGCGGCGTGGAGGGAGGCATGGTCGTGTTGCGGCCGACCCGTCGCTGCGCCGTTGGGCCGCCGGCCAGGCGGCCAGAGGTGGCCCGGTTGCCGGCCACGCGCTGGAGGCCCAGGACGCCTGCGGGGGCCAGACGGCCGGTCACCGGCTCGCCTGAGCCGGTGCTCGTCTCCGGTCCCATGCTGCGCAGCGCCAAGCCCACCCTCTCGGAGTCCGCGGTCCCGGCGCGGCGTTCAGCTCCGCTGGGCCTCGAAGGCCCGATACCGACGTCGCGCTCCTCGACATCCCTCTCTGCCACGTTCGCTCCTTGATCGGCCGGACTACCGGGCTCTGTCCGTACTCGGGCCTCTCGGCCAGCCTGAGACGAGTGTCGCAGACGACCTGATGGCCATGCGGGCAACAGACCTGCCCCAAGGGGAACCCGGCCCCCGACACGAACCGTGTGACGAAATGGTGCAGTGATGCACCGCTTCGCAACACGGTTCGGCGGCGGGGCTACCGAGCCGAGAGCCAGCCCTTGTCCTGGGCCAGGCGCACGGCGTCCACCCGGTTGCGGGCGGCCAGCTTGCCGATGACCACCGACAGGTGATTGCGCACCGTCCCCTGCGAGAGGTGCAGGGAACGGGCCATGTCGGCCACGGTGGCCTCGTCTCGCGCCGCCTCCAGCACCTCCAGCTCCCGGGGGGTGAAGGGGTTGGCCCCATCCGACAGAGCGGTGGCGGCCAGCACCGGGTCGATCACCCTCTCACCGTTGAGGGCCCGGCGGATGGCAGCCGCCAGCTCCGCCGCCGGCGCGTCCTTGAGCAGGAACCCGGCGGCGCCCCTCTCCATGGCCGTGCGCAGGAAGCCCGGACGCCCGAAGGTGGTCAGGATGAGCACCTTGACGTCGGGCAGCTCCTGGGCCAGGCGGCCGGCGGCGCTCAGCCCGTCACCGCCGGGCATCTCGATGTCGAGGAGGGCCACGTCGACGGCCGCCTCCCGAGCGGCGCCGAGCACGGCTTCGCCCCCCGACACCTGGGCCACCACCTCGATGTCGGCCTCCAGGTCGAGCAGGGTGGCCAGCGCCTGGCGAACCATCACCTGGTCCTCGGCGATCAGGACCCGGATCACTCGGCGCTGCGGCCCCGGGCGGCAGCCAGCATCCGCCCGATCGGCCCTTCAACCACAAGGTCGCCGTCCTTCACCTCCGTGGCCGGCACCGGCACCGTGACCGCCAACCGATAGCCGCCGTCGGGTCCCGGCCCGGCGGTCACCGTGCCGGCCACGGCGGCGACCCGCTCGCCGAGTCCGCGCAGGCCGTTGCCGCCGCCGGTCCCGTCCCCGCCGGTCCCGTCGTCAACGATGCTCATCGTGGCGTCCGCCGTCGTGTCGTCGACGTCCAGGGTGAGGGTGCACGTGGCGGCACCGCTGTGGCGGACCACGTTGGTCACGCCCTCGCGAACGGTCCAGGCCAGCACCGCCTCGACCGACTCGGGCAAGGCGAGGTCGGTGTCGACATCCTCGGCCCACGAGATGTGGGCGGAAGCGAGCGCTTTGCGAGCCCCGGCCAGCTCGACGGCCAGCGTGGCCTGGTGGTACCCGCTGACCGCCTCGCGCACCTCTTTGAGGGCCCGGCGGGCCACCAGCTCGATCTCGGCCATCTCTGTGCCGGCGCGCCCGGCATCGACGGCCAGCAGGCGACCGGCCAGCTCGCTCTTCAAGGTGATGACCGACAGGCTGTGGCCCAACAGGTCGTGAAGGTCCCGGGCGAAGCGCAGACGTTCCTCGGCCACCGCCACCCGGGCCTTCTCCTCCTGGGCTCTTTCCAAGGCCAGGTTGGCCTCGATCAGCCGGCCGAAGCCCAGCCAGCCGCCGCCGCTGCCCAACACCACGGACACCGGGGCGATCACGTCGCTGACGGCCAGGCCCGAGGCCAGCGCGGCGACCCCGGTCAGGGCCCCCATGCCCAGCACCAGGCGGTACCGGATGGGCTGGGGCCACAGCCGCATGGCCGGGAGCAGGGCGTACACGAACGTGTACGCCCAGTAGCCGCTGTCCGCGAACACCAGGGCCAGCGGCACGGCAACGTGGAACGAGGCGACGATGACGTCGTGGCCACGGCTCCAGTGCTGGCGCACCTGGTCGGGGGTGGCCGAGGCGTACAGGAACAGCCCGGCGAAGGCGGCAACGACCACGGTCACGATCACGTCGTGGGGCAACGTGTCGCCCCGCCGACCCCACATGGCCAGCAGCGGCAGGAGCAGGAACCCCAGCCACAGGCTGGGCAACAGCCGGTTCGGCAGCGACGTGCGCCGGCCCAGCACGCCCCAGGTCCGAAAGTCCTCCGACCAGCGATCGTCCATGCCCTCAGGGTAGGGGGCAGATCGGCCGCCAGGAAGTGGCGTCTGTACCGGTGCAGGGGTGCGCTTTGTCATGGGTGCGGTGCGGGCGTCCGGCAGGCCATAACGTGGGCTCATGGCCACCTTGCATGCAGGCGACGGGACACCGGCGCGCAACACGCTCGCCATCGACATCGGTGGGACCGGCCTGAAGGCTTCCGTCCTTGACGACGACGGCCACATGGAACACGACCGGGTGCGCATCGACACGCCCTACCCGCTCTCCCCTGACAAGCTGATCACCGTGCTCACCGACCTGGTGAAAGGCCTTCCCCCCTACGACCGGATCTCGGTCGGCTTCCCGGGCATGGTGCGCGCCGGGAGGGTCCTCTCCGCCCCGCACTTCATCTCCCCCGAGGGCCCGGAGGGCAAGCCCAGCACCAAGCTGACCAAGGCATGGGATGCCTTCAACCTGCAGGCGGCCATCAGCTCGGCGATGGGCAAGCCCACGAAGGTGGCCAACGACGCCGACGTGCAGGGCGCGGCCGTCGTCACCGGCGACGGGCTGGAGCTGGTGGTCACGCTGGGGACCGGGATCGGCACCGCGCTGTTCTACGAGGGGACGCTGCTCCCCCACCTCGAGCTGGCCCACCATCCCCTCCGCAAGAACGAGACCTACAACAAGGCGCTCGGCAACGACGCCCGCCGGGCTCTGGGCACCAAGAAGTGGAACAAGCGGGTAGCGGAGATGCTCGACACGCTGCGTGCCCTCACGTTCTTCGACCACTGCTACCTCGGCGGGGGCAACGCCGCCAAGATCGATCTCGACCTCCCGGCGGACGTGACCGTGGTCGACAACGACGCCGGGATCATCGGTGGCATCAAGCTGTGGCACCGCACGGCGTAGGCCGAGCGCAGGTAGGGGATGGAGGTCCACGAAACTGGCGGGCACCTCGTGACGAGCGCGGCGGAGCACTACGGGCACCCCTTCGGGAGGTGGCCGTGCGTAAGGCTGCCCGACGCTCGGAGATACTCGACCCAGACCGAGGTGTCGACGATTCATCCGTCGGTCTTGGGACCGGGTGCGTTAGCCCGGCTCTGCCTGGCGGTACTCGTAGACGGTGGTGACCCCGTCGCAGGGGGCCGGGGGGACGACCTCGACGCGCAGGATGGTCGTGCCGGGGTCGTAGTCGATGCCCTCGGTCTCGAAGGTCCCTGCGCAGGCGCTCTGCTGGGGCAGCGGCCCCAGGTCGGTGACGTGCGCCGTGGTTGGCCGGCCGTGGAGGGCGGCGGGCAGGTCGACCCGCAGAAGCTGGCGGGCCGTGGGCCACAGGGTGGTGCCTGGATCGTCGGATGCGCAGACCAGGCTGGTGGGCGTCACGAAGTCGCAGCCCTGGACGTTGTCCACCCGGTGGTCGAGGGTGATGTCGCCCACCGCAGCCAGGGTCCCGTCGGTGACCGAGCGGGCCGGGTTGACGCCGGGCATGGGGAACACCAGCAGCCGGTCGACGACCCCGAACTCCCCCGACACCAGCCATTGGCCGTCGGGGGAGACGGCGGCGAAGGAGTTGTTGAGCAGCTCAGCGCTGTCGAGGGGGTGGCTGTATTGGTGGCGGGTCCCGTCCGGGGAGGTGACGACGAAAAGCTTGGACGTGGCTCCCGGCGGACCCTGGAAGGCATCGACGATGTCGCCGTGCCAACTGTCGGGGTCACCCACGTGCACCCAGCCCTGGACCCCGATGGCCGGGGGGATGTTCAGCACGCCGCGGTAGACGACGGAGGCCGGGGCGTCGGTGGTGGTCACGCCCTGGTCGGAGACCAGGCCGGGTTGGACGTCGTGGCCGACCAGGTGCCATGGACCGAGCTGCGACTGGGTGGCGGCGCCGGGAGCCTGCAACGGCGGGGTCTGTGCCGGTGTGGTGGGGGCCGGTGTGGTGGGGGCCCGCGTGGTGGGAGCCGCGGCTCGATGGGCCGACGCGCAACCGGCCAGGGCGGCCACGACGACTGTGGCGGCGAGGGCTCGGGACAGGTCAGGCAAGCACGTCGCGGGTGGTGAAGCGGGCCCACGCGGCGCTGGCGAACACGGCGACGTAGCCGGCCTGGAGCAGCAGGTCGTGGACGATGTCGTGCCAGGAGACCGGGGATCGGAGCACATCGCCGAAGGCGAACCAGTTGTGGGTGAACAGCCACGGGTGGATGGCATGGACCTGTGGCACGGAATCAAGCACGCTGGACAGGACGGCCACACCCACGGTGCCGGCCATGGCCCCGACAGGGACGTCGGTCAGGGTGGAGATGAACATGCCGATGGAGGCCAGACCGAGCAGGGACGCGCCGACGATGACGGCGGCCACCAGGGTCCGACCGATGCCGTCGCCCAGGGAGAAGCTGGTGCCCGACAGGCCGACCACGTCGCCGATGGGGAAGAGGATCGCCCCGGCGATCAGCCCACCGATGGCGACCAGGAGGGCGCCGGCGATGCAGAAGGCGGCGACCGTTGCTCCCTTCACGGCCAGGAGGCGTCCTCGGCCCGACGGGCGGGTCAGCACGTAGCGGAGCGTGCCGAGACTGGCTTCACCGGCGATGGTGTCGCCGGCGACGACGGCCACGGTGAGGGGCAGGAAGAACGGCAGGGCGACGGTGAGGCCGGCCAGGGCCGCGAACACCCCGTTGTGCGAGACCCGGTCGAGGAACGCCGGGCCCCGTCCCGACCCCGGCCCCCCGGAGATGGAGATGGCCACGGACAGGAGCATGGGCAGGACGGCCAGGACGCCGAGGAGGACGATCGTCCTGGTCCGGCGGAACAGCTGCACCAGCTCAGCGCTCAACATCGAAGCCCTCTCCGGTCAGGGCTACGAAGAGGTCCTCGAGGCTGGGCCGCTCGACCGACAGGGCGCGCACGCCGATGCCGGCGGAGACCAGCTCCCGGTTGCAGTCCTCGGGGGCCTGGCCGTCCAGGCCGCCGGAGAGCACCCCGTCGGCACCGGCCACATCGCTCAACCCCAGCCTGCGCAGCACGGCCGTGGCGTCTTCGATGCGGTCCACCTCGACCCGCAGGCGGGCGGCACCGGCGGATCGCAGATCGGCCAGGGTGCCCTGGGTGAGGAGCCGGCCATTGGACATCACCGCGGCGTGCGAGCAGATCTGCTCGACCTCGCTCAGCAGGTGGCTGGAGAGGAACACCGTCGCCCCGTCCCCGGCGACGTCGCGGACCAGGTTGCGGATCTCCCGGGTCCCCTGGGGATCCATGCCATTGGTCGGCTCATCGAGGATCAGCAGATCCCGGCGCCGGAGGAGGGCGGCGCTCAGACCCAGCCGTTGGCGCATGCCGAGCGAGTAGGCCCCGTACTTCTTGTTGGCGGCGGCGGTGAGCCCGACCCGGGTCAGGGCCTCGTCGATGCGGGCCCTGCGGGTCGCCTTCCTGCCGTCGGGGCCGGCGGCGTCGAGTCGGGCCAGGTTGGCCTTCCCCGACAGCCACGGGTAGAAGGCTGGGCCTTCGATGAGCGCCCCGACCCGGGCCAAGGCATCGGGGGCGGCGGCCGGCATCTCCTGGCCCAGCAGCTCCCACGTCCCGGCGCTCGGACTGATCAGCCCGAGGAGCATGCGGATGGTGGTCGTCTTCCCCGACCCGTTGGGTCCGAGGAAGCCGAAGACCGAGCCGGTGGGGACTGACAGGTCGACCTGATCGACGGCGGCCACGTCGCCGAAGCGCTTGGTCAGCCCGTGGGTGACGATGGCGGTCCCTGCCGCAGGGGCCGGCGGCGGGAGGGTGCCGGTGGCCCCCGAGGGGCTGGGCCCCCCGGGGGCGTCACTCAACCGGCAGCGGCCGCCTCGAGAGCGCCCGGAGTGACGAACCCGACGACAACCTTGCCGTCCGGGAACACCAAGGCGTTGATCAGGTTGGTGCTGAGCAGCTGGGCCGACCCAAAGCCGCCGGTGACCGGCGTCGTCAGAGCGTTGAGCTGCTTGGTCGAGCGGCCCAGCTCGGTGTGGGCGAAGGTGACCACCTGAGCCCAGGGGGCACCGGTCACGGTCGGCTTGGAACCGCCGGCGTGATTCGCCGGAGAGTCGGTGCCGGAGCGCCCGCCGCCGATCGTCTGGGTCCTGGTGGTGGTGCCCACCGGGGCGGCGAAGTTGGAGGCGGCCGGAGTCGCTTCCGAGAAGCTGGTGAACGCCACCTTCAGCGCCGGAGCGGCGCCCTTCGCGTTGACGCTCACGCTGAGGACCGTGCCTGTCCCTGCGTCCACCGCCATCGTCACGTCGGACACCGTCGATGCGGCCGCCGCCGGGGTCCCGGCCTTGGGCGCCAGGGTCAGCTGGTAGGCGGAGCGGGAGATACCGTCCATGGAGACCGGGGGGGCCACGGTGACGGTGGTCGACGGGTCGATGTGGTTCAGGAACTTCTGGGCCACCTGCTCGGGCGTCATGGGCACGGTGCCGTCGGCCGTGTCCGCTCCGCCTCTGGTCACATCAGGCTGCGACGAGGTCCTGGCCCCGGGCACCAGGTGGGTCACCGTCTGGCTCTCGCTGCTGTAGAGGTAGGCGTCCTTGCCGTTGTGCACGAAGTCCGTCTCGGCCAGCGACGATTGCAGCTGCAGCCGCTGCTGGTCGGCGCCGTTGTCCCACACGTTGATGTCGTGGGTGCCCGACAGCAGTGCGGTGGGGTCGAACCCGGCGGCGCTCTTGGTTGACTGGTTGTCGCCGTTGGTGACCGAGCCCAGGTCCGGCAGCCCCAGGTTGGCGGTCAGCTCGACCGTCCCCGAGAACGCCTTGAGCGTCGGGTGGCTGGCCTTGGCCAGCACCTGAGCGGCGCTGAGAGGTGGGAGGTTGGGCGGGGACGCACTGGCCGTCACGGTCGGGATCCAGGCCCCGAGGGCGATGGCTCCTGCAACGGCTACCGGAGCGGCCCAACGGGCCCTGCGGTTGAGAGGAGATCGCATGGGTTCACCGTACGCCCTTCCGGGTCCGTTGTGACAGCGGAACAGACCTCCGGACGACCCGCTGGGGTCAGGATCCAACCGAGGTCGTACAGCGCCCCGCCCGGCGTGCACCCGAGGTCGTACACCGAGCCCGCCAGGCTGGTCAGTTGTTGCTGCGCACCAAGATCAGCCCGGTGGTGTCACCCGCCTCGGTCACCGCCGCCGCGTTGCGCTCCCGGGCGGCGGCGAGCGGTTCGCGTCCCGTCACCCAGCCCTGGTCGACCATGCGGCGCTGCAGGGGCCGACCGGCGCCGGTAGGGGGTTGGGGGCTGGTGGTGACCACATCGACCTGCACCGGCGAGGCGGTCACGTCCGGGCCCTCAAAGGTGTCGGGCAGGTCCTCCAGGCGGGTCCGCCACGCCCACTTGCGACCGCCGACGGAGGCCTTCCCCGGCGAGCGCTTGGCCACCGCGCGCTGCTGGCCCGCCTCCTGGCCGGCGGCGGCAACCGAGACCAGCTTGTAGACGAACCCGGCGGTCGGCTCATCGAGGCCGGTGACGACCCGGGTGCCGACCCCGTAGACATCGACAGGGGCGTCGGCGAGAGCGGCGATGCTGATGTCGTCGAGGTCGCCGGTCACGACCACCCGCGTGTTCGTCGCCCCCAGCGAGTCGAGCAGCGCCCTGGCCCGCCGAGCCTCGTCGGCCAGGTCACCCGAGTCGATCCGCACCGCTCCCAACTCGGCGCCGGCCACCTCCACCGCCGTGCGGATGCCGCGCTCGATCTCGTAGGTGTCGACCAGCAGCGTGGTGGACGGGCCGGCGGCGGCGATCTGGGCGGCGAACGCCTCTGCCTCGCTCGGATAGGCCAGCACGAAGGCGTGGGCCGCCGTGCCCGTGGTGGGGATGCCATAGCGCCGACCCGCCTCCAGGTTCGACGTCGAGGAGAAGCCGGCCAGGTAGGCGGCTCGGGCGGCGGCCACGGCCGCCTCGGGAGCCACCCGTCGGCTGCCCATCTCGATGATCGGGCGGTCCCCGGCGACGGCCACGATCCGTTCGGCCGCCGAAGCCACAGCCGAGTCGTGGTTGAGGATGGACAACACGATCGTCTCGAGCAGGACGGCCTCGCCGAACGATCCCTCCACGGTGAGCACCGGTGAGCCAACGGTGTAATGCTCCCCTTCGGGGTAGGCATCGATGGACCCCGAGAAGCGGTAGTCGGCCAGCCACGCCAGCGTGCGACCCGACACCACCTGCTCGGCTTCCAGCCAGGCCAGCTCACCCGGCCCGAACCAGAACCGCTCCACGGCTTCGAGCACCCGGTCGACGCCACCGACCACGCCATGGGTTCGACCGCGGCCCAGGCGTCGGGAGAACACCTCGAAGGTGGCCGGCCGGTCCGCCGTCCCCGAGCGGAGGGCGGCGTCGAGCATGGTCAGCTCGTAGCGGTCGGTGAACAGCGCCGCCGAATCATCGCCGGCCACGCCACCACCGCCTCGCCACCCCGTTGCCACCACGGCTCTGGGCGGCGGCCGCCTTCAGGCGCTCGGTCCACAACCGCTCGCTCTCGCTGTCGTCCAACGAGCTCAGGTCCCCGACCACCCAGCTGAGCAGCAGGTCGGCCAGGGCCGGGTTTCGAGCCAGGGCCGGACCGTGCAGGTAGGTCCCCAGCAGGTGGCCCGACCAGTACCCGTCGAGCTTGGTGTCGGTGCCATTGGTGGATGCGCCGTTGCCCACCCCGTGGCGCACCCGACCGAGGGGCTTCACGCCGGGACCGAGCACGGTGGCGCCGCTGTGATTCTCATAACCGGTCAGCGCGGGCAGGCCGAGCTCGGGGTCTGCGTCGACGACCAGCTCGCCAACGGCGCGGGGGTGTGTGGAACGCCCGGTGGAGACATCGACCAGCCCCAGGCCCTCGCCCTTGGGCCCCTCGGGACCGGCGAAGTCGAAGGTGGTGCCCAGGATCTGCAACCCGGCGCACACGGCGAACACGCTCGCTCCCGCCTCCGCCGCCCGGCGCAGGTTGGGCGGCCCGGCCAACTGGCGGGCGGCCAGCACCTGGGGCAGGTCCTCACCGCCTCCCACCACGTAGAGATCGGCCGACGCCGGCACTGCGTCACCGGAGCGAATGGTGATGACCTCGGCGGCCTGGCCCCTCCACCGGAGGCGCTGAGCGAGGATCGTGGCATTTCCCCCATCCCCGTACGTTCCCAAGAGGTCGGGGAACAACAGCGCGATCGTCACCACGGACTCGTTCGGGCTCATCACGCCAACGCGGCCCGCACGGTCTGGAACGACGTGTAGTTGCCGACCACGTCCACCACGTTCGCCCCGGCAGCGGCGATGGCGGCCACCGGATCGGCCACCACCACGTGGTCGACCTCGGCGTAGTGCAGGCGCACGGCCAGGTCCGCGCAACGCTCGCCGCTGGCCACCACCATCCGGCCCTGCAGCGCCTCGAAGGGCACGTCCCACAGCCACGACGGGTCCCTGCCGTCAGCCACCCGCGAGTTGATGGCCACCACCACCGGGGTGGGCGGCGGCCGCAGCACGTCGAGCACCTCGAGCCACCCGGCCGGGTTCTTGGCCAGCAGCAGGCGCGCTTCCACGGCGCCGGAGCGCACCGTGCGGTACCGCCCCACCACCTCGTCGGTCGAGGCCATGGCATCGAGGGCCGTCCCGGGCTCGATGCCGAAGAGCCGGGCCGCGGTCATGGCCATGGCCGCGTTGGCCCGGTTGGCCCGCCCGGGGAGAGCCAACTGCAGGCTGCGGCGGAACCCGTCAGAGGTGTAGAGCACCCCGTTGGTGATCCCCACGTCGAGGCGGGGCCGGTGCAGGTCGCACACCGAGCACGCCCAACCGGGGTTGTCGATCACGTCGGCCACGTTGGGATCGTCTCCGGTCGTGGGCCCGGGGGCACCCGGCGTGGCGTTGTCGACGGCGCTCCCCGCCTGGTCCGGCAGGCTCTCCGCGACCCACACGATCCTCGACCCGCACCGCGGGCACCCGGCGGCATCGGCCGTCCACGGCTGGCCGGCACCCACCCACCGGACGTCAGGGGCGGCCCCGGCGCCCCACACCACCAGCGGATCGTCGGCGTTGGCCACCACCGTGATGTCCTCCCGGCCCTCGAGGATGGTCCGCCACGAGCTGGACAAGCGGCGGACCTCATTGTTGCGGTCGAGCTGATCCCGGCTCAGGTTCAACAGGACCACGACCTTCGGCTGGGTGGCGTCCACCACCCGGCCCAGCCACGCCTCGTCGACCTCCAGGGCCGCCGGCGCACCCTCCGGACCCTCGGCCAGGGCGGCGGCCAGGCCGGGCGGCAGGTTGGCGCCGGCCAGGTTCGTCACCACCGGGCCCCGGGTGGCCAGGGCGGCGCCCAACAGCGCGGTGGTCGTCGTCTTGCCATTCGTGGCCGACACCAGCGCCGTGTCGTGGCCCTCGCTCAGGTGTCGCAGGGCCAAGGGATCGAGGCCGAGGATCGCCCGACCGCCGACCACGGAGCCACTCCCCCGGCCCAGGCGCCGTGACAGACCGGAGACGCCGCGGCCGACCGTGGCAGCCAGGCGGGTGCGCGGTGGGAGGCCCCGTCTGCGGGGTCCGGGTGCGGGCGTGAGGGGGGTGCCAACGATCCGAGCAGGCTACCCGGAGCGGAGTTGCCCACAACATGGCCGGCCTCGCCCGTACCAGGCGGCGAAAAAGGACTCCCGGTGTTCTCTTTCGCCGCCTAGAACCGCTCAGTTGGTGTTGACCACCTGGATCTCGGCCACCGGGACGTTGTAGGTGGTCGCCGGGCTGTTCAAGGGGCCGAGGTCACCACCGCCGGGTGCGCCGGTCACCGTCCAGGTCACGTGGTAGGTGACGACTCCCGCAACAGGCTCCTTGCCTCCGGGGGCGCCGGCGGAGGTGTGCTCGTAGGTCCACCCGCAGTCCGGGGACGCTGCTGAGAGGGGGGCACCCGGGTCCTCCCGTTCCGCCAGCTGATCGGAGTACGGGGTCCCCGGACCACCACAGGTCGCCGTGCGCGTGGCTCCGCCGTCCCCGTAGGTGACCGTGATGCTCGAGGGGATGGCTGTGGCGGTGACCACCACGGGTCCCGCAGAGGCTGTCGCGGACAGTGGCTTCCAGTTCGCCGACGGGACCCATGCCCAGGTCGGGGCGTTGACGATCTGGTAGATCGCCGGATTGATCTGGCTGGACGGCGACAGCTGAAGGCCGGGGGCGCCCAACTGGATCTCGCCGTAGGCGATCTGGGCCAACTGGGCCGGCGAAGGCGGCGGGGGGGCCGCCGGGGCTGCACCCGGGGCGCCGGGGGCGCCCGGGACGAAGACGGTGAGGGGAGTGTTCAGCGTCGTGTTGCAGCTGTCGAGGTACCAAGAGCCCGGCGTACCCGGTTGGATAGCGCTGATGGTCCCGAGGCTCGCTGCGCCCTGTTGTCCGGGTATCGGAGCGAACGACAACCCGGCGCTGCCCGGGGCAATCACGCTGCTGGGGGCGGGCGCCAAACCACACGAGGGAGCGGGGCCCGCCGGCGCCGGGGAGTTCGCGGTCCCCGAACCGGCGGCCGGAGCGACCGGGGCCTGCGCGGGCTGGGCGCCAGCGCCAGTATTGACGGCCGAGATTGAGATGGTCCCCGAACCTGGATGATCTTGGCCGTGCCCATAGCCAACTGTTAGAACGGTGCCTGCCCGGGCGCTCATGGCAACTGCTAAGTGCAGAAGGGCCACCGCGATAGCAGTAGGTACCAACCTTCTCATGAGCAACCAGCGCTTACGTTGCTACTC
>JALYZO010000179.1 GCA_030945745.1 Actinomycetota bacterium
CGGTCGGCCATTCTGCCGGGCACTGTTGCGGGGCGGCGCTCAAAGGGTTGGTCTGGGTGGGCTCAGCTCCGTGCGAAGGCGACGAGCGGCGCGTAGTCCCCGCTTTCGAGGGCTCCGATGAGGGCGCCGAGATACCGCTGGCGGTTTGTCCCGTCAGTGTCGAGCGCGCTGGTCCCCCAAGTGAACGACGGCCGGTCGATGCTGGTGAGGTAAAGGTCGGCCAGGAGGCGGGTGCAGCGTCCGTTGCCGTTGGGGAACGGATGGACGGCGACGAGCTGGACATGGAGCCGGGCAGCAAGCTCGTCGGCCGGGTAGACGCTCTTGTCGTGCCAGAATCGGGCGTCGTCGATGGACTGGATGGAGCGCGAGGGGATCAGGTACGGCTCGACTCCGATGTTTGTCTCCCGGCGCCGCAAGGACCCGGCCCAGCGCCACACCTCGCCAAACATGCGGTGGTGTAGGTCCACCAGGAAGCCGTAGTCGAGGACGACGGTCGGGCCGCCGGAGCGGGCGATGGCAAGCACCCGGGGGAGGTTGCGGAGGATGCTCTCGAACTCCACCCGGTTGAGGTCGCCTCGGGTGGCCACGAAGTCCGGGATCAGCCTTTCGAGGTCCTCTTCGGCGAGCGGGGTCGCCCCTTGGGGCTCCGGGCCGATCGTTCCGACGTTGAGCGAGCGCTTTGGCGGGCCGGTCATCGAGTCCGCCAGATGTCGCCCCGGGCGATCGCCGCGTCGATCTGCTCCGCCCGGATCGGGTCCTGTTCCTGGGCTCCGACCGCTTGGTCCTCCAACGCCATGGTGGCGCTCACGTAGCCGAGCTGGCGGTCGACCACTCGGGCGGCCTGCTGCTGGACGGTCTGCTCTAGGGAGCCGTCAGGCACAAGGGCATACACGAGGGTGCAACCGAGAGCGCCGGCGATCTCGGACAGCTTGGCGACGGTGATGGCACCGTCACGCTCGGCGCGCTCCAGACCGGTGACGGCCGTTCGAGTGACGCCGAGGCGCTGGGCGAGCGCATCCTGGCTCATGCCCAGGGCAGTCCGGACGGCTTTGATCCATCCGGAGCGCGGTCTGGCCCGGAGGGCGCTCAGGGTGCCGGCGGCATACTTTTCGTCGATGATTTGACGGGCCTGACGGGCTTGGCTCCAGTTGGGCATGGCAGCTATGTCTTTCCGAACGTGGCGGACTTAGATAGCTATAGGCTACCTGTTCTGCCGCGTCTGAATAGGTATACCTAACATGCGTCTGGTGTGGGCCGTGGCGTCTAGCCCCGGTGCCAGCCCGTTGTGTCGACGCCCGCCTGGAGCGGCTGATGGCGAAATACCCACGATCAGCGCCCCTTACGGACCGCACCTCCAGCATCTGAGTATCACTGCGGGTCGGGCGTCCCGGGTACGTCCGAGCCGCGGCGGCGGCTCCGAATCTCGGACCTACGGACCGTATCGTCAGCGCCCTGGACGTCCACTACGCCGTCGCGCCGATTGTCGACGACGGCGTCGTGCCCTGGTGAGGAAACACTGAGGGCGGTCGCTGGCCATGGTGCAGTACGAGCGTGGCCGCTGGGGTAGCTAACAAAAGCGAAAGTCCATGTTCGGCAGGTCTGAGATAAGATAGAAAGACAGGGAAGGACGTACCGCTGGCGCCGCTCAAGCGGCGGGCCTCGAAGTCTCGCCGGTCGTGGAGCGTTGCCGCTCGTGGTCCCGCGTGCAGCCCGCGGCTGGACGTCGATATTGGTGTTCCTCGGTGCTTAAGTAGCCCGCTGAACTGGCAGTTTGCACGGCTGTGGACCGCCTTGGACGGTGAATATGGAACTGCAACGCCCTGTACACCGGTTCGATTCCGGTCGCCGCCTCCAGCAAAAGGCCTGCTCAGGAGCCTTTGGACGGTCTTGCGGACTTCCAGCCATGCCAACTTTGGGCGGGCAGCGGCGGCATGGTGGCTGCTCTCGCCCAGCACAGAACATCACGCCAGAACGACGACAGGCTGAGGCGACGCACTCACCGCGCCAGAACGGCACGTCTGGCAGCGACAAGGCAACACTTCTCAACGCCTTGTATGTTTGTCCGCATGGCGAACGTCGGTGACCTGCGCGTGTCCTCCCGAGGACAGATGAGCCTGCCGGCACTGCCCCGGCACCGCTGGGGTCTCGACGCAGGAGGTGAGGTCGGGTTCCTTGATCTCGGCGACGCGCTCGTGATCGTGCCCGGCGGAGTGAGCGCGCTCCGGGGTTCGCTGTTGGCCCAACTCGACGACACCGACCGGTCAGCCGCGCGCGAGGGCTTTGGGGACTCGGACCTCGCCAGCGAGTGAACCTGCGCTCGTCGACGATCGATACCTCAGCGAGGTCCTCCGCGACACTGAAATACCAGGAGGGTCGGGACCTGTTCACCACCGGCTACTGGTACGTCCGGCTCTGCCAAGCGGTGCTCGGTGGGCGGACGCCCTCGGGCGTGCTCTCCGGCCCTTCGCCAGTCTTCCAGAGGACCTTCAATCACGAGCGACCGCTGCGGTCATGCAGCTCCCCGGTCCCATCGGTCTCGTCAGCCTTCGCGAGCTGGCTCCGCTGATGGGGAGGCTGCGCCGAGACCATTCGCTGAACGTCTTGGGCATGGAAGCTCTTGCCGCAGCCAAGTACCTCGAGGCCGACGTCTTTCTCCGCACAGCGACACCCCAGCTGCAGGCAGTCCTGGCGCATGAGGGTCTCTCGGTCCAACTCGACGAATAGCCCACATACCGAACGCCGCGCCAGAACAACGGTCTTCGTCGACCGATGGTCACGCAGATCGGCACATCCGGCGTTCACGCCTACGCGGCGTCGTGTGCCAGGTGGTCGCCTGAGCGTCTGCCGCGAAGTGGGAGCGCTGGCCGCCCAAGGTCATGCGTCGAGCTCGCCAATCAGCTTGGTGCGGTGCTCCTTCAGCACGGCTACCTCAGCTCGGAGCTTCCTCAAGTCGCGGTCGACTCGCGTCAACTCGGCCCTCGCCCGCCGCAGCCGATGGTCCCGATCGTTGTGGGTGCCGTCCATGAGCTCCTCCACCTCGCGCCGCAGGAGCCTCAGCCAGGGATTGCCGTGAATGACACCGACGCGGTACTGCAGTTCACCGGCGTCGATCGCTGCGCTGACCTCGTCCTGGGTCAACCCGAATTCCTTTCGGGCGGTCTTGTCGCTGAGCGTTGCACCCTTCCGGCTCCATTCATCTTGCACGGGGCGCGTCCTCCGTCTCCGAGGGCCTACATCGGACCGGTAGAGCGTAACGCCACCTGCAGATGTCGGCCTCGAGCTACGTCTCCTCTCCTCCCGCACAGAACCCGTGCGGGAATCCAGAGCCCGAGGGCCTCGGGAGAAATGCAGATCGGCAAGAACCGTTACCGCCAGATAGATCCGATCCGGTCGCTGCCATCGGGGAGAGATTCGGCCTCGCCGGCGGCGAGTCGTGCAGCGGACCAGGCAACGATGGCGGCATCGAGCATGTCAGCGACACCCGCTGCTCCGGGCTCACCAAGGTCATCAGGGACAACGACTCCCTGGCCGTGCAGGATTTGGCGCCGCAGGGCGACACCGTTCCAGGAGCTCTTGGGCCACCGCAACGTAACCCCGCCATTCGCCCGGACGAATGACACCTCGGGGTGGACCTCATAGACGCGGGAGTCCCGCTGTGCCACTGGCTGGACCTCGAGGATCGTCCTCTTCAGGGCGTAGGTCTGAGCTGAGATGCCATCCCAACCCTGCGCTTTGGCCAGAGTGTTCGCCTCTTTGTGCGACGGCGACAAGAGCAAGTCGATTGCTGGCGTCATGAACACCGACTGCCACCGCCGGCCGACATACTTGCGCGCCTGCATGTCAGCAGGGCGGCTCTTACCGGGTTCGGGGAGCCCGATGGGTGTGTCGATGCCGATCACCTTGGCGTCGGCCACCTGGCCAACCGCAGCGTCGATCGCTGCGCTCAGGAACGCATGATCGAATTGACCGTCATCGAGGACCACGACGACCCATTGACCCTTCCAGACGTCGGCTCCAGCGACCTTCACCGTCGGCACGATACAAGGCTTGTTGGTGCACCGTTTTTCCGACGGCCCGGATCGGTTCGCTCCTTACAGAGGCGCTCGGGTGGCACCGGAGCCGGTCGTGCTGAGCCCAACCTGCGACAAGAGTGGGAGACCCGCCCCTTGGAGCCCTGTGAAGCGTGAGGTTTCGTCTACGGCAACCATCGCTTCGATGCGGTTCCTGCTGAGTTGGTCGAGGTCGGGTCGCGCTGTGCACGGTTACGTGCTAGGCCAGATCAGACGATCGGAAGACCCAGACTCCAGTCTCACCCATCCGCGGCTACGGGGGAACCACCCGCCGGGCCACTCCGGCGAGCGCCGGCGAGTTGGGTGACTCCTGGACGCAGCGAGCAAACAGCCACAACAGGAGGCGGTCGGAGTCAAGCCCCAGCAGGCCCGCCATGCGCCGGACTAGGCCGCGAGGATCAGCGCGCAAGCGGACGTCGCAGTTCAGCACATGTTGGAGGGCGTCGTAGGTGGGGTCACCAACGTAGGGCTTAGGATCGCTGACCAACCACGGCTCCCGCTCGGCCGCCAGCACGTTGTCGGCATGGAGATCGGTGCACAAGATCACGTGCTGTTCTGCGCTGGCCGGCAGCTGGCGGAACAGGGCGATGCCCTCCCGGGCCAGCCCGGCGTCGAGGAGCCCGGGGCCCTCAGAAGCCTTCTCCTCGAACTCGTCGGCCCACAGCTCACACATCGACTGCAGTGAGCGGAACCGGTGACCGGCCGCCGGCTTGGTCCACAGTCGGCGCAGGAGTCCGGCGACGACAAGGTCTTGTTCGGGCTCAGGCCGGGCCTTCAAGGTCGTGCCGGGCCGGCATCGTTCGAGGAGGAGCGCCATGGTCTCTGCGTCGACCTCGGTGGCGGCATGAAGACGGATGGCGCCATGGCCGTCCCAGACGCACAGCCCGTCGCCCTCGTGTTCCGCTTCGGGGTGCCGCCAGAGCACTTTGACGACGAGATCCTCACCGGCCCTTGCAGCCGGCGCCACCCAAGCTGTCTGTCCACCGGGTTGGAAGGGCTCTCCGAGGTGGACCGACCAAGCCTTCTCCAGGTGTCGGATCGTTCCTGGCAGCGTGGTGAGCCAGTCCTGTCGCCCTTCGCGCTCGGCGGCAGCAACCAGGCTTAGGGGCATCGCCAACTCGTGAGATCGCCTCATCGCGGGTCAGAGCATGCCTCGTACGGCGGCCGCCCAGGGCGCGAGCGCGCTAAGAGCGGTGTTGGCCGACCGGAGCCTGTGGACCGGCGGCGTCCTCCGTCACCACCTCCAGGACGTGCATTGTCGGTGGTCGAGGTACCGTGAGGTATGGGGAAGTCGCGGAGAGTAGCCTCGGCCAGGCCGCCCCCCGGCGGGGCGCGGCGATCGTTTGGCGGCGGGTTGCAGACTCGGTCGCGGGAGCTCGCGAGGGCGCTCCTGGACGGATTCAAGCGACACGATCTTCTGACCTACTCCAGTGCGATCTCCTTTCAGATTCTCACGGCCACCATTCCGTTTGTTCTGTTTGTCCTGGCTGTGGCGGGACTGCTCCACCTTGACAGTGTCTGGCGAGTCCACCTCGAGCCAAAGATTCAGATGAGTGTCTCGGCCCCCGTCTTCACCGTGATCTCCGACGGCGTCAATAAGGTCCTTGGCGGCCGGCGGGTCCTTTGGGCAACGGTGGGGGGTGGGCTGGCGCTTTGGCAGGTATCCGGTGCGGTGCGGGCAGTGATGGGCGCCCTGGCGCACATCTATGGAGCGCCGAGCGAGCGACCATTCATCAAGCGCTACGCCGTTTCGTTCGCTCTGTCGATCGAGGTGGGAGCGTGTTTCGTGCTCGCCGTGCTGTGTCTGGCGTTTGCTCCGTTCTTCTCTGTAGCGCATCCGGGCCCCGCCTGGGATCTGTTTGCGTTCCTCGTACCTTGGCTCCTCGCCGTGGGACTCTTGTTGACCGCCGTCGGCTTGTTGGTCCGCCATGCTCCCGCCACCGCACAACCACTTCCGTGGGTGAGCTTCGGTGCGGCGATCGTGGTCGGTTCATGGGTGATCGCTTCGCTCGTCTTCTACTTCTACCTGACAAAGATTGCGTCTTATGGATCTGTGTTTGGAAGCTTGGCCTCGGTGATCGTCGTGATGGCGTATCTGTACATCTCGACGACCGTCTTTCTCTTCGGTACCCAGCTTGACGCCATCCTTCGGGCGCAGGCCACCGGTGCCCTCTCGGGCACTTCTCTCGAGGGGACGACGCTGAGGGGCTGAACAGATCATCTCATGGGCTGGCTATTGCGGACAGCAACAGTCCGCAATGCGCGCCATCGCCATGGTTCTTCCGAAACCGGTAGGTTTCCCTGGGTGTCTCTGAACTGGCCCGACCTCGCTGATCGACTGGTCAACGTGCTCCATCTCTCCAGCGCTCCGGTGGCTATCACGTTTGCGGCCAGCCCTCCGCCCGGCGTCGACACCTTCGATGCCCCGATGTCCTCGGCGACCCAGGACGGGCGCCAGGGGCGAGTCCCTGCCGGGTGCGTGTTCTGGACCCACGGGTCGCAGCGGGCATTCGCCACCGTTCCCGAGGATCACGGGAACTGCAGTGTCGGTAGCGTGACGCATGGGCTGATGGCGCCGGGCGACGTTGTCGACCACAGCGATGTCGCGACCCTGGTTGGTGCCGGTTGGGTAGGTCCCGAGGTTCTCGGGCAGCTGCCCACGGTGAAGACGAGGGCAGGCTCGGTCGTCTACGCCCCGCTGGGCGACACGCCGGTGGCGCCCGACGTGATCCTCCTGCGAGTCAACGCACGCCAGCTGATGGTGCTTTCCGACGCCCTTCCAGGTCTGTCCATCGAGGGAAAGCCGCAGTGCCACATCGTGGCCGTAGCGAAGGAGCGCGGGGTTCCGGCGGCAAGCGTCGGATGTGCGCTCAGTCGCCAACGAACAGGCATGCGGCCCGACGAGATGACCTGTGCCCTCCCGGGCGGGCAGCTCGATACCATCGTAGCCGCGATCGAGGCGACCGCCGCGGTCGATGCCACCGTCGCCGGCTACGCCGCCGAGGACGCTCGTCGCTTCGCGTAGAGGTCAGGCGAGTGGTCGCAGTGGTGCAAGCTGCGCGTCCGTGGGTTCGCTGCAACAGAACCAGGGTTCGGTGAGATGCGCTCGCTGCCCCGGTGGCCCCGCCGAGCGCGCACCGCGAGTTGGAGGGACAGACGACGTCCCTGTGCTGCTTCGGATCAGGGCATCGACCTCGGCGAACGTCGTGTCCGGAACCTGTTCGGCGCGCGCTTCGACGAGCGTGGCGATCTGCGAGTGGAGGCGGTCCATCGCCGGATCGGGATGGGCCCACGTCCAGCCCAACCGAACCGGATCGAAGGGGCCAAGGTGGCTGGTCATCGCCGCCTCCCCGAGGAGCAGGGAGCCGTCGGGGACCAGCAGTCGTACGCTGTACTGCACGGGGTCGACATTGGCGACGAGATCGTGGGCGATCACGAAGTCCATCAGGTCCACGAGGTCCCCGGGGGTGGTCCATGGGGTGAAGGGCAACCAGGACGGGCGGACTTCGATGCCTTGTGCTCGAAGGGCGATCACCGCTTCTGACGCCTCCGCGGCAGTGTGGCCCTTGTCCAGGTGGCAGAGGATGGGGTCGCTGACCGACTCGAAGGCCGAGACGACGAATGCGCAGCCGGCCGCGGCCAGCTCGGGGATGGCGTCGCCGTGTCGAAGGATGTGTTCGACCTTGATGGTGGCGTCGAAGGTCAGGGTCGGGTGTTGGTGATGGAGCGCAGCGAGGACTCGTCGTGCATGGTGGGGTGCATTGAGGAAGTCGGGGTCGGCGAAGGTGATGTGGCGGGCACCGGCGTCTACCAGGTGGTTGATGTCGGCCATCACGACCGACTCATCAGTCGGACGGACCCGCCCGTCGTAGACCACGGGCACCGGGCAGTGACGGCACCGGTGTGAACACCCTCGGCTGGCGGCGACCGACCCGACGAGACGCTCCTCTCCGTCGATGGCCAGGCGGGTGTACTGCCTCAGTCCCGGAAGTAACCCTCGGAGCGGTACGTGACTTTCAGAGCGCGCCAGCTGAACGGCAGCGCCCGGATGCTGCGTGTCCGCCCACCGGACGAGGGCGGCCTCGTACTCCCCTGCGATGATCGCATCCTCTGGGGAGGTCATCGTCAGCCCCCGACCCATGCCGGCGTACAGTCCGAAGAAGCACATCGGCAGGTTCGCTCGACGAGCCCGGATGATGCCGGCGACCCGAAGGGCCAAGCGCATGGCCGTGTGCATCGGCACCGACAGGGCGACCCGCTCGGCCCAATCGACATCGTCCCGATCCAGGAGATCGACGGCGACATCGACGCAGCGCACCTCGTGACCGGCGGCCATGAGGGCGGCCGCCGCTGTGGCTACGGACAGCGGTTGATGCCCCAACTCGTAGGTCGAGACGACGAGGACCCTCACGCTTCGACCCTACCGGCGAGGTCGCCCGCTTCGGCGTGGGGACTCACGACGACTCTCAGCAGAGCTTCGGCCCGTCGAAGGGCGCGTTCGACGTCGGCCGGTTCCGGCCCGCGGGCAAAGATGAACCCGAGATAACGGTCGCCCTCGGGGAGCGGGACCACCTTGCGTCCCAGCGGAATGCTGATCTCTAGGCCGACAATGCCCTCAACGGTTAGCGCCACGCTCTGGCCGGAAACCTCTCGGAGCACCCCGGCCGAGCGAATCGGCATCATCATGACGCCCGACGCCTGAGCCTCGCGGCGCAGACCGTCCGCGCCGGCTCCGACGGCGTGGCGGAGGATGACCTCTTCGAGGCTGAGCCCGGCACCGAAGCGGAGCGTCCTGGCGCACAGTCCCCCGATCGATCGCCCCGCGATCTCCAGGACGGTGAGCCCGCCCCCTGGGCCGACGCGCACCTCGGCGTGGATCGGTCCCTCCCTCAATCCGAGGGCCTCCGTGGCGGATGCGACGAGCGCCTCGATGGCGCCCAGGACCGCTGGTGGTTGTCGCGATGGGGTGACGTAGATCGTCTCCTCGAAGAACGGTCCGTCCAGGGGGTTCGGCTTGTCGAACACGGCGAGCACCTGGAGCGATCCGCCGTCCAGCAGACCCTCGACGGCAACCTCCTTCCCCGCTACGAAGCACTCCACCAGGAGTCGCTCGGCGGTACCGACGATGGCGCGAACCCGGCGTTCAGCGACCAGGGCTCCGGCTCGGTCGTCGACACGGATGACGCCCTGACTGCCGGAGCGCGAAACCGGCTTGATCACGCAGGGATAACCCATCTCTTCGGTGGCCGCGACAACGGGATCTCCAGCCACGATGACCCGGTGAAGGGGTTGGGGGATGCGCGCTGCGGCCAAACGGAATCGAAGCGCCGCCTTGTCTCTGGTGGCTGCCACGGCGCCCGGGGGGTTGTGGATCAGGCCTAGGCGCTTGGACGCCGCGGAGGCAACGAGCAAGCCCTGATCGTCGACGGCCACGACGGCATCGAGGGGTCGGCGCTGGTGCAATGCGACGATGGTCTCGACGGCGGCGTCGAGCGCATCGAGAGGCACGACGACCGCCCTGTCGCCCATGGAGGCCGCCATGGCCTGGCGACGCTCGGAGCCGACGACGACCTCGACGTCGAGGCGGCGGGCCGCAGCCAGGAAGTCTTCCGCCCGATAGCTCTCGGTGGGCATGAGAAGAAGGACGCGGTTCATGACCCTAGGATGGTCCCAGACGACAGGGATGAGACGAGCGCACCATGACTGAGAACGACCCCGACGGCGTACCTGTCCTCACGGTGACCGATGGCGCGCTGGCCAAGGTGCTGCAGCTGCGCAGCGATGAGACGGCGCCGGGATCCCTCGCGCTCTGGGTGGAGGTCAGTGGGACGAGCGGGAGCTCCTATACCTACGACATGTACTTTCAGGCCGCCGGTGATGCTCGACCCGACGACTGGACCGGGCAGCAGGGCGGTCTTTCGATCGTCGTGCCCGCAGACAGCGCCCCGAAGATGACGGGCTCGGTCCTCGACATCAACCGTGACCTCCTCGTCGGCGGGATGAGCATCCGCAACCCGAGCTCGCCGCCGGTGGCGCCCGCCGCCAGCCCCGCGATGACGGGACCACCGCCCGATCTGAGCGGCGACGTGGCGCAGCGGGTGATCCAGGTTCTCGAAGGCCAGATCAACCCGTCCATTGCCGCCCACGGTGGGCGTGCCGACCTGGTGGCGGTGGCCGACGATGCCGCCTACCTGCGCTTGAGCGGGGGCTGTGCCGGCTGCGGCATGGCAGCGGTGACCCTCAGCCAGGGCATCGAGGTGGCCATCAAGGAGTCGGTTCCCGAGATCGTCAGGATCGTCGATGTCACCGATCACGCGGCAGGAACGAACCCGTACTACGAGCCCGCCAAGAAGTAGGGGTCCCTCAGTACCAGCCGAAGCTCTTCTCGTGCGCCCACGCTGAAGCCGGCGTGCCGTAGCGACCCTGGATGTAGCCCAGGCCCCACAGGATCTGGGTGTAGGGATCGGTGGCCCAGTCGGGCCCGGCGGAGGACATCTTGGTGGCCGGCAAGGCCTGGGGGATCCCAAAGGCACCCGAGGTCGGGTTCTTCGACGTTGGATCCCATCCGGACTCCTGGTTCCACAGCAGGACGAGGGAGGCGTACTGGGTGGGGTCCCACGTCGCATCGGAGAGCGCCTTGGCGAACGCGTGGTTGGCATCGAGGCCGCCGGCAGCGGTAGGGGCAGGGTTCACGGACCCGCCGGGGCCGGAGAACAGGGCCAGGGGTCTGGTGGCGCCGAAGTAGTCCCAGCCCGGCCCCAAGGTGTCGAAGCGGACGACCGTCCCGGACTGGGGGGCGTCGATGAACCGGTTGTTGCCGGCGTAGATGCCCTCGTGGTGGATGCCCGCCTCCGTGGGGCCGAAGAACACCAGATCACCGGGCTGGAGAGCGTTGGCGCTCACCGCGTACTGCTTGGTCGCCTCGTACTGCGCGTAGGCGTTGTGGACGAAGTCGATGCCCACCTGGCGGAACGCCATCATGGTCAGTCCGGAGCAGTCGAAGGTGGCCGGACCTGCCCCCGCCCATACGTAGGGTTTCCCGAGCTGGGCCTCCGCGTAGGAGAGCACGGAGGCTGCCTTGGCGCTGGCCAGGGGCAGGCGGTAGGCATCCTGGGCGTAGCCGGTGGCCATCGAGGAGACGACCTTGGCGCCCACGTCGGGCCACGAGGTCGGCACCGGAGGAGTGGTCGGCGGCTGGATCGTCGGCGCCGGCGGGACGATCGCCCCGGTCGTGACCACCTGCAGAGCACTCGGCAGGGTCTCGACACGCAGGTTGGGGTGCGCAGCGACGACGGCCAGGTAGGCTGCCGCTTGCGCGGGGGCCGTCGGAGTCGAGGGGCCAGGCAACGGAGGCGCCAGCCACAGGACCTGCTCGTTGGCCGGCAGCAGGCTGAGGATCGCTGAGGCCTCGTCGGGCGTCGCGGCGCCGAGGGTCACGACGACCAGGCTCGCCGGCACGATCTGCGCCCCGGTGATCTGGTTGACCTGCGTGGCCGTGGGCTGGGACTCATCGAGGTTGAGCACCTCGGCCCTTACCTGACCTCCGCTCAGCGAGGTATTCAGATCGTACGCCGTCTGGCCGGCGGCCGCATCGGTGACGATCAGCACGTTGGTGGCGGGATCCGACGCAGCCGGCGGGGTGACGGTTGGGGCGGCGGGCCCACAGGTCCGGGGAAGGGCGTGCACATCGACGCTGGTGTTCACCGACCACGCCTGGAGGGCGCCGGCCGCACAGACCGGACCCGCGGTGTCGGGGACGGTGATCCCGAAGGTGATCCCGGTCGGACCCGCTGCACCGATCCGCTGCCCGGGCGTGACGACCGTCCCGGTGGGTGGAGCGCCGGTCACCGACGTGTAGGTGTAGGTCGCTGCGTCGACACCCACCAGGGTGAGCGTCGTCGCGTCCGTCATCGTGACGGCACCCGCCGTCGCGGCATCAACCTCGGTCCCTGCGGGAACGGGGAGCGGTGTGGGGCCCGTGGGAGACCCGGTGAGCCACGCGGGGTTCTGGTTGAGGAACCCGACCGGCACCGGCACCTGGTAGGTCGTCTGGCCCGGCGGCGTCGTCGTGGCCGGGGCTGGGCCGTTGGGCGTTTGGCTGTCACCGGTGCTCGGCCCGCCGGGCTGGGCGACCGGGGTTCGTCGCGGTCCCGGCGGTGCGGGACGACGATGGGGGTTCGGCGTCGGGGGGACTGTCGTTGGCGTCATCGCCACCGTGGTTGGGGGGCTGTGGGGCGTCGGTGGGGTAGCCGGTGGCGACGGTGGGGTCCTCGGCGGTGCGGTGGTAGGCGCCGTGGTGGTAGGCGCCGTGGTGGGTGGCGCCGTGGTGGGTGGCGCCGTGGTGGGCGGTGTCGTGGTGGTGGTGGTTGGGGGGGGCTTCGTCGTGGATGTGGTGGCTGGGGCGGTCGTTGTCGAGGTGTGCACCGAGGTGGACGTTGAGGTCGCTGCGCTGGTCGGCGCCGATGTCGTGGTGCTCGGCGATGTCGTGGTCGATGACGGGTCCGCCGTGGTCGAGGTGTCCGCTGGCGGATTCGAGCTCGACGGGTCCCCCGAAGGTGCCGTGGTCGATGGTGTCTGTGTGGCGCTGAGAGCTGCGGCCACTGCGGCGCGCAGCAGCGGGGAGCTCGCTTGCGAGGGGACGGAGGCGTGGGCCACCCCGGCGGCCGTCGTCAGCGTTGAGCCGGCCACGGTTCCCACCGACAGCGGCACTACCAGGATGGTGGTGAGCCGGCGACGACGGCGATGGGACACGGAAGATCTCCAGGGGGTAAGGCGGGGCGGCGGCTGGCGCTTCGGGGCCAGATCGTGCCGGCGGCGGGCGGTTGAGGGTGCTGACGAGTCGAGGAACCGTGCGGACCATCTCGGGTCAGGGGGACCGTGGAGCAACTCTGACGGAAACTAGACGCAGAACCACCCTTCTTCCAGCGATCTCGGTCCCGACCGCCTCCGAAACATAGTTGATGTCCAAGAGTGTCCGGTTTGATCGGCCGAAGCAAGGGAACAGCAAAGGTCTTGTGCAGGAACGGGGCATGAACCTTTGGGTGAGGCTCAGCATCCCTGGGTAGTACTCTCCTTTGAGGTGGTCACATGAGACAGAAGCCGGTCGTGGCAGTTCTGATGGCAGGCATCATCCTGCTGAGCGGTGGAGTGGCGTTCGCCGCCACCCAGACCTCCGGTGAGACGCACCTGGCCAAGCGGATGCTGGCCGCGCCCTGGAGTTCGCCGGTGATCTCCGTTCCGCCCACCACGCTCGGCTTGGCGCCGGCGTCCGCTGCACCCTCGGCTGCGGCGGTGCCTACCACTGCTCCCGTCACCACGACGCCCCAGGCCAGCGCACCAGCGACAACGGGCAACGCCGCGACCCCGGCTCAGCCGCCTATCACCTACACGGTGAAGTCCGGCGACACGCTGTCGACGATCGCCGAGTGGTTCAAGCTTCATGGCTACCAGGCGTTGTACGAGGCGAACAAGGCGGTCATTGGCAACAACCCGGACCTCATCTTCTCGGGCCAGCAGATCACCATTGCCAATGGCACGCTGACCATGGCCCAAGGGTGAGCGGAATAGTTGAATAGTCAACTAGATTGATGCGGGCGGGTACAACCGCAGAAGATCCGAGGAGCCAACCGTGCCGGTCTACCGTCTTAACCACATCGTGTTGTACGTGTCGGACGCTCGTCGCACGGCCGGGTTCTACCATGAGGTGCTCGGCTTTCGGACTGTTCACGAGGTAGGAGCCGGCACGGCGTACTTCATGCGGGCGCCGGGATCGAGCAACGACCACGACCTCGGGCTCTTCGAGATGGGCAAAGGCGCCGGTCCGCCGACCGCCGGAGGGTCGACGGTGGGGATGTACCACATGGCGTGGGAGGTCGACACGCTTGACGAGCTGGAACGCATCGCCGGCCTTCTCGCAGAGCGGGGAGCGCTCGTTGGGGCGTCGGATCACGGGACCACGAAAGCCCTCTACGCCAAAGACCCCGATGGCCTGGAGCTTGAGGTCTGCTGGCTTCTGCCCGCAGCGGCCATCACCGAGTCCGATCGCACGCTGAGCGTCCGTCCCCTCGATCTGGACAAGGAGCGGGCCCGGTTCGGCGGGAGCACGCTTGGGGGTGTGGGGGTCTCCCGGTCCGTACCCGCCTGAGCCGTTTCTGTCGACACCCGGCCGATCCAAGGGGTGTCAGGTGCGCTTCTTGAACAGGGGCGACTTGGAGGCGAAGTTCTTCCGCATCTCCGGCTCACCTTCGATGATGAGGCCGGAGAGCCGGTTGCCGATGTCGCCGAGCCGCTCTGCCCGCTCCGCGCCGAGCCGGTCCCACGGCGCCGAGGCCATGGCATCGGTGTGGTCCTCGATGTCGCTGCGCATGGCCTGACCTCGGGAGGTGAGCTGCTTGTCGCCGTCGAGGAGTCCCCGCTCCATCAGGTTCTCCTCACCTCGTTCCCATTGCTCGTCGCTCCAGCCCCGGCGGCTTCGGGCGAATTTCGGTGTGAAACCTTGCCCAGTTGCCGTGTGGCTGATCAGGGCCTCGAGCCCGGACAGACCCGCCGACACCAAGGCGGCGACGTGGCCGTCACCCCGATGCTCACGCAACAGGGTGGTGGCGTGCCAAAGAGCCAGGTGCGGTTCCGACGGCCAGGGCAGCTCGGCGTTGGCTGCGTAGAGAGGCCGGCCGATCGGCTGGCACGCCTCGGTGGCCTCCCGGGCCAGCCCAGCCGCCTCGGAGACGTCTGCGGAGTTGACAACATCGTTGCCCCACAGCCGCCGGAGCCCGCGGTCCGCCCCAGCGAATCGGGTGGCCCCAATGTCACGTGGCTCAGCCAGGCGCCATGCCTGGGGGATTGACTCGCCGATCAGGTCGGGGTTGAAGTTGCCGAACGTTGCCGTGACCGTCGCTGCACCGACCGCACCCAGCGCCGCAGCCCTGCCCGCGAAGTACGGCATCCGACCAGGCTCGAGGCCGAGGGCCACCAGCAGCTCGCTCGTCTCCGGCGTCAGGTAGACCACTGCGTGCACCAGCTCCAGGGCTTGGTGACCGCTTCGGCTCAGATGGGACGGATCAGCCATGCCTGACGGTGTAGCAGCCAGCAACGGTGTAGCGGCCAGCAGCACCCCGCTCCCAGCGACGAGCTGATCGTCCAGCACGGAGATGGCCGCCGCCGGGCGGCTGGGGCCTGGCAGTGTTGACGCCATGCCCGAGTCCTCCACCCTGATCGACTTCGACTGCCCTCGGTGTCACGGCGCCGTCGCCGAGCCCTTCTACGGCCCCTGTCAGAGATGTCGCAACGACCTGCGAGGAGCGCAGGTAGGGGAAGCGAAGGATGTGGCGACGGAGCGGTTCGAGCCCATCGTGCACGTCACCCCCAACGCCGTAGCGCTCAGGGACGACTGAGCGTCCCGGAACCCCTGATGAGCGACGACCCGCCCCGAGGCCGGGAGCCGGGACGGGTGGTCGATGAGAGGGGTGCAGGGTGGGAGCTGTTACTGGGTCAGGAGGACTCTTCCGCCGACTCCTGCGCCTTCTCGTCGACCTTGGCCTTGGCGCTGTGTGCCTTGGCCTCGGTCTTGGCCTTGGCTGACTGGCGGTCGGCCGACCCGCGCTGCTGATCTGCTTCACCATCGTCTTGGAGGTCGCGGTTGCCGACCGAGCGGCCGGCCGCTTCCTTCACCTTGCCCTTGGCCTCGGCGAAGACACCTCCACCGGAGCTCTTGCCCTGACCCTTGGCGATGCTGTCCGACTTGCGGCTCTTCGTCTCCGCCTCGGCTTCCTTGCGGAGTGCTTTGAGGGTCTCGGTGGCCCGATCCTGCTGGGCCTCGCCCGCCTTCTGCAGGCCGCTGTTGTTGATGATAACGCCGGTGGTCTCCTTGGCGAGGCCGACGAACTTGTCGCTCACCCCGCGGAGCTTGTCTAGGTCAACGGTTCCGATTTGCATGCCTCTATTGTGCCCGATCAGCGCCGAGCATAAACCGCAGCAAGCATAATGCTTGCAGATGGCTACCATCGCTGCGAGAGAACGGAGCGACCCGGGAGTAGGTTCGGCCGGGGATGGCTCTCTCCACCAAGGCTCGCTCCCCGGTCGTGGCCCGTCCCGTGCGGGTTGCGTTCGTGCTTGGGGCCGGCGGCCCGGTGGGCCATGCGTTCCACGCCGGGGTCCTGGCCGCGTTGGCCGATGAGGGCTGGGACGGGCGTCAGGCCGATCTGCTGGTAGGGACGTCGGTGGGCGCCATCACCGCCGGGGTGTTGCGAGCCGGCCTGCGGCCGTCCGACCTCTTCGCCTACGCCACCGCACGCGCCCTGTCCAGCGAAGGGACGGCACTGGTGCGCAAGGCGTGGCCCGATCCCAGCTTCCATATCGACCTGGCCATGCGACGCCGCCGGGGACCGGCCTCCGCCCCCGGGTTCCTCGCCGATCTGGCGCGTTCGCCTCGCCGGGTCAGGACCGGGCTGGTCATGGCCGCGTTGGCTCCGACGGGGGCGGTCAGCATGGACGACATCATCGGCGGGTTCGGACGGATCCTGGGGCCGACCTGGCCGATGGCCCGCCTGCTGGTGGCCGCCGTGGACCTTGATGCCGGGACCAGGGTGGTCTTCGGCGCCCCCGGCGCCCCCGGGACCGAGCCGGGGCGGGCGGTGGCAGCGTCTTGCGCCGTACCCTCCTACTTCACGCCGGTCGTGGTCGCCGGGCGGCGCTACGTGGACGGTGGCTTGTTCTCGCCGGCCAACACGGACCTGGTGGCCCTTGACGGGGGAAGCTACGACGCCGTCTTGACGTCAGTGCCCATGGGCATCGGGGCGTGGCCAAATCGAGGAGGCCTCGACCTGGCGGGACGCCTGAACAACCAGCGTTCAGCTAGGCGCGGCCTGCGAGATCTGCGCCGTGCCGGTGTGTCCACGGCCATCTTTGCTCCGGGAGCGGCGGAGCTGCAGGTCATGCACTACGACTCCTTCGATGTGAGCAGGCTCCCGCAGATCGCCTACCGCGCGCAGGCGGCCACCCGCCTCCGCCTGCGTCAGGATCCGGCTCTCGGCTCCCTCCTCGAGGTCCTGCGGGCTCACGCAGCAACGTCGTCGGCGGGAGGGACCGGAGCGGGAGGCGTTGCCCCCACGTAGCGGGCGACCGGACGGATGATCCGCCGAGGCCGATGTGGGGGACCGGTCGGTTCCCTAGGGGCCGAAGGGAGCGGCCGTTCTCAGACGGGTTCATGGCCGGGCCCGAGATCCCGCCTTCGTGGAGTTGGCGTCGCCGGCCGGCAACGGATCGCTGACCAGGTCATCGCCAGCGCGCGGGCGGCCCCGGGTAAAGAGGATGAGCGCGGCGGCGGCGAAGACCACGAAGCTGGTGTAGTCGTTGAGCCGGAACGGACCGTAGCGGTGCGCCGGGTCGACGCGCAGGTACTCGATCCAGAAGCGCCCGACCGTGTAGGCGATGGCGTAGACGGCGAAGAGGTAGCCCCGGCGCAGCTTCACCCGGCGGGCCACCAGGACGACGACGGCGAAGGAGAAGACGTCCCAGATCATCTCGTAGAGGAAGGTCGGTTGGAAGGCCGTGGCGGTCAGGTAGGCGGCCGGACGGTGGGCGACGTCGATCCTGACGGCCCACGGCAGCCCTGAAGGCTTTCCGAACAGCTCCTGGTTGAAGTAGTTGCCGAGTCGTCCTACGGCCTGGGCCAGAGGGAACGCCAGGGCTACACAGTCGAGGAGAGGCGCGGTGCGCAGGCGGTGGCGGTGGGCACCGACAAGCCCGAAAGCGACACCCCCGATCACCGCCCCCCAGATGCCGAGACCGCCCTGCCAGATGGCGAACACCCGCCAGAAGTGACCCCCGGTGTCGTCCTGGTAGCTGGTCAGCACGCTGTAGAGGCGGGCTCCGACGAGGCCCCCGGGCACCCCCCAGATCGCCAGCGTTGCCATGGTCCCTGGCTTTCCACCGATGCTCTCCCACCGGCGCTGGGCAACCACGACGGCCACCCCGATGCCCGCAGCGATGCACAGGCCGTAGATGTGGAGGCGCAGCGGCCCGATGGTGATCCCGTTGCTTGGGGGGCTCGGGATGGAAGCCACGACGATGGCCAGCGGGTGCACGCCGACAGGGTAAGGGCTGGCCGGCTTACGGGGCACTACGGTCGGGGTACGGTGCCTGGCATGCCCATCTGGCCTTGCCGTCCGTACCCGCTCGGTGCGCATGATCTGGTGGGTCGCAGCGTGGTGGTCCTGCGCGGTGAGTCCTGAGCCCCGTCGGGCCACTGAGTTGCCGGCGCCCCGTCGGGAGTTGCCGGCGCCCCGTCGGGCCACGTACCGCCTCCAGATGCGCGCCGAGTTCGGATTCGGCGATGCCGAGGCCGTGGTCGACTACCTCGCCGCGCTCGGGGTGAGCCACCTCTACCTGTCACCGATCCTGCAGGCCGCGCCGGGAAGCAGCCACGGCTACGACGTTGTAGACCCGACGCGGCTCAACGTCGAGCTCGGTGGCCGCGACGGCTACGAACGCCTCTGCTCGGCGGTGACCAACGCCGGCCTGCGCCAGCTCGTCGATGTCGTACCCAACCACATGGCCATCACCGGGCGGGACAACCGATGGTGGTGGGACGTCCTCGAGAATGGACCGGCCAGCATCTACGCCTCCCACTTCGATGTCGACTGGGACCCACCGGAGTCCAAGCTGCGCAACGTCGTCCTGTTGCCCATCCTGGGCGACCACTACGGCCGGGAGCTCGAGGCCGGCAACCTGCGGCTCGAACGGGAAGGGGGGAGCTTCGTCCTGCGCTACTACGATCATGCAGCTCCCATCGCCCCCCGGACCCTCGACGCCATCCTCGAAGGGGCGGTGGCCCGCCTGGGCTCGGTGACGGCCACCGAGGCCGACCCGGCGCCGGTGGCCGCCGAGCTGGCCAGCATCGCCACCGCTTTCGGGCGTCTCCCGCTCTCCACCGCGACCGATGCCGACTCGGTGGCCGAGCGCCATCGCGACAAGGAGATCCTCCGGACCCGCCTGAGCCGGTTGTGCGAGTCCAGCCCTGGGGTGGCCACCGCCATCGACGAGGCCGTGGCCGACCTGAGCGGTGACGTCGAGGGCCTCGACGCCCTCCTGGACCGGCAGAACTTCCGCTTGGCCTGGTGGCGCACCGCCGGCGAGGAGCTCGACTACCGACGCTTCTTCGACATCAATGATCTGGCCGGGATCCGAGTCGAGGACCCGATCGTGTTCGCCGACAGCCACCGGTTGATCCTGGACTGGTTGGAGCGGGGGGTGGTCGACGGGATCCGCATCGATCACGTCGACGGCCTGCGCGACCCGGGCACCTATCTTGCCCGCCTGCAGGCTGCGGTGCCCGGGACCTGGGTGGTGGTCGAGAAGATCCTGGAGGGCGCCGAGGTCGTGCCAACCGCATGGCCGGTGGCCGGAACGACCGGCTACGACTGGCTGAACCTGGTCGCCGCGGTGCTCAACGACGGCGAGGGGTCGGAAGAGATCGTCGCCGTCTACCAGGGCTTCTCTGGGATCGCCGACCGCTTCGAGGAGATCGTGCAGCGGGCCAAGGCGGAGGTCCTCGGCGGGACGCTGGCCACCGACCTCAACCGACTGGTGGCCCGCCTCACGGTCATCTGCGAACGGCACCGCCGGTACCGGGACTACACCCGTCGCCACCTGCGTGACGCGCTGGCCGAGGTCATCGCCGGCTTCTCGGTGTACCGGACCTACGTGCGGGCAGGGGCTCCAACGGGGCCAAGCGACGTCACCACCGTGGAGCGTGCCGTGCTGGGGGCGGCCATCCGGGACCCCGACCTCGACGAGGAGCTGATCGGCTTCCTCCGGGATCTGCTGCTCGGTCGCGTTGCCGGACGCGAGGAGCTCGAGCTCGCCCTGCGCGTCCAGCAGCTGACCGGCCCGGTGATGGCCAAAGCCGTCGAGGACACCGCCTTCTATCGCTACCTGCCGGTGACCTGGCTCAACGAGGTCGGCGGCGACCCGGGACGGCTGGGGGTGTCGATCGACGCCTTTCACCAGGCGAACGCGACGGCGCAGCAGCGCTGTCCCGAGGCACTGCTGGCTACCTCCACCCATGACACGAAGCGAAGCGAGGACGTCCGAGCCCGCCTGTCGGTCCTGGCCGAGATGCCCCTCGAATGGGAGGCGACGGTCGCCCGTTGGCGAGCCCATCACCGCCAGCGGCGCTCGTTGGCCCCACCGGATGGCAACACCGAATGGTTGGCGTACCAGTCCTTGGTGGGGGCGTGGCCGCTCGACGAGGACCGGGCCGTGGCCTACCTGGCCAAAGCCACCAGGGAGGCCAAGGTGCACACGTCGTGGACCGATCCCGACGTCTTCTACGACGGACAGCTCGAGCAGTGGATCCGTGAGGCTCTCGGCGACGACGAGTTCACCGCTGAGCTGGAGGCCCTCGTGGCCGCCATCCGCCGCCCCGGTTGGGCCGTGGCCCTGGCCCAGAAGCTGGCCACCCTCACCGCCCCCGGAGTCCCCGACATCTATCAGGGCAGCGAGTGCTGGGACTTCTCGCTGGTGGATCCCGACAACCGTCGGCCGGTGGACTACGAGCACCGCCGGCGCCTGCTGGACCGCTGTGCCGAGGTGAGCGCCGTGGAGGCCTGGGCAGACGAGGACGGGTCGGGTCTGACCAAGCTGGCCGTCGTCCGGGCCGCTCTCGGCGTCCGCCGGGATCATCCGGAGTGGTTCGGGCCGGGTGAAGACGGGCGCTACCAACCGTTGGACGTGAACGGGCAGGCCGCCGGGCACGCCATCGCCTGGTGCCGCGGTGGGGGATCGATCACCGTGATCAGCCGCACGGCAACGGTCCTCGAGCGCGCCGGTGGCTGGGGCGACACCGCGCTCACCCTGCCCGCAGGACGGTTCGCAGACCATCTGGGTAGCGGGTTCTGGGAGGGTAATGTCCGCCTCTGCGACGTCCTCGCCGGCCTGCCGGTGGCCCTGCTCGTTGCCGGGGATCGGCAGTGATCACCCAGTCGGTCTCCGAAGCCGGACGAGCCCGCCAGCTTCGGGTCACCAGGCGCCAGGCCGGCGGCCTGCTGCTGGCCGTAACCGCCATCTTCGTGGTCTCCACCGCGTTCGCCGGGAGTCACCGCTGGCTGGTCTGGGTCCAGGCCACCGCCGTGGCCGCCATGGTCGGCGGGTTGGCGGACTGGTTCGCGGTGACAGCGCTGTTCCGACGCCCCCTCGGCCTTCCCATCCCCCACACGGCCATCGTCGTCGAACGCAAGGACCGCTTCGGTGAGACGCTCGGAGCCTTCGTCCAGGAGAGCTTTCTCAGCGCCGAGGCCGTCACCGAACGCCTGCGCAGCGCCCACGCCCTGGACCGCTCCACGTCGTGGCTCGCCGACCCGGGCAATGCCGATCTGTTGGCCGGCCGGCTCCTCGAGATCGCTGCGACCGCCGCCGACCTGGTGGCCAACGACGACGTCCACGAGCTCTTCGACAGCTTGGCGCGCGGCCGCCTCGACGACGTGGCCTTGGCCCCGGCCGCCGGGCGCGTCCTCGATGAGCTGACCCGGGACGAGCGTCACCAGCCTCTCGTCGACGCCGCCCTGGCCGGCCTCTGCCGCTACCTGGAGACGCATGGAGCCGACCTGCACCGCAGGCTGGGAAGGCGTTCCCCATGGTGGTTGCCGGGACCGGTCGAATCCCGCGTCGTCAACCGGTTCATGGAGCGCAGCCGGGTGGTCCTGTCCGACATGGCCGGTGACCGCTCCCATCCGCTGCGCATCCAGATCAACGAGGGCCTCGTCACCCTTGCCCATGACCTGCAGAGCTCACCCGAGCTCCGCCGGCGGGGCGCCGAGCTCACCGCGGAGCTGCTGGCCCAGCCCCAGCTGCGGGCCACTGCCCTGACGGTGTGGGAGGACGCCAAGAAGCACCTCCGGGTCCAGATCGACGACCCGGCGTCACCGCTGCGATCCCGGGTGACCGACGTGGTCACCCGGGGAGCGGGCCGGTTCCGCCGCGACCCAGCGCTGGTGGAGGCCACCGAGCGGGCGGTGGAGAGCGCCCTGGCCACCACCCTGGAGCGCTTCCAGACCGAGCTGGCGTCCCTGGTCAGCGGGACCATCGCCCGTTGGGATGCCGCCGAGACCTCCCGCCGCCTGGAGCTGCTCCTCGGCCCCGACCTGCAATACATCCGCATCAACGGCACCGTCGTCGGGGGCCTGGCCGGCCTCGTCCTCCATGGCGTGACCCGCCTCCTCGGGTAACCGACAGAGCCGGTCGTGCTACGTTCAGGGCTCCAAACCGGCCTCGGCGACGGTCCACGTCCGGGTCGACTCGGGCGTATAGCTCAGTTGGTTAGAGCGCATGCATGACACGCATGAGGTCGTGGGTTCAATTCCCTCTACGCCCACCATCTGTGACCTGCGAGAACGCTCGGAGCGGCGACCGGCAAAGGGCCCCGGGTGTAGCAGCCGGTGTAGCAACCGGCTCAGCGGCCGAACAGGGCCTCCATTGCCGCAACGTGAGCGTCGATCGACGGTTTCACGGCGTGGCGGTAGTGCTGCTCGAGACGAACGCCACGCCGAGCTGCTCCGCTCCATCCTCACCACCGCGGTGGAGGACGAACTGCTGGTCAAGAATCCTGCCGGTCAGGCGAGCCGGCGTGGAACGGACCGTCGAGCGCCCCGTGACTACCCTCGCCCAGCTCGACGCCATAGTGAAGTGGGTTGTCCTCTTCGGGTCAGTGCGAGAGGGTCAGGAGGACAGCCGGGTCCGAAACAAGAAGCCGATCCAGCTGCGGAACGGTTTCCATCTTTCGGCGATGGTCGCCAGGGCATCGACGTCGCCCGGGTCGACGCTGTAAGCGTCGGCCATCGCGGCGTGCAGCCGGTGTTCGGTGCGGGAGAAGTGATCGGGCTCTCCTGCGCCGCGGATGACCACCATGTCTGCACCAAAGGGACCGATCCCGAAGATCTGCTGGACGTCGCTGATGGCCTGCTCGGGTCCGGAAGCTCGGAGGGTGGCGGCGTCGAGGCGGCCATCGAGTGCGGCGGCGGCGACGCCGTGGAGCCGCTCGACCTTGGTGGGGTTGAGGCCGTCGATGGTGGTCGTCGCTCAAAGGACGAGCGCAGCGCGTTCGACTGCGGTAACGAGGACCTGAGTTCCTGGCTGGCGCGCTACGCCAGCCAGGCGATGGCCAGCCGGGACGCGGTCACCTACCTGCTTCACGAGGAGCGGGAGATCATCGGATACTTCACCCTCTCTTCCGCCTCGGTGTCGAAAGGGCAGGCAGGTGACCGTCTGGCGAAGCGAGCACCGAATCCCGTTCCGATGATCCTGCTCGGCCGCATGGGCGTCCACGTCGACCGCAAGGGTCGTGGCCTGGGTTGGGAACTCGTACGCCAGGCCCTTCGGCGGGCGGCATCATCGGCCGAGGACATCGGTGCCCGAGGCCTGATGCTCCACGCCATCGACGAAGCCGCCCAGAGCTTCTACCTCCACCTCGGGTTCGAGGAATCGCCGATCACCCCACGGCTCATGCTGATCCCCTCTCGTGACATCTCAGCCACGATGGCCTCACTCGACAAAAGTGCGGCGAGACAGGATCAGCGGAGCACGTGACAACCCCGCTCCGCCATCGCCGACACAACCTTGTGCAGCTCAACCAGCGTCGCGGTGCAACGAGAGAAGACTTCGAGCTCGTCGTCGGTGTGCTGTGGATCACGCCAGATCAAGCCGTTGTCCAGCGCATCGAACTCCCGGTCCCAATCGCAGAGCGCTGCTCGCCGTTGCATGTAAGCGTCAGGAGCTTCGGCCAAGGCCCGCAGCACGCTGTCGATGAGGCTGAGCACCACATCAACCGCCGTGGTCGCACCAGGCGTGGCGACAAAAATGCAACGCCCGCAGCTTGCGCATGGCCAGTGCTGCCACCAGCACCCCCTCCTGATGGTCCGAAGACCCGCTCAGCCAACCGTTACGGCGATGGCGAGGTGCCTGGGGTGGCCCGAGCGCATCGCCACGCGGACCGCTACCGAACCAGGCTGACGGGTGGCCTCTAGTCGGCTGCCAGGGCCCGGTCCGGGTCGGCGAAGGCTCCCATGCGATGACTTGACGTCGGCGGCGGTGTGGTCGTCAGCGACCCGTCGCTTCCCGGGTTTGGCCATCGACGGTCCGCCGCTGGACATCATGGAAGATGACGATGTTGCCGCCGCGACGATACGGCGGGCTCAGAGACCAGTCCTTCCGGTATGGGAACCCGGATTCGATTCAGCCAAACGCTTGCCGAGGGCTCGCCCCCCTTGCCGATGAGGTCAATCTCCAGGCGCAGAGTCGAGCCTACTGAACGTAAGGCGAGCATCCTTGTCTTTCGGCGTCTGCCGGTACCGTAGCCAGTGTGCGCAGCGCGAGGGTGGCCTCGGCTCTGATGGCAGTCATCGCTTCGTTGATCCTTGGGATGGTTCCGGCATCTGCGAGCACCTCCTGGCTGGGCTATCACGGGGACCGGGCCCGCACCGCTTTCGATCCGTCTGAACCCTCGTTCGCTGCGGCCCGCCCGGCGTGGAAGGCCAATCTCGGCGCCGCCGTCTACGGCCAGCCCGTGGTCGCCGACGGCCGGGTCTTCGCGGCCACAGAGAAGAACCAGTTCGTGGCCCTCGACCCGCGATCGGGTCGGATCCTATGGGCGAAATCGGTGGGTCGGCCGGTGACCGGCGTGGACCGCCTCGTCGGCTGCGGCAACATCGATCCGCTCGGCATTACCAGCACACCAGTGATCGACCTCGGCACTCACACCGTGTTCGTCGTCGGCGAAGTCAGCGACGGGGGCAACGCCGTCCACCACCAGCTGATGGGTTTCGACACGCGGACCGGGGCCGTGCTGACCTCCGAGAACGCTGACCCCCCGCTACCGGCCGGGGGGCCCCGCTACGCCCTGCTCCAACGGGCCGCCCTGGCCCTCGGCAATGGCCGCGTCTACGTTGCCTTCGGCGGCAACTCGGGTGACTGCGGTACCTATCACGGTTGGCTGGTGGGGCTGAGAGAGACAGGCGCGCCCGACCCGGTGACCTTCGAGGTCGCCGCCGACGGGCATGGCGGCGGGATCTGGGAATCCGGCGGAGGACCGGCCATCGCCGCCGACGGGCACGTCTATGTCAGCACCGGCAATTCCGATCCGTTTCCCGGCCACAACCCGGATCCCTCGCTCTACGCCGAGAGCGTCATCGAGCTCCCACCTGACTTGGGCGTACCCGTGGCCTCGTTCCGCGATCCGGCAGCTAGCGGTGACGGCGACCTGGCCGCCGGAAACCCGTTGCTGCTCCCTGATGGGACCGTCTTCGCCGTCGGCAAGACCGACGTCGCCTATGTCCTACGGCGAGGCGACCTGTCCGTCGTGACGACCATCGCCGGGGTGTGCGGCAGCGACCCCGACGGAGGAGCGGCGTTCGACGTGGCGAACGACACCATTTTCGTGCCGTGCCGAGGCGGCGGAATTCAAGAGGTTGACCTGCGCCATGGCCGGGTCGGCCGCAAGCTGCCCGGCGCGAATGGCGCTCCCATTCTCGTCGCCGACCATCTGTGGGCCTTGGACTACCCGGCCGGGATCCTCCACGAGTACAACGCGGCGAGCGGAGCGCCTCTGCAAACGGTGCCTGTAGGAGTGACGGTCCCAACCTTTGCGTCGCCCAGCGCTGCCCTGGGCCTCCTTCTGGTGGGCACGAAAGACGGCGTTGTGGCGTTCCGAGGCGCCGCCTCGTTCTCTGCGAGCTCGACCGGGGCGGCCCGTTCAGCGTCGCACGTCCCTGCATCCTCGACCGTGTTCTATTCCGCATGGGGGATCGTAGCGGCGCTCGCCGTTGTAGTCGCGGCGGCCGTGATGATCGTCGGCCTGGTCACCTACCGGATCCAGGGCCGTCGAAGCGAGCGATGAGCGTGGTTGACCTTCGAGGGTCGGACCAAGCGGACCGTGGCTAGGAAACCAAGGCACGGGAACGTGCTCAACATGATGAGCCACCCAGACGAGTAGTTCTGAGGGTATCGGGTGCCCGGATGGAGCCGGTGGTGCCGCCGATCGACGTCCGCCGCCCCTGCACACCGCGATCAGGCCCCCTGCCCGTTTAGGAGCTGTTAGAGAGTAGTCCGCGCGTCTAGGGTGGCTGTAAGCTAGATTGTCCTTGTGCGAGAGTTTGTCGTCGACGAGGAGGCACTGTCGACGATGATGACGGTTTGTTTGGAGCACCTCGATGAGCGCCAGCGGCGGATCGTGGCGGGATCGCTGGCTCGGGCGTTGGGGTATGGGGGGATTGTGGCGGTGGCCGATGCAACGGGCATGAGCCGCTCGACGGTGCAAAAGGCGGTTGGGGAGATCGACGCCGGGGTGGAGGTGAGCGTCCGGGTCCGGCCCCCCGGTGCGGGACGGCCCCGGGCACAGGACGCTCAGCCGGGACTGTGGGAGGCCCTTGACGCACTTGTCGAGCCCGAGACCCGCGGCGACCCGATGTGTCCGTTGCGCTGGACGACCAAGTCGACTCGCAAGTTGGCTGATGAGCTGGTGGCGGCCGGTTTCACCGTGTCGCATGTGACGGTGGCGGAGTTGTTGTACCAGATGGGCTACAGCCTTCAGGCGACGGCCAAGGAGAATGAGGGAGCGCAGCATCCTGACCGTGACGGCCAGTTCGGTCATATCAACGCCCAGGTGGAGGACCACCTGGCGGCGGGTGAGCCGGTGATCAGTGTCGACACGAAAAAGAAGGAGGTCGTGGGAAACTTGGCCAACAAGGGCAAGGAATGGCACGAGACCGGTGTACCGGTGCGCGTCGATGTGCACGACTTCTCTGACCCGAAGGTGGGCAAGGCCGTACCGTACGGGGTCTACGACCTGGGTGCCAACGAGGGCTTTGTCACCGTCGGCTCCGACGGTGACACCGCCGAGTTCGCAGTGGCCAGCATCGGGAGGTGGTGGGATGAGGTCGGCACGCTCGCCTACCCCGCCACCACCCGTCTGCTCATCACCGCCGATGCTGGCGGGTCCAACGGCTACCGCCTGCGGCTGTGGAAACGCGAGCTCGGCGCCCTGGCTGAGCGCACCGGCCTGACCATCACCGTGTGCCATTTCCCGCCCGGCACGTCGAAGTGGAACCGGATCGAGCACCGACTGTTCTCGGCGATCTCGACGAACTGGCGGGGCCGTCCCCTCGCCAGCCACCAGGTGATCGTGAACCTGATCGCCAACACCACCACCCGCACCGGGCTCAAGGTCAGGGCCTGCCTGGACCACGGTCTCTACCCCAGAGGAATCAAGGTCACCGACAAAGAACTCCGGGCCGTGCCCATCACACGCCACGACTTCCACGGCGAATGGAACTACAC
>JALYZO010000209.1 GCA_030945745.1 Actinomycetota bacterium
GGCAACCAAGCCCGCTGATGCCCGGGCGGCGGGCAGCCGCTCTGGTTGGCTCTACGAGCGCAAGCTGGACGGCCTGCGTTCCATCGCCGTGCGCAACGGGGCCGAGGTCGAGCTGTGGTCACGCAACCACCAGCGCTTCACGCCGCGGTTTCCCGATGTGGTCAGCGCCTTGGCGTCGCTGGCCGCCGACACCTTCACCATCGACGGTGAGCTCGTCGCCTTCGATGGGGAGCGCACCAGCTTCGGTCTCCTCCAAGGAGGCGGCGACCGCACCCCGGTGTACTACGCCTTCGATCTTCTGCAGCTGTTGGGCCGGGACACGACCGGGCTCCCGCTCATCGACCGCAAGCGGTTGCTGGCCCAGGCCGTCCAGGACGCACCGGATGCGCTCCGCACCGTCGAGGCCCTCGATGGCGACCCCGCAGTGCTGCTGGCCGAAGCCTGCCGCTCCGGATGGGAGGGGCTGGTGGCCAAGCGAGCCGACTCCACCTACCGGGCCGGGCGCTCGAGTGACTGGCAGAAGCTGAAGTGCTCGGCCAGCCAGGAGCTGGTGATCGGCGGTTGGACCGATCCGTCCGGCAGCCGGTCGGGTTTCGGCGCGCTGCTGCTCGGCTACTACGACGACGGCGACGCGCTGCGCTATGCCGGCAAGGTCGGTACCGGGTTCAACGAACAGCAGCTGCGGACCCTGCGGGCACAGCTCGACGAGCGTGGCGTCGCACGGTCACCGTTCGCCGATCCCGTGCCGTTGAAGGGTGCGCATTGGGCCCGTCCCGAGCTGGTGGCGGGCGTGTCGTTCACCGAGTGGACCGCTGAGGGCCGCCTCCGGCACCCGAGCTTCACCGGGCTGCGGGAGGACAGGGAACCCAAAGAGGTTCGCCGGGAATCGCCGAGCTGAGGGCCGGTCGGGCCGACGACGAATCAGCGGTGGAGTCGCCGACCCGCCGTCCGGAGGTAGCGTTGGCGCCATGACGGTTGTCTGGCTGGTCGTCGTGGCGGCCATCTGCGCCGGTTCCTTGGTCGGCTACGTGTGGTTGGGGCGCACAGCTACCCCCGGCCAGCAGGCCATGGAAGGGCGGATCAAGACCATGCGGTGGTCGTTCTGGCGGGCCGTGACCGGCCGGGCCCGGGGCTCCAACCCGGACGTGTGGGACCCCGTGGGGAGCGTCTCGCCGGTGCCTGAGCCCGAGGAGCACAAGCAGGGCTGGCGCCCCGTCCGCTGAGCTTGCCTTCCCTCAAGGCGCATGCCAGCCGCAGAGGCCTACATCACCCGGGGCGATCTGGGTTTCGGCTCAACCAGCGGGGATGAGCCGGAGCAACTCGGCCCAGCCGTGGGCCACCCCCTCGGCCACGATCAACCCGTCGGCCACCACCACAAAGAACGGCGACCCTGACACGCCGCAGTCGATCCAGGCCTGGCTCGACATGATCACGGGCACGGATGCCGGCGCCAGGCGCTGCACCGCCTGGCGGTTCTCGGTCGAGGGATCGGGGGTGACGACCACCATGGCGGGGCCCGAAGCGACACCTTCCGCTCCTCCTGGGTCAGCGGCCAGAGCGGTCCAGAAGGTTGAGCACGGGAGGCAGCTGGAGGTCAGGAACGCCACCACAAGGTGCGTCCCCGGCCCCGTCTGGATCCGGAGGGGCTGGTTGGCCGGCGTCACCCCGGTGAGCTCGGGGGCCGCTTCGCCCACCTTCGACGGCCGCGGGGGCCGAGCCACGCCCCGCCGTTGCCCGAGCCGACCCCTCCGGCGAAATGCAGCGATCACGCCTCCAACCTACCGTGGCGCCGATCGCTGACCCAGGTCGACGGTGACCGGCGTGGCGTGCCAAGGTGCCAGGGTGCGCATAGGTGTCCTTGGAGCGACAGGCCCGGCCGGTCAGGCCGTCGCCGTCCAGTTTGCCGGGATCGGAGTCGAGGTGACGGTGGGTTCGCGCTCTGAGGAACGGGCCGCGGAGACGGTCGGCGCGCTCAACGAGCGTTGGCCCGATCGGGCGCTCCCGCTGGTGGCCGGCGACAACGCCGCCGCCGCCGACGCCGACGTTGTGGTGGTTGCCACCCCCTGGGAAGGCGTGCTCTCGACCATCGACGGCGCGCGGGCTTCCCTGCGGGGCAAGTTGGTGGTGTCCATGGCCAACGCCTTGACCAGGTGGGGTAACCACATGGTCCCGCTCCTGCCTCCCACGGGATCGGTGACCGTGGCGGTAGCCGACGCGCTGCCCGACGCCCGGGTGGTCGGCGCCTTCCACCACCTGCCTGCCGGACCGTGGGCGGACCTCGACCACCCCCTCGATGCCGACGTCATGGTGTGCTCGGCGGCGCGCTCCACCACCGATGAGCTCATCGAGCTCGTCGACCGCCTCCCCGGTCTTCGGGGCATCGACGCCGGTGGCCTGGGCAGCGCCCTGGCCATCGAGGCGCTGACCCCCGCCATCCTCGAGATCAACCGCCGCTACAAGACCCACGCGTCGATCCGCATCAATGGCCTGCGGCCCTCCTGAAGGGGCGACATCATGAGCAGCGAGCCCTCCCTGCGCCTCTTCGACACCGCCCGCAACGCCGTCGTGGCCTTCGAACCTGGTCCTGTGGTCAGCATGTACACCTGCGGCATCACCCCCTACGACGCTGCCCACCTCGGCCACGCCGCCACCTACGTCACCTACGACGTGTTGCAGCGCCGCCTGCGGGACCGGGGACATGAGACCCGCTGCGTGCGCAACGTCACTGACGTCGACGACGACATGCTCCGCAAAGCCAGGGAGCTCGGCGTGCACTACCTGGACCTGGCCGCCGAGGAGATGAGCCGCTTCGGCGAGGACATGGCCGCACTCGGGTTGATCCCCAGCTTCTCCGAACCACGGGCCACGTCGGCCATCCCCGACATTCTGGGCTTCATCGGCATCCTCCTCGACACCGGTCACGCCTACCAGGCGGGCGGCGGGGTGTACTTCGATGTCTCCTCGTATCCCGGCTTCGGCCAGGTGAGCCACTACGGCCGGGCGCAGATGCTCCAGCTGGCCGCCGAGCGGGGCGGGAACCCCGACGACGCCGCCAAACGGGACCCGCTTGACTTCGTGCTGTGGCAGCCATCAGCCCCCGACGAGCCGGCATGGGAGACGCTGTGGGGCCCGGGCCGCCCCGGCTGGCACATCGAGTGCTCGGCTCTGGCCATGCGCGAGCTGGGAGAGACCATCGACCTGCACGGCGGGGGATCGGATCTGATCTTCCCCCATCACGAGTGCGAGGCGGCGCAGTCGGCGTCGGCCACCGGCGAACCGTTCGCCAGGCACTGGATGCACGTCGGGATGGTGCGCCTGGGCGGCACCAAGATGTCCAAGTCGCTGGGCAACCTGGTGTTCGTACACGACCTGTTGAAGGACTGGGAGGCGCCGGCGATCCGCCTGGCCATCATCGCCAACCACTACCGGCACAGCTGGGACTGGGACGACGCGCTGATGCACGAGGCCAGCGCCAGGTTGGCCCGCTGGCGGGCCGCCGGCACCGGAGACGGGGGCCTTGCGGAGGCCCGCAGGGCGCTGGATGACGATCTGGACACCCCCGCCGCCCTGCGCGCCATCGACCAGGCCGCCGCGGCGGGCATGGGAGTCAACAAGGCGGCTGCCCTGCTCGGGGTGAGCTGAGCCACGCAAGAATTGCGCACGACCTAGGGCGCCGGCTCCCGTATCCTCGCCGCCGTGAGCGCCACCGAAACGATCAGCGTCTGCCTGCCCGATGGAACCTCTCGGGAGCTGCCTGACGGGTCGACGGGTGCCGACCTGGCCAAGTCCATCGGTCCCGGCCTGGCCAAGGCCGCGGTCGCCATCATCGTCGACGGTGAGGAGCGGGACCTGGGCGTGGCGTTGACCGCCGGTTCCACGGTGGCTGTGATCACCGCCGACACCGACGCGGGCCGCCACATCCTGCGTCACTCCACGGCTCACGTGCTGGCTCAAGCGGTGACGGACCTGTGGCCGGGAGCCAACTACGCCATCGGACCGGCCATCACCCACGGCTTCTACTACGACTTCGAGCTGCCTGGCGGGGCCCATTTCTCCGAAGGCGACCTGGGCCGGATCACCGAGCGGATGCGTGCCATCGTGGACGCCGGCCAGGCGTTCACCCGCGAGGAGCACACCATCGAAGAGGGCCGGCGGCTCTTCGCCGACCAGCCCTACAAGATCGAGATCATCGACGGGATCACCAGTTCGGACACCGACGGCATCGACACCGACGGCATCGACACCGACGAGGGGGCCGGTGACGGGACGGTCAGCGCCTACCGCAACATCGATGCGCAAGGCCGGGGCGGATTCGTCGACATGTGCCGCGGGCCGCATGTTCCCTCCACGTCGCGCCTGGGCCACTTCGCTCTCCAGAAGGTGGCGGCCGCCTACTGGCGGGGGAACGAGAAGCGTCCCCAGCTGCAACGGATCTATGGCACCGCATGGGAGTCCAAGGCCGCCCTGGCCGAGCACCTGGAGCGTCTGGTGGAGGCCGAGAAGCGCGACCACCGCCGCCTGGGAGCCGAGCTGGACCTGTTCCACTTCCCGCCCGAGATCGGCGGCGGCCTGCCGGTGTTCCATCCCAAGGGTGGCCTGATCCGCAAGCTCATGGAGGACCACGCCCGCGCCGAGCACGAGGCGGCCGGCTACCAGTTCGTCTACACGCCGCACCTGGCCAAGTCGACGCTGTTCGAGATCTCCGGCCACCTGCAGTGGTACGCGGATGGCATGTACCCCCCGATGGAGATGGAAGGGGCGACGTACTACCCCAAGCCCATGAACTGCCCGATGCACATCCTGATCTTCAAGGACCGCCAGCACTCGTACCGGGAGCTGCCCATCCGGATGTTCGAGTTCGGCACCGTCTACCGCTTCGAACGTTCCGGCGTCCTCAACGGGCTCCTGCGCGTCCGGGGCATCACCCAGGACGACTCCCACATCTTCTGTGCCTCCGATCAGCTCGAAGGGGAGTTGATCAGCCTGCTCCGCTTCGTGCTCCGCTTGCTGCGCACCTTCGGCCTGAGCGAGTTCGAGGCCGAGCTGGCCACCCGCCCGGACAAGCACGTGGGCACTGACGCTGAGTGGTCCGAGGCCACCGATGCTCTCCGCAACGCCCTCGAGGTGGCCGACCTCCCCTACGTGGTGGCCGAGGGCGAAGGGGCGTTCTACGCGCCCAAGATCGACGTCCACGTTCGCGACGCCATCGGCCGGCGCTGGCAGGTCTCCACGTTGCAGGTCGATCTGCAGATGCCGCAGCGCTTCGACATGACCTACGTGGGAGCCGACAACGACCGCCACCGCCCGTTCATGATCCACCGGGCCCTGTTCGGGTCGATCGAGCGGTTCTTCGCCATCCTGGTCGAGCACCATGCCGGGGCCTTCCCAGCCTGGTTGGCCCCGGTCCAGGTCCGGATCCTGCCTGTGCGCAACGACCACCAGCACTACGCCGAGCAGGTGGCGACCGGGCTGCGGGGACAAGGGTTCCGCGTCGACGTGGTGGCGGCCGACGAACCGCTCGGTGGGCGCGTGCGGCGGGGCAAGATCGAGAAGGTGCCCTACGTGCTGGTGGTCGGCGACGACGACGTGAAGGCGGGAACGGTAGGGGTCAACCGCCGAGGCCAGGACCGACCGGAGCGGGGCGTGGCCACGGAGGCGTTCGCCACCATGCTGGCCGACGAGGTCGTGGCCCATCTCGTACCCGAACCGGTCGTGTGATCGGCGGGCGGTGAGCTCCCTGGATCGGCTGTGGGCGGGTTGGCGCCATGCCCACATCTCGTCCATGGGCGGCGACCGTCCCGGAGATGGCGGGGAACCCGACGCCGCAAGGGCGACCAGGGTGGAGCCGTGTGTGTTCTGCCGGATCCTGACGTCGGGGGCGCCCGACACCGAGACGCACGTGGTGTGGCGCCACCCCGATGGCCACGTGGTCGCTCTGCTCAACGCCTACCCCTACGCCAGCGGCCATGTGATGATCATGCCCACCCGCCACGTCGCCGACCTCGACGACCTGACCGCAGGGGAGTCGGCCACCCTGTGGCAGGGCGTGGTCGCCGCCACCCGGGCCATTCGTGACGCGTACCGTTGTGACGGGCTGAACGTCGGCGCCAACCTGGGCCACGCCGCGGGAGCCGGTGTGCCCGGGCACGTCCATGTCCACGCCCTGCCCCGCTGGGTGGGCGACACTAACTTCATGACCTCGGTGGCCGACGCCCGGGTGCTCCCCGAGCCGCTGTCGGTGACCGACGAGAAGGTGCGGGCAGCCTGGCCCCGCTGAGCCGGGAGGGGTGGGGTGGGGATCGCTGGAGTGCCGATCGGCGGGAGCCCGGTGGTAGATTGTCGCGAACCTTCCTTTCTAGGAGCTCTCTTGTTCGACGGACGTTTCCGCACGGGCGTGGACCGAGCGACGAAGCCAGTCGGCACGGCTCTTCGACGGACCGGACTCTCCCCTGATCACCTCACGGCCCTCGGCCTGGTCCTCGCGGTGCCGGCCGCCGTCGTGATCGGCTCCGGTCACCTGTTGATCGGCCTCATCCTGCTCATCGCCTCGGCCGTCCCCGACCTCTTGGACGGGGCGTTGGCCAAGGCGTCGGGGCGCTCCTCGGTTCGGGGGGCGTTCTTCGACTCGGTCGCCGACCGGGTCACCGACGGCCTGGTGCTCAGTGGCGTCGCCTGGTACCTGCAGAGCAAGCATCACGGGCACCTCTTCCTGCTCCCCATGGCCGTGCTGGCGGCGTCGCTGCTGATCTCCTACGAGCGGGCGAAGGCGGAGTCCCTGGGCTTCGACGCCAAGGGGGGCATCATGGAGCGAGCTGAACGGATCATCGTCCTGTGCGTCGGTCTGCTGCTCGGGTTCCTGCTCGTCCCGTTGCTGTGGGTGATGCTCGCCCTCACCCTGTTCACCGCCGCCCAGCGATTCGTCAAGGTGTGGCGCCAGGCCACGATCGCCGGGCTGAGCACCGCAGCGACGACGGCGCCCCCTGGCACCGTGGCCGCCGGAACGGATCCGCAACCCGCCGCCGTGGTGGCC
>JALYZO010000005.1 GCA_030945745.1 Actinomycetota bacterium
TCCCCGCAGTGCCCGACGGGCGCGCCGCGCGCGCGGAGACCGGTGCAACAACCGGCGCCGGCGCCGGACGGTGGCCAGGCGTGGCCACAGGATCCGCGCCGTCGGCCTCCGCCTCCTCCTCCCGCCACATCTTCCAGCGGAACGGCTTGCGCTCGCGGGGGATCCGGTCGGGGGCGTCGGGCAGGCCACCGCCCAACGAGCCGTACTGGGCCGGGACCGGTGACGTTCCCCCCGAGGGCGTGTCGAACACGGGTCGAGGACCTCGCTCCGGCACCTAGCTCCTCGCCGCCAGGCTACGGGACGGCGTATCGGACCGCTGCGGAACTACGCAGTCCTCATCGGGCCTCCGAAGGGGGCGGGCGGCGAGGGCCTGCGGTCGCGACCGCACCGCGGAGGTGCCGCTCGCGCTCGACGAAGCCATCAGCCAGTCTCCTCCACAGCCAACACAGGTGCTACCGACGCTACTGTCTGGCCGGCGTCAAGGCTCACCACCCTCACCCCGGTGGCATCGCGACCCTGGCTGGAGATGCCCCGCACGGCCATGCGGACCATGACGCCGCCGGAGGAGATGACCAGGATGTCGTCGTCCAGGCCGACCATGAACGCCGCCACCACCCGGCCCCGCTTGGCGGTGATCCTGACCCCCCGGACGCCCAGGCCGCCCCGGTTCTGCGGGTTGAAGTGGTGCAGCTGGGTGCGCTTGCCGTACCCGGCGTCGGTGACGATGAGGATGCTGGCGTCGTCGCGGGCGGGGTCCACCGACACCACCCGGTCACCGTCGCGCAGCGCCATGCCCCGGACCCCGGCCGCGTCGCGGCCCATGGAGCGCACGTCGCTCTCCGCGAAGCGGATGGCCATGCCCATCTGGGACACCATGAGCAGGTCGTCACCTCCGGCGGTGGCGATGACCCCGACGAGCTCGTCGCCGTCGCGCAGGTGCACGGCGATGAAGCCCTCCCGCCGGGACTTGTCGTACTCGTTGAACGCCGTCTTCTTGACCTGACCATTGCGGGTCGCGAAGAGGAGGAACCGGTCCGCCGGAAACTCCCGGGTGTCGATGAGGGCCTGGATGCGCTCGTCGGGGGCCAGAGGCAGCAGGTTGACGATCGCCGTGCCCCGGGCCGTGCGCTCCTTGATGGGCACCTGGTAGGCCCGAAGACGGAACACCCGGCCCCGGTTGGAGAAGAACAGGAGGTGGGCGTGGGCGCTGGTGTGGATGACCCTGGTGATCAGGTCCTCCTCCTTGAGCCTGGCGTTGGTCACGCCGCGGCCACCCCGGCCCTGGGTGCGGAACGCGCTGGCCTGCACGGCCTTGATGTAGCCGGCTCTGGTCATGGTGATGACCAGCTCCTCGTCGTCGATCAGGTCCTCGTCGGCCATGTCGCTGCTGTCGAAGGTGATGACCGCCCGGCGGTCCGTGCCGTAGGCCTCCCTGATCGAGCTCAGCTCGTCCTTGATGACCTGGCGCAGCACCATCTCGTCGCCCAGGATCTCCTCGAGGCCCCCGATGGTCTGGCGGAGCTCGGCCAGCTCCGCCTCCAGGTTCGCCCGACCGAGGCGGGTCAGCTGCGACAGGCGCATGTCGAGGATGTGGTTGGCCTGCAGGTCGCTGAAGGCGAAGGGTTCGCCCTGGAGGGCCGCGGCGGCCACCGCTCGGTCCTCCGATGACCGGATGGTGGCAATGATGGCGTCGATCATGTCGAGCGCCTTGATCAGGCCTTCGACGATGTGTGCCCGAGCCCGGGCCTTGCGCAGTCGGTACTCCGAGCGCCTGGTGATGACGTCGATCTGGTGGCCGACGTACGCACTGAGGGCCCCGTAGAGGTTGAGGGTCCGGGGGATGCCGTCGACCAGGGCGACCATGTTCACCCCGAAGCTGGTCTGCAGCGGGGTCATCTTGAAGAGGTTGTTGAGCACCACGCTGGCGTTTGCGTCACGCTTCAGGTCGATGACGATGTTGGTCTTCAGCTGCGCCGAGGAGTCGTTGAGATCCCGGATCCCGTCGAGCTCCTTGCTGTTGACCAGATCCTTGATCCGCCCCAGGATCGATGAGGGGCTGGTCTGGTAGGGCAGCTCGGTGACCACGATCGACGTGCCCCGCTTGGACTCGACGATCTCCGCCTTGGCCCGCATCTTGATCGAGCCGCGACCGGTCCGGTAGGCATCCATGATCCCCTGGCGGCCGAGGATGTAGGCACCCGTGGGGAAGTCCGGCCCCTTGACGAAGTGCATCAGGGTGGTGGCACCGTGCTCGTCGTCGATCAGCTCGGGATGCTCGAGCAGGTGGATGGTGGCGTCGATGACCTCGCTCAGGTTGTGTGGGGGGATGTTGGTGGCCATCCCCACGGCGATGCCCTGGCTGCCGTTGACCAACAGGTTGGGGAACCGGGCCGGCAGGGCGGCGGGCTCGGAGAACTCCCCGGAGTAGCTGTCGGCAAAATCGACGGTCTCCTCGTCGATCCCCTCCAGCAGGCGGTGGGCGATGGGAGCCAGGCGGCACTCCGTGTAGCGGGCCGCGGCGGGACCGTCGTCCGCAGAGCCGTAGTTGCCCTTGAAGTCGATGAGCGGGTGGCGCAGGCTGAAGGGCTGGGCCATGCGGACCATGGCGTCGTAGATGGCACCGTCGCCGTGGGGGTGGAACTTGCCCATCACGTCGCCGCTGACCCGGGCGCACTTCAGCCGGGGCCGATCCGACCGGGCCCCCATCTCGTGCATGCCGAACAGGATCCGCCGGTGGACCGGCTTGAGCCCGTCGCGGGCGTCGGGCAGGGCCCGGCTGACGATGACGGACATGGCGTAGTCCAGGAAGGATCGCTCCATCTCCTCCTGGATCTCGATGGGCTCGATGCCTCCGAGCGTGGGCCCGGCGGGGGGCATCTGGTCGCTCATATGTCGAGGAACCTCACATCCTTGGCGTTGGTCTGGATGAAGTGCTTGCGCACCTCCACGTCGTCACCCATCAGCGTCGAGAGGACCTCGTCGGCCAGGGCGGCCTGCTCCACCGACACCTGCAGGAGGGTCCGCGACCTCGGGTCCATGGTGGTCGGTCCCAACTCGTCGTAGTCCATCTCCCCAAGGCCCTTCAGCCGGCTGAAGTCCTGCTTGTGGGTGGGCCGCTCGGCGAGGAAGACCGCCTTGGCAGCATCGTCCTTGAGGTACACCTTCTCCTTGCCCACCAGGGTGGAGTACAGCGGCGGCTGGCAGATGTAGACGTATCCGGACTCCACCAGGGGGCGCATCTGGCGGAAGAAGAAGGTGAGCAGCAGGGTTCGGATGTGGCTGCCGTCCACGTCGGCGTCGGCCATGATGCACACCTTGTGGTAGCGGGCCTTGGTGATGTCGAAGTCCTCACCCAGGCCGGCGCCGATGGCGGTGATGAGTGCCTGGATCTCGGTGTTCTTCAGCATCCGGTCGATCCGGGCCCGCTCGACGTTGAGGATCTTGCCCCGGATGGGCAGCAGAGCCTGGGTCACCGGGTTGCGGGCGGCCATGGCCGTCCCCGCTGCTGAGTCGCCCTCCACGATGAACAGCTCCGCGTCCTCGGCGGAGGTACCCCTGGCGCAGTCCCGGAGCTTCTCCGGCATCCCCGCACCCTCCAGGACCGACTTGCGCCTGGTGGCGTCCCGGGCCGACTTGGCCGCCTCCCGGGCCCGCGCCGCCTGCAGCGACTTGGTGACGGTCAGGCGCGCCTCGCCGGGGTGCTCCTCCAGCCACTCGGCCAGCTTCTCGTTCGTCACGCGCTGCACCATGGAGCGGATGGCGGTGTTGCCCAGCTTGGCCTTGGTCTGGCCCTCGAACTGCGGGTCGGTCAGCTTGACCGACACGATGGCTGTCAGGCCCTCCCGGATGTCCTCACCCTGAAGGGCCGGATCCTTGTCCTTGACCAGGCTCTTGGCCCTGGCGTAGCGGTTGACCACGGCGGTCAGGGAGGTGCGGAACCCCTCGATGTGCATGCCCCCCTCGGTGGTGGCAATGCCGTTGGCGAAGCCGTGGACGCCATCCGCGTGGTACCCGGTGTTCCACTGGAAGGCGACCTCGACGTCGCCCTCCGGCGCCGACTGGCTGAAGAAGCCGACCTTCTTGAACAGCGAGTCCTTCGACGTGTTGAGATGGCTGACGTAGTCGATGATGCCACCGGGGTAGTTGAAGGTCCGGCGCTCCCCGTCGGGGCGCTCGTCGCTGAAGCGGATCTCCAGGCCGGCATTGAGGAACGCGTAGATCTGCAGGCGCTCCACGATGGTCTGGGCCCGGAACTCCGTCTCCTCGAAGATGCCGCCGTCGGGCCAGAACGACACCGTGGTGCCGTGCCGGCCCCGGGGCGAGTCGCCCACCATCTCCAGCTTGGAGCGCGGCTTGCCGCCGTCGGCGAACTCCATGCGGTGCCGCTGGCCGTCCCGGTCCACCTCGACGACCAGCCGGGTGGAAAGGGCGTTGACCACCGAGACCCCGACGCCGTGGAGGCCGCCGGACACCTTGTAGCCGGACCCGCCGAACTTGCCGCCGCCGTGCAGCTTGGTCAGGGCGATCTCCACCCCGGTCATCTTCTGGGTCTTGTTGACGTCGGTGGGGATGCCCCGGCCGTTGTCGACCACCCTGCACCCGCCGTCGGTCTGCAGGGTCACGTCGATGCGGTCGCAGTGGCCGGCCATGGCCTCGTCCACCGAGTTGTCGACGACCTCCCACACCAGATGGTGCAGACCGGAGGGCCCGGTGGAGCCGATGTACATGCCCGGCCGCTTGCGGACCGGGTCGAGACCCTCCAGGACCGACATGTCCGCGGCGCTGTAGGACGAGCTGTTGCCATTGCTCCCCACCTTCGATGTCGCGGATCTCACGTCGTCGGATCTCGTTTGCAACGCCACGGGCGCGACCTCTCAGAGCAGGGGATACAGGGGCGCCCGAGTGGCAGGGAGAGCGGGGTCAGGAACCCCGGTCTCCGACCAGCAAAATCGCAGGTCAGCCACCAGAAACGCGATGCGGCGAGTTTACCAGAACCCCTGTGTCGGACCGGGCATCAGCGCCCCTTGCGGCGAGGTTCCTCGCCCTCCACCCGGACCCGCAGCTCCGCCACGTCACCCCGCCCCGTCTCCTCGACGATCCGCTCGAGGATCTGGGTTGCCAGGAAGCGGACCTGGGTGGCCCACGCCGGCTGGTCGACGGCCACGATCAGCACCCCGTCACGCAGCGAGACGGGCCGGGCATGGTCGGCCAGGGCAGGGCCCACGAGCTGCCCCCAGTGGGCGAACACCGCGGTGGTCAGGCCCGGGTCCGGACCACCCAGGCGGCGGAGCTCACCGGCCAACGACGACGCCAGGGGGGTCGCCTCCCGCTCCGCGCGGGGAGGGCCCGACGGCTTCCAGGAGGTCATGGGATCAGTCTGCCCTCCGCCACCCGGGTGGTGACCGCCGGGTGCGCTCCGGGAGGCAGCGCGGAGGCGGTGGTGAGCAGCGCCTGGCCGTCGGGGAGCCCGTCGAGCAGCGCGGAGGCGCGAACAGGGTCCAGCTCGGAGAACACGTCGTCGAGCAGCAGCACCGGCGCCGAGCCGATCCGGTCGGTGACGACGCGGTGCCCGGCCAGGCGCAGCGCCAGGGCCAGGGACCGCTGCTCGCCCTGGGAGCCATGCGTCCGGGCCGGCAGGTCGCCGACGAAGAGCTCCAGCTCGTCGCGCTGCGGCCCCACGGTCGTCACCCCCCGGCGCAGATCCTCGCTCCTGGCCGAGGACAGCGCTTCGGCCAGGGGCCCGCTCCAGCTTCGCTGGTAGGCCAGGGCCACCACGTCGCGGCCCCGCCCGGCGAGCCCGGTGGCCAGCCCCGCGTAGGCCTCCGAGGCAACGGTGGCCAGGGCGACGGTGAGGCCTTGGCGGGCGGCGACCAACCTCTCGCCCGCCACCGCCAACTTGGCGTCCCACACGTCCAGTGTGGCCACCACGTCAGGGGTGGCCCGGCCGGCGGAGCTGCGGAGCAGGGCGTTGCGTTGCTTGAGGACCCGCTCCAGCTCGCTGCGGGTGGCGTCGTGGCGGGGGTGGAGGTCGACCAGCAGGTCGTCGAGGTACTGGCGCCTGCCCCCCGGGCCACCCTTGACCAGGGCCAGGTCGTCGGGGGCGAACACGGTGACCACCAACGCCCCCAACAGGTCCCGGCTGCGGCCCAGGGGTTGGCGGTTGACCTGTACCCGGTCCCGGCCCGCCCGGCGCAGCTCGGCTTCGATCAGCACGGCCCGGCCTTCGCGCTCCGCCTCGGCCCGCACGATGGCCACCTCGGCGCCGGTGCGGACCAGCGCGTCGCTCGGCGCGCCCCGAAACGATCGCAGGGTGGCCAGGTAGGCGATGGCTTCCAAGAGGTTGGTCTTGCCCTCCCCGTTGCCCCCTTCGACGACCGTGAGCCCACGGGGGGCGGGGACCAGATGGGCGCTCGAGTAGCTGCGGTAATCGGTCAGCCACAGGTGGCCGAGGTGCACGGTCTGCTACGAGACGCGCACAGGCATCAACAGGTACAGGTAGTCGCCGGCGTCGACCGGGCGCAGCGTGGCCGGCTTGAGGGGGTCCAACGTGTCGAGGGTGACATCGTCGCTGGTCATTGCCTCGATACCGTCGACCAGGTACGTCGGGTTGAACGCCACGGTCATCTCCGCCCCCTCGTACTTGGCATCGACGTCCTCGGTGGCCGTCCCCCAGTCCGTGGTGATCACCGTGAGCTCCACGCCGTCGGGCCGCAGCGCCAGGCGCACCGGGGTGGTGGCGTCGCGGGCCAGGAGCTTGACGCGCCGCACGGCATCAGCCAACGCCTCACGGCCCACCACCAAGCGGTTGGGGTAGCTGGCCGGGATCAGCTGGCGGTAGTTGGGGAACTCCCCCTCGATGAGCCGGGTCACGAGCGTCACCGGGCCGGTGGAGAAGGTGGCGTCATGGGCACCGAGGCGCAACGCCACGTCCGTCGACGCCGAGCCCAGCAGGCGCTGCAGCTCGTTGAGGGCCCGGGACGGGACCAGGACCTTCTCCCCCTCGCCGAGCACGCCGACGCCGCCGAGGTCCCGCACGGCCAGGCGGTACGAGTCGGTGGCCACCAGGCGCAGCCCGTCGGCCTCCGCGGCCATGAGCACCCCGGTCAGGATGGGCCGCGAGTCCTCGCCCGACGCCGCCCTGGTCACCTGGCGCAACGCCTCCGCGAGGCCCTCGGCGGGCAGGGTGACACTGGCTCCGCTCGGTTGGGGGATCCTGGGGAACTCCCCCGCCGGGTGCGTGTGGACCCGGAACTGGGACCGGCCCGAGGTGATCCGAAGGTCCTCGTCGTCGACCTCGAGGACCACCGCACCCGGTTCCAGGGCCCGGGCGATGTCGGTGATCAACCGTCCCGGAGCGACGACCACGCCGTCGCCGTCGCCGTTGACCGTGACGGCCACCTCGATCGTCAGGTCGAGGTCGGTCCCGGTGACACGGAGGTCGTTGCCGGAGACCTCCAGACGGATCCCCGACAGCACGGGCGCGCCGCTGCGACCGGCGACGGCCCGCCCCGCAGTGGAGAGGGCATCGACCAGGACATCACGCTCGCAACGAAGCTTCACCGGGATCCTTCCTACTTCTGTTCTTCTAGAGAGATTCTTACAACAGCGGTAATAGGGCCTGTGAATTGTGGACAACCGGCCATCGTGGCTGGTGGCAGGCCAGATGGTTGTCCGAGCGCCGTCCCCAGGGGCACACAGGCTCGCCGGGGGCCGGTCGCCGCCCTGTGGGCACGCCCCGGCCGGTCCCCCGTAATTACACCAGGCCGACACATCGTGTCCCCGTCGCCGTCCACCGGGCCCAGAGGCGAGGACATTGCCAAAACCTTCATGAGCCACCCTTGATCGTGTGGATGAGCTCGGTCACCTGGTCGTAGGTCTGGCGTCGTTCCTGCATGAGACCGGTGATCTTCTCGACGGCGTGGATGACCGTGGTGTGGTCACGGCCGCCGAACTCCCGGGCGATCGCCGGGTAGGAGAAGTCGGTCAGGTCCCGGAACACGTACATGCCGATCTGGCGGGCGTTGACCAGCGGCCGGCGGCGGTTGGTGCCGCACAGGTCCTCGACGCTGAAGCCGAACATGGTGGCGGTGGCATCCATGATCACCTTGGGGGTGATCTGGCGGGGCCGTCCGGCGGCCAGGATGTCGGAGAGGACCCGCTCGGCCATGGGTCGGGTGAGGGGCTCGTGGTTGAGGCTGGCGAACGCCGTCACCCGGACCAGCGCCCCTTCCAGCTCCCTGATGTTGTCGGTGACGTTGGTGGCGATCAGCTCCAACACCTCGTCGGGGATGTGGGCGGCCATCCGCTCGTCCTCCGCCTTCTTGCGCAGGATGGCCAGGCGGGTCTCGAGCTCCGGGGGCTGCACATCGGTGATCAGCCCCCACTCGAAGCGGCTGCGCAGCCGGTCCTCCAGGGTGGCGATGGAGCGAGGGTGGCGATCCGACGACAGCACGATCTGGCTGGAGTTGTCGTAGAGGGAGTTGAACGTGTGGAAGAACTCTTCCTGGAGCCCCTCCTTGCCCTCCATGAACTGGATGTCGTCGACCAGCAGCACGTCGCAGTCCCGGTACCGGCGCTTGAACGTGGCCTGGTTGTTCGTCCGGATGGCGTCGACGAAGTCGTTCATGAACGTCTCTGTCGACACGTAGCGGATGTACATGCCGGGGAAGTTCTCAATGACGTAGTGGCCGATGGCGTGCAGCAGGTGGGTCTTGCCCAGGCCCGAGTCGCCGTAGACGAACAGCGGGTTGTAGGAGCTGGCGGGCGTCTCGGCCACCCGTTGGGCGGCGGCGTGGGCGAAGCGGTTCGACGACCCGATGACGAACGCATCGAACTGGTAGCGGGGGTTCAGGTGGACCGCGTCGCGCTGGCCGTTGGTCCGGGGGGCGTTCGCCGCCCGGGCGTAGCTGCTGGCCGCGCCTCCGCCGGTGGCCACCTCGTCGACGTCATCGCTGTCGTCGGCGCCGTTGTTGCCGTTGGCCCCATTGCCGAGGACAGGGTTGCCGGTGATGGGGCGGCGCAGGGGCTCGACGTCCTCGGGGCGGCGGGCCGACGCCGGGCGGACCAGGAGGCGGACCCGGATGGGTGAGCCGGCGGCGTCGCTGGCGCAGGCGGCCACCACGGCCAGGTAGCGGTCCTCCACCCGGTCGCGCACCGGCGAGCTGGGAGCGCTCAGCACCAGGACGTCGCCGTCGACCTCGACGGGGCACAACTCGGCCAGCCACGTCCGCCAGGTGGCCTCCGAGACCTGATCCCGGAGGAGTTGCGAGGTCGCCTTCCACAGCGATTGCGGGTCGCTCACTTGGCCATCTTCTCTTCGGGTCCGCCTCTTTCCACAGGGTGATCCACACGGTGTGGAGAACCCGGCCCGGCTGCGCGAACTGCGTGGGGCAGCCGCTCATCCGCGGGGAAGAAGCCGGATCTCCTGAGCCGCACCATCCGGTTCGGCGCAGTTCCGAGAAGTTAGCACCGCTGTGCGCGCCGCCGTAGCGGATCCTCCGGCCCCGGTGGTGGATGCCCCTCCCCACGAAGTACGGCATCATGGGGCATGGCCACCCGCCGGCGGGACCTGCCATCCGAGGATCCGTTCGCGGCGATCGGGTGTGAGGACGTCGTCCCCATCGGCGCGGGCGGATCCAGCCTGGTCTACCGGGCCCGCCAGCGGGCGTTCGACCGGCTCATCGCCTTGAAGGTCCTGTCCATGCCCCTGACCGACGAACGGGCCCGCCGTCGCTTCGAGCGCGAGCTGGCTCTGGCCGGGCGCCTCACCGGGCATCCCAACGTGGTCACCGTCTTCGCCAGCGGCTTCTTCGGCGACGGGCGGGCCTACGTGGAGATGGAGTACTGCCCGGGAGGCTCGTTAGCCGACCGCCTGGCCGCCCAGGGTCCCCTCCCCGTGCGAGACGTGGTCGGCATCGGGGTGAAGATCGCCGGCGTCTTGGAGCTGGCCCGCTTGGGCGGCATCGTGCACCGCGACGTCAAGCCGGCGAACGTGCTGGTCACCCGTTTCGGCGAGCCGGCCCTGGCCGACTTCGGCATCGCCATCGTGTCGGGGGAGATGACCAGCACCACCCAGGCCCTCACCCCGGTCCACGCCGCCCCCGAGGTCCTCGAATCCCGGGGAGCGGGCCCGGCCGCCGACCAGTGGTCGCTCGGATCCACCCTGCACACGCTGCTGGCCGGCCGGGCCCCCTTCGCCACCGGTGACGACGAGGGCCTGTTGGCCGGGATGTTGCGCATCCTCAACGACCCCGTCCCGGTCATCCCCCGCGGCGACGTGCCCGAGACGTTACGCTCCGTCCTGGCCCGGGCCATGGCCAAGGTGCCCGAGGACCGCTGGCCCGGCCCCACGGAGCTGGGGAAGGCTCTGCAAGAGGTTGAACGTCGCCAGGGCTGGCCGGTGACGACGTTGCCCACCGAGGAGGTCGCTGAGTCCCGCTACGCAACGTCGGGTGACCCGATCACCGCTGACCCGATCACCGGCGGCATCGATCCCCGGGCTACCCACACGGTGCCCGTAGACGCCGTGGACGGGGCGGCGGCGTCGACCGCCTGGCCCCCCCCGGCCGGCCCGGTCAGCGAGCCCACCCCCGCGG
>JALYZO010000001.1 GCA_030945745.1 Actinomycetota bacterium
GGCTCGACCCGCCCATCAGCGCCGTGCGCGACGTCGTCGCCCGGGCGCTGGCCGAGGATCTCGGGGTGTTCGGGGACCTGACCGCGGGCCTGGTGCCTGCCCAGGCGACGGTCAGGGCCACCATCGCGGCCCGTTCCGCGGGCGTTGTGGCCGGCCGCCTGGCCGCCACCGAGGCGTTCTCGTCGGTCGACGCCGGCATCACCGTGGCGTGGCGGTTGGGTGACGGTGACCGGGTCGGCCCCGGCACCGTCATCGCCACCGTCGCCGGGCCCCTGGCCTCCGTGCTGAGCGCGGAGCGGACGGTGCTCAACCTGCTCGGCCACCTCTCGGGCATCGCCACCCTCACCCGGCGCTACGCGGACGGCGCCGGCCCCCACACCCGGGTCCGCGACACCCGCAAGACCACCCCGGGACTGCGGGCCCTGGAGAAGGCGGCGGTGCGCGCCGGCGGCGGCGTCAACCACCGTGCCTCACTGTCGGAGGGGATCCTGGTCAAGGACAACCACCTGGCCGGGCTGACCATCACCGAGGCCGTGACCCGATCCAAGCAGCGCTGGCCGGGGCAGGCCTGCGAGGTCGAGTGCGACACCCTCGAGCAGGTGGTGACCGCCGTCGACGCCGGCGCCGACATGGTGCTGGTCGACAACATGACCCCCGACGAGGTCGGCGAGGCCGTGCACGTCGTCGACGGGCGCGTGCCCGTCGAGGTGTCGGGCGGCGTCACCCTCGACACCATCGGCACCTACGCTGCGGCCGGCGCCGACCTCGTCGCCGTCGGGGCGCTCACCCACTCCGCCCCGGTGCTCGACATCGGCCTGGACCTCAAGGATGCCCCGTGCTCGTCGCCATCGACGTAGGCAACACCCAGACCGTCATCGGGGTCTTCGAACCCGACGCCGCCGACGGCACCCGTGGCGAGCTGGCCTACCACTGGCGGGTCTCCACCGTCGCGGGGCGCACGGCCGACGAGGTGGCGCTGCTCATGGACCAGCTCTTCGCGCTCGAGGGCCTCGACGCCAACGTGGTCGTCACCGGCATAGCCGTGGCCTCGGTCGTGCCCCGCCTGCGCTCCGCCATCCGGGACATGGCCGAGCGGTGGTTCAAGGTGCCCACCGTCATCGTCGAGCCGGGTGTCCGCACCGGGATGCCCATCCTCTACGACAACCCCAAGGAGGTCGGTGCCGACCGCATCGCTGACGCGGTGGCTGCCTTCGAGCAGTTCGGGGGGCCGACCATCGTGGTCGACTTCGGCACCGCCACCACCTTCGAGGTGGTCTCCGCCACGGGGGAGTACCTGGGCGGGGTCATCCTCCCCGGGATCGAGATCTCCCTCGAGGCCCTCTTCGCCCACGCCGCCCTGCTGCCCCGCGTCGAGCTGGTCGAGCCTCCCAGCGTGCTGGCCAAGAACACCGTCGAATCGGTGCAGGCCGGAGCCATCTACGGCTTCGCTGCCCAGGTCGACGGTCTCTGCAAGCGGCTGGAGGACGAGATCGGACCGGCCACGGTGGTGGCCACCGGGGGCCTGGGCGACCTCATCGGCCCCGTGTCGAAGGCCATCGACCACCACGAGCCGTGGCTCACCCTCTACGGCCTGCGGATCATCTTCGAGCGCAACGCCCTGCGCTGAGCGGCGGGGCACGCCTCGCCCGAGGGCTCGGCTGATGCCGCTGCGTTTCCCAACCATGGTGCTACAATTGCTACACCCGAAGCCGGAGATGGGGCCGTGCGCACGATCAACCACCGTGAACTGCGGAACAACAGCTCAGCGATCCTGCGCGAGGTGCAGGCTGGTGGGATCGTCGAGGTGACCAACCACGGGGAGGTCGCCGCCGTGCTGGTACCGCCATCTCTCACGGCCTTCGAACGGCTGGTCGTTGCCGGGAAGGTCCGCCAGCCCTCCGATCCGGATGTCGATCTCCGCCTCATCCGGCGGGCGAAGTCGGCTGACACCACCGCCCAGGTCATCGACGACCTGCGTGGGGACCGATGATCGTCTATGTCGACACCTCGGCGGCGATGAAGCTTCTGGTCCAAGAAGCCGAGTCCGAGGCTCTGGCCGAGCACCTCGAACGGTGTCGCAGGGTCGCGATGGACACCTTGGTGGCTTCCCTGCTGCTGCACACCGAGTTGCACTGTGCATGGAATCGCCGGCCCGAGGTGATCCGGCCCGAAGCAGTCATCGACGTGCTGTCCTCAATGGCGCTCGTCGACGTGGAGAGCGGCGAGCTCACGACCGCTCCCCTCCTGCCGGGACGGCTCCGATCCGCGGACGCCATCCACCTGGCCACGGCATTGCGTGTCGACGCCCGTGCCATGGTGGTCTACGACGCCGAACTCCGCGCGGCCGCCGAGGTGGCGGGCATCACCGTCCTCAGCCCTGCGTAGTGCTGGCCTCAGCGCCAGGTGCGGATAGGCAGCGTGTTGCAGCGCTTCCATCGGGGCGGGCGGCCCGCACCACGCGTCGTTGGTACCGATTCGCGCCGGAAACCGGCGCGAATCGGTACCAACGTTGTGTGGACGCTCCGGTTGGACGCCAGTGCGCCGGTCGGCAAGCATCGAGGGAAGCCATGCCCGACCCCAGCACTGAGACGCCCAGCACTGAGACGCCCAGCACTGGCTCCTCAAGCGCCACTACCGCGATCCCGTACCGGTTCGACCGGACGGCCACCGCCGCCCAGCTCATCGCCGCCCACGCAGAGCTCGGTGCCGGTGAGGAGACGGGCCAGGTGGTGTCGGTCGCCGGCCGGCTCATGCTGCGCCGGGAGATGGGCAAGCTGGCCTTCGCCGAGCTGCGGGACTCGTCGGGTTCGATCCAGCTCTTCGCCGGGGCCGCGTGGACCGACCGGTTCGCCGAGCTCAAGCGGTTGTCACTCGGTGACTGGATCGGGGCCACCGGCGAGGTGGTGCGCACCAAGACGGGCGAGCTGTCGGTCAAACTCACCGGTTGGGTGCTGCTGGCCGAGGCCCGGCGCAGCTTCGGCGACAAGTGGCGCGGCATCGCCGATGTCGATCTGCGCTACCGCCAGCGCTACGCCGACCTGTGGGCCAACGACGGGGCTCGCCGCACCCTGCTCCTGCGAAGCCGGGTGCTCTCCACCCTCCGCCGCTTCCTGGAGGATCGGGGCTTCGTGGAGGTGGAGACCCCGGTGTTCCACCCGATCCCCGGGGGGGCCGCGGCCAAGCCGTTCGTCACCCACCACAACGCCTTGGACCTTGACCTGTACCTGCGCGTCGCCCCCGAGCTGTATCTCAAGCGGCTGGTGGTGGGCGGCTTCGAGAAGGTCTTCGAGCTGGCCCGGGTGTTCCGCAACGAGGGGCTGTCGCCGCGCCACAACCCCGAGTTCACCATGCTGGAGCTCTACGAGGCCTACGCCGACTACCACGACATCATGGTGCTGGTCGAGGAGCTGGTGGCTCACCTGGCCCGGACCCTGTGCGGGACGACGCAGCTGAGCTACGGAGGTCGTTCCCTGAACCTCGAACCACCATGGCGACGGGCCACCCTCAGCGAGCTGATCACCGAACACGCCGGGGTGGAGATCGATCTGAGCACCCCGATCCAAGCTCTGCGGGCCATCGCCGCGGACCATGCCATCCCCGTTCACGGCGCCTGGGGCCCGGGCAAGCTCCTCCTGGAGATCTACGAGAAGACCGCCGAGGCCGCCCTGTGGGGACCGGTGTTCGTCCTCGACTACCCCAAGGAGGTGTCGCCCCTGGCCCGGGACCACCGCAGCGAGCCCGGCCTGGTCGAGCGCTTCGAGGGCATCGTGGCCGGTCGGGAGCTGTGCAACGCCTTCTCCGAGCTGGCCGACCCCGACGAGCAACGGGTCCGCTTCGAGGCTCAGGCGGCGGCTCGGGCGGCCGGTGACGACGAGGCGATGGCCATCGACACCGACTACCTCCGCGCCCTGGACTTCGGCCTGCCCCCGACCGGCGGGCTGGGCATCGGCATCGACCGCCTGGTCATGCTCCTGGCCGACGCCGACGCCATACGAGACGTCATTGCCTTCCCCACCCTCCGACCCGAACAGCTCTGAGCCCCCGACGGAGGTTGCTCAGGCCAGGTCGAGGTCGTCGATCAGCTTGTGCCCGGCGGCCGCCATGGTGTCGATGGCCTCGTCCCGGCCCCGCCCACGCAGCGGCTCCAGGGCGCCGGCGGCGCGGTCCGCCCAGCGGCGGGCCTCGGCCACCGAAGCGGCGATGGCGTCGCTGCCCACGATCAGGTCCTTGGCCTTGTCCCGGGCCGGCGGGTCCAAAGCACCGCCCAGCAGCGCCCGCAGCTCGTCACCCACCTCGGGGGTGGCCAGCGCTCGGATGACGGGCAGCGTGTAGGTGCCCTCGACCATGTCGTGGCCCGCGGGCTTGCCCAGCCGGGTCTCGGTGCCGACCAGGTCCAAGATGTCGTCCCACACCTGGAAGGTCATGCCGAACGCCCTTCCGTAGCCGGTCAGGGCGTCGATGTCGGCCTTCGACGCCCCGCCCACCATGGCCCCCAACCGGGTGGCGCAGGCGGTGAGCGACGCCGTCTTGCCGCTGATGGCCCGGAAGTAGGCGTCCTCGCTGCGAGAGGTGTCGAAGCTGTACTCGAGCTGGGCGACCTCGCCGGCGCACAGGTCGACGATGGTGGAGGCCAACAGCGCAGCGATGTCGGCGCCCAGCGCGGCGGCGATCTCCGACGCCCGGGCCATCAGCAGGTCCCCGACCAGGACGGCGACCAAGTTGCCCCACCGCGCGTTGACACTGGGGACGCCGCGGCGCTGCTCAGCCTCGTCCATGACGTCGTCGTGGTAGAGCGAACCGAGGTGGACCAGCTCCACGGACACAGCGCCCTCGACCACGTCGTCGTCGAGGGAACCGCCGGCGGCGGCCGACGCGGCCAGGGCCATGGCCGGGCGCACCCGCTTGCCCCCAGCGGCCGCCAGGTGCCCGGCGACCTGGGACAGGAATCGGTCCTCGGTGGAGACCGACCGCTTCAGGGCCACCTCGACGCGTGTCAGTTGCTCGTCGATGCGGGGCAGACCGAGCTGTTCGACGATGTTCACTGCCTTCCGACGATACAAAGCAAGGTGCGGTCAGGTCGATTCCGCCCGCCAGGGACATCCCCCGAGGCCGCCGGGATGGCCGCCGCGAAGCTGGCGACCCTAAAGGAGGGCCGCTGGGTACACTGTCGACACCGAAGAGCCGGAGGTGAGAGACCGGGCGATCACGTCGACCCATGGTTCGATCAATCCCCTTTGAGTTCCACCAGCCGCGTTGAGTAGGAGGCGGTCCCTTTGTTCGAACGTTTCACAGACCGAGCCCGAAGAGTCCTCGTCCTGGCCCAGGAAGAGGCTCGTCTTCTCAACCACAACTTCATCGGCACCGAGCACATCCTTCTCGGCCTCATCCATGAGGGCGAGGGCGTGGCCGCCAAGGCCCTCGAGTCCCTCGGCGTCAGCCTGGAAGCCGTCCGGGAGAAGGTCGAGGAGACCATCGGTCCCGCCGGCTCATCCACCACCGGATCCCCGCCGTTCACCCCCCGTGCCAAGAAGGTGCTGGAGCTGTCGCTGCGGGAGGCCCTGCAACTGGGCCACAACTACATCGGCACCGAGCACATGCTGCTCGGTCTCGTCCGGGAGGGCGAGGGCGTGGCCGCCCAGGTGCTGGTCAGCCTGGGTGCCGACCTGTCCAAGGTTCGCCAGCAGGTCATCCAGCTGCTGTCGGGGTACCAGTCCCAGGGCGGCAAGGAAGGCGCCACCGGCACCGGGACGGGCACGGGGACGTCGCCCGAGACGCCGACCGGCTCGCCTGTTCTCGACCAGTTCGGCCGCAACCTGACGCAACAGGCAAGGGACCGCAAGCTGGACCCGGTGATCGGCCGCGACCGCGAGATCGAGCGGGTCATGCAGGTCCTGTCCCGGCGCACCAAGAACAACCCGGTGCTGATCGGTGAGCCCGGAGTGGGCAAGACCGCGATCGTGGAGGGCCTGGCCCAGCAGATCGTGGCCAACGATGTCCCCGAGACCATCAAGGGCAAGCAGCTCTACACCCTCGACCTCGGCGCCCTGGTCGCCGGCTCCCGCTACCGCGGTGACTTCGAGGAGCGCCTCAAGAAGGTGCTCAAGGAGATCCGGACCCGCGGCGACATCATCCTGTTCATCGACGAGATCCACACCCTGGTCGGTGCGGGGGCCGCCGAGGGCGCCATCGACGCCGCTTCCATCCTCAAGCCCATGCTGGCCCGAGGAGAGCTGCAGACCATCGGGGCCACCACCCTCGACGAGTACCGCAAGCACCTGGAGAAGGACGCCGCCCTGGAGCGCCGCTTCCAGCCCATCAAGGTGGAGGAGCCCTCGGTGGCCCACACCATCGAGATCCTCAAGGGCATCCGCGACCGCTACGAGGCCCACCATCGGGTCACCATCACCGACCAGGCCATCGTCGCCGCCGCCAACCTGTCCGACCGCTACATCTCCGATCGCCATCTGCCGGACAAGGCCATCGACCTCATCGACGAGGCCGGCAGCCGCATGGTCATGCGCCGCATGAAGACGCCCGCCGACTTCAAAGAGCTTGAGAGCGAGCTGGTCGGTGTCCGTCGCGAGAAGGACGCGGCCATCGAGAACCAGAAGTTCGAGCAGGCGGCCAAGCTGCGCGATCGCGAGAAGAGCCTCCTCGACCGCAAGTCGGCCAAGGAGAGCGAGTGGAAGGCCGAGGGCATCGACCTCTTCGACGAGGTCGACGAGGAGGGCATCGCCGAGGTGCTCGCCCTGTGGACGGGCATTCCCGTCTACAAGCTCACCGAGGAGGAGACGGCCAAACTCCTGCGCATGGAGGAGGAGCTGCACAAGCGGGTCGTGGGCCAGGAAGACGCCATCCACGCCGTGTCCCAGGCCATCCGACGCACACGGGCGGGCCTCAAGGACCCCAAGCGTCCCAGCGGCTCGTTCATCTTCCTGGGTCCCTCCGGCGTGGGCAAGACCGAGCTGGCCAAGACGCTGGCCGAGTTCCTGTTCGGCGACGAGAGCCACCTCATCCAGCTCG
>JALYZO010000050.1 GCA_030945745.1 Actinomycetota bacterium
GGTCGGGTCGGCCGCGGACGCCTCCAGCCGTCGTTCGGCGACGGTGCCCACGCCGGCCGTGGCCCGCTCGGCGATGCGCACCACGACGGCGTGGTCGGCGGCTCGCGCCTCGGGCGTGGTCCAGCGCCCGGGGCCGGCTGGTACGGCGCGGGCGCAGAACCCCTCGGCGTAGGCTTCGGCGTCGGCTGCGGTCATCCCCGGGGCGGACGTGTCGCCGATGGTGCGGATGACGTCACGGATGGTGAATGTCGACGCCTTGGCGGCCAACGCCTCGCCCACGCGTCCGGCCTCGAACGCCGCCGGCTCGGGGGCCCCTCGGCCGTCGCCGGACAGGATGGCGACGGCCCGTTCGTTGTCGAGGCCGGCTCTGCCCACAGCGGTGCGCCACGCGCCGGGATCAACCGCCGGGCCCCGGCTCCTGGTCACCGCCCTCGCCGCGTTGCGCCCTGCGGTCGGCCGACCGTCCCGGCGGTGGTCGTCGATCTGGGTGGCCCGTCGGCTGGCGGCGATGATCGCCGGGCGGGGAACGTCCGCCAGGTCCGCGTTCCCGTCCGCCCCGATGGTCCACGCCGGGTGGTGGCCGGCCATCCGCAGGTGGTGGCGGAGGCCGAGGCGGTAGATGGCAGCCAGTTCCCGCTCCGAGCGCCACAACGGGCTGACCGCCACCGCCGACCATCTCCCGTCCTCGGCCCGCAGGGCGTTGACCAGGAGGACATGGGTGTGGAGGTGGGGGTCGCCCGTCGCGCTCGTCGGGTGCTCGAAGCGAGCGGCGACCATGCCGTCGCCGGCGTGCTCGTAGCCGGCTTCGCCCCGCCGGACCCAGCACGCATGCCTGGTGGCGAAGCTGAGCGCCTCGTCCACGGCGCGGCGGTGCACGTCGCCCAGGTCATGGCCAGCGCCACCGCCGGTCACCGCGGCGACGAGGGACATCCCCTTGGGGGCGGCGAAGGTCAGGTCCCACCCGGCCCGCCGGCGAGGGTGGCGGGGATCACCGATCGGCCCGGCACCGGGGTGGCAGCCGCTCAGCACCTCGGCCAGGTCTCCCAGATCGACGTCGCCGCCCAGGCCAAGCGCCGTGGCACCGCCGCCCACCCAGGTCCCGGGAACGGGGCTGTCGGCGTAGTACCGGCCGGCGCCGGGACCGATGGGGCGGACGATCAGCACGGCTCTGGGTCACCACGGATTCGAGGGCAGCACGGTGGCTGCACCTTGCCGGGGTGCCCTCGAGAGGCCGCCGGCGGGAGTACCGTCGAGTCATGTCGGTCGTGCTCGCCGTCGTCGTGGTCATCGGGGTCGAGCTGTACGTGCTGATCGAGGTGGCCAGGGTCGTCGGGGTGGCGCCGGCCATCCTGGCACTGTTGCTGATCAGCGCCTCAGGCCCGTGGTTGGTCCGCCGTGCCGGTTTCGGGGTGTGGCGCCGGACCCAGCAACGCCTGGCCGCCGGTGAGCTGCCCGGTCGCGAGGCCCTCGACGGGGTCGTGCTGCTGGCCGCTGGGCTGCTCGTGTGCATCCCCGGTTTCGTCACCGACGTCGTCGGCCTGCTGCTCATGGTCCCTCCCGTCCGGGCCCTGGCCGGCCGGGTCGTCGCCGGACGCCTGGTGCACCGGGCGGCCAAGCTGTCACCCGTCCTCGACGTCGGAAGCCATTCCCCCGACCCACCCTTGCAGCCGGGCGATCCCCCGCCACACCGCTGACGGGAGGAGGCGTCCGCGCTACGGCCCTGTGCGACCTCGGCCCTGTGCGCTACGGCCCTCAGGGCCTGGTGACATGGAGCGTCTGGACGCCGAAGGCGTCGCAGGCGGCGGCTGTGGGCATCCACACGTCGAGGCGGTGGCCCTTGATGGCGCCACCCGTGTCCTGGGCGATCCGGGTCCCGACCCCTTGGATGGTGATGGTGGTGCCCAGGGGGATCACCGACGGATCGACCGCAACCGTGTGGGGACCAGCCGGGACCCCACTGGCCGTGTCCCCCGCGTCGTTGTAGCAGGTGACGACGAAGCTGCCGAGCGACTGCCCGCCGGCTGAGCTGGTCGGGGGTGGCGGGCTCGACGCCACCGGAGCGGCCGGTGCCGGCGCAGGGGCCGGAGCTGCGACGGCCACCGCCGGGGTGGGGGCAGCAGCGGCAGCCGGCTTGGGGGCGTTGGCCCCCTGGCCGCCGACCTGGAGCACCTGGCCGACCGAGATCGCGTCCGCGCCGGGCAGGTGGTTTGCTGCCACCAACGACGCCGTCCACGCGTGGAACGTGGCAGCGATCGCACCCAAGGTGTCGCCCGCCCGCACCGTGTAGGTGCCAGACCCGACGAGCGCTGGCGCCGCTGGGGTGGCCGGGGCTGGTGGAGCCGCCACCACCGGTGCCGCCGGCCGGGCCTGCGCCACCGGTGCCGCCCGCCGGGCCTGCGCCGCGGGAGCAGGTGCGGGGGCCGGGGCGGCCTTTGCAGGCGGGGCTGCAGCTTGGGGCTGGGCAGCGGGCGGGAGCACACCGCCGCCGACATGGAGGACCTGGCCGACGAGGATCAGGTCGGGATCGGCGATGCTGTTGGCACTGGCCAGCCCGGCGATCGACTGCCCGAAGCGCTGCCCGACGGCGCTGAGCGTGTCGCCGGAGCGAACCGTGTACGGGGGGAGCTGCACCTTGAGCACCTGACCGGTGACGATGTGGTCGGGGTTGGCGATGCCGTTGGCCGATGCCAGAGAGGACACCGACGCGCCGTAGTTGAAACCGATGGCGCTGAGGGTGTCGCCGGCTCGCACCGTGTAGCTGCTGGCCTGGAG
>JALYZO010000063.1 GCA_030945745.1 Actinomycetota bacterium
GCTCTGGTCGGGTTATGTTGTCCCGGCCGTCGACGCTCCTATGACCCCCTCCGACTGCCTCTCGGCCGCTACGCCACTTCCCGGGGTCGCCGGTTATAGACGAGCGTGTTCCGCTCCCCGCAGGGGCGGGCCGAGGAGGCTCTCTCCAGTTCCCAGGACAACCTTCTGACCGTTCCACGTCCCATACGCCGGGAGGTTCATAAGCACCCGCTTCAGGATCTCTGGTGCCGTCCGTGGCCTTCACCGTGCAAGTGGCGGCTCGACTCCCCCTTGGCCCCCGCTCACACGGGGATTTTCATGACGGCGCCGCAGACTTCGCTTCATGCTGCGGACCGGTCAGTTGCCACCCCCTCTATGGGGTGTTGTTGCTCCGCTTCGACCCCGGGCTCTCGCCCGACGCCGGGAGCCGCGCTACCGAGGACCCTGACGTCTCCTCGGACCGGACTCGCACCGGCTGGCTGACCTGAGCTTGGCGCCCGGTTACGTCATCTCATTCGAGCATCCTCCTCTCTTGACGTGGCGCCCGGGCTTCTGGACGCACACTTGCCCCTGAAAAAATGTTGTGTGCCCTGAAGCGGATCAGGCTGATCGGTGGCTGTGGGGCGTGCGGGGCGCTGTCCCGGCCGTTTTGGCTTCTCCCGGCCCCCGTTTTCGGTCCTTGCGGACCGTCGGGGCGCGCCGGGAGAAGCGGTGTGCCGGGTCAAGCAGCGGTTCGTTCCGTCGGTGCGGGGGTGGGCGGGTCGGTGCCGGGGAGGCGGCGGGCTGGTGGTGGTCGGTTCTGGCGGTCTTTCTGTTTGGTGAGGCCGGCGATCTTGACCGAGTTGTGGGCGAGGACACCCCAACCGCACCACACTTGGGCTCCCTGGTGACCGTCGAAGAGGGTGCGCCGCCAACCGAAGTCCCGTTTCAGGCAGGCGATTCGGGCCTCCGAGCCGGTACGCCACTTGACCAGCTTGGTAAACCCGCGGCCTCGCTGCACAGCGGTTCGCGCCGCACCGGGCTTGCCTTTGCGGGGAATGGCCACCGTGGTGACTCCCAGAACGATCAGCGCGGCGTCGACCGCCGCCTCGCCATAGCCCCGATCGGCGGTGACCGCTTTGGGTGCCTTGGCGAAACGGGCTTTGACCCGCCCGACAGCAGGGGCGAGCATCGGGGCGTCGGGCGGGTTGCCGATCACCACCTCATGATCGACCACGATCCCGTCGACGTTGTCGACCACCTGGGCCTTGTAACCAAACTCCACCGGCTTGCCGAGGCGTCCCTTGGCGATCGGGCGGGCGTCGACATCATGGAGCGACACCACTCGTGTGGCGCCGTTAGGGGTGGCGCCGGCGATACGGGTCCGGGTCTGGGCCACGATCGCTTCGAGGGCGGTGGCGGTCTGTTCTATCTCGGCGATGGTGGCCATGATCTTCGCCGGGCGGGCCGGTCCCGGCTCCCGGTGCTTCAGTGCCCGCCGGGCATTGGCGGCGACCGCTCTGGCATCGGCGATCGTGGCCTCGGCGATGGTGGCCAGCTCGCCGGTGATGGCGACCACCTCGTCTCGGGCTTCGTCGGAGCGTCGACGCAGCCACACCGCCACATCATGAGCCCGGCGTCGCACCGAGCGGACCCGGTCCCTGAACTTCGTGCGCTTCGCCAGGCCGGCGCCTTTGACCCGACCGGCGAGAACCCCGAGACGGGCCACGCCCTTGGCCAGCAGACCACTGTCTGTCGGATAAGCGACGTTGGCCTCTACAACCGTGGTATCAGCTCGCAGCTTGTCGACTCTCACCACCTTGGCCTCGGCTGCTTTGGCCAACAGCACCTCGTTCAACGCGGCGATGGCCGACTGACCGCAACGGGAGGTGATCTTGAGCAGCGTGGTCGGGTGCGGCACGGCGGTGTCGAGCGGGATCCGACAGAACCGCCGCCACGCGATCGAGTCCGACACCTCCGCGCACAGCGTCTCGAAACCGAGCTTGTAGCGGAACCGCAGAAACATCATCCGCAGATAGGTTTCCATCGGGATAGACGGCCGGCCTGTCCGGGCCGAGAAGAACGGCACGAACGGCTCGAAGAACCGAGCGTCGTCCAACAAGGCGTCGACCTCGGCCAACATCGGAGGCAATCCCAGACAGCACTCCGGCAGGATCGCGTCCCACAAGGTGGGCTCGGCGTTGATGGTGCGCAACATGATGGTCCAGATCCCTTCTCGCGCAAGGGTTTTGGACCATCATCACCTCATTCGACCCCCAACACGAGGACCCTCACGCACAAACACGCAGGTCACAGCCCTTTTTCACAACATTTTTTCAGGAGCAAGTAGCTACGTCCGGTCCGAGACTTCGCTCGGAACGGGTGGCCCTTCGGGCAGCTGTTGGTGAGGGCGGGTGGTCAAGAACGGTCGTAGCGTCATTGCATGGTCGATGCGGTGAGTGAACGTTACGGGGATCTGCTGTCGGGCAGCTATGACTGCGTGGATCGGGTGGTGCTCAACGCCTTTTACCCGCTCGGGCACACCCCGGGCGGGTTCAGGGTTTGGTGGCGCCGTTGGCATGAGGGCAGCGACGCCGAGTTGGACAACAACCATCTGATGCGCTGTTGTCGGCTTCGTTGTTTGATCATGTCTCGGTCACGTTGGATGGTCAGGGGACGGCGGGATGGTGATGCTGTGGCGGGGACGACCGAACGACTGAAGGTCGTGGTGGCGGGGAGCCAAGAGGCGCTTCCAAGAAGCCCTGGCGGGCTTCTTGTTCGAGGATGGCGGGGCCGTGTCTGAGCGGGCCGTCAAGGGTCGCTGCGGGACTGCGCTCGCTGTGCTCGCTTCGTGTCCTCGCTCGGCCTGCGGCCGTCCCTTGACCGCCCTGGCCTGTTGCGGCTCACGGCTGTAGGGCGCGGCGGGTTCAGGGTTGGCGGGCGGTCCAGATCTCGGCGGGTCGTCCTGCGGTGGGGGTCCGGTGCCGCGAGACGCGTTGGTTGCTGGCGAGGGCGGCGAGCGCGGCGTCGATGCGAGCGGCGGACTGGTTGCGCCCGAAGAGGTCGCGTAGCTGGGTGCGGGTGAGCCCATCCGCGCTGGAGTCGAGGGCGGCTGCGATCTGCTCCGCGACGGGGTCGGCGGCGGTGCTTGCGGTTGCCCAGGTGAGAGAGCGGGTGGTGTAGTCGAACAGGGCGAGCCCTGATCGCAGGTGGGAGCAGCGGATGGTCTCCTGGCCGTCGGTGAGGGCGTAGAGCATGGAGAGGCGCAGGACGTGCGCTTCGGCCCTGGCCCCAAGCGAGCCTGCGAGCCCCTCGGCGGGTTCGGCGGCGAGGCGCGCGTAGATGTCGTGCCAAAGGCCCCGGGATCGGTCGTCGAGGCGGAGCTGGCCGGCGTGGCGGGCGAGGTTGAGATGTTGGGCGAGGCGCTCGGTGAGGCCGCTGCCGGCGAGGGGGTCGGGGTGGCCGCCTTCGGGAAGGAGCCGCTGGCGGCGGCAGGCGAGGAAGACGAACCGGTTCAAGAAGCCGTTGGCGGCCTCGATGGCGTCGAGGTGGTGGGCGAGCTCGGTTCGGGTGATGTGGCCGACGAGGCTGATGTGGGCGGCCGCGGCGTGCACGGGGGCGGTCCGGGTCAAGATGGCGAGGGGCCGGCCGTCCCACGCGGCGCGCAGCACCGGGGAGAGGGTGGAGAGGTCCCGGGCGGTGGCCTTGAGCACGCTGACGAACTCAGGTTCGACCACCAGCAGGCGCCGGTGCTCGCCTCTCGCCGCCCAGATGAGGCCTTCGCCGGTGGACAGGCCGGTGTGGACCAGGCCGGCGAAGGCGGGATCGGTGGCGGTGAGGACCCGGGCGACATGGTCCCACGACGAGCCCTTGCGAGCCTTGGCCGAGTCGCCGACGAGCACGGCGAACTCGCCGGGGTGATGTCGGGTGGCCTCGATCTCGAACCATGCGTCGCGACCGATGACCGCCCCGGCGCCGACGAGGGTCTGGGCGAGGATGGCGACGGGGTCGGCCTCAGTGTGGGGAGCGATGGTCTGGGCGATCTCACCGGCGAGGCCTGAGAACGCCTCGTCGGCTGGTGGCTCAGGCCAGCCGGCCGGGGCGGCAAGGACCGCTGCGTCGCGGAGGTCGGGGGGCATCAGTCGCGGGTCAGCTCGGCGACCGCCTTCTTCGCGCAGGCGTCGTCGACGAGATCCTTGCCCTCTGCTGCTGCGGCGATCAGCGCGGCGGTCGCTGCGTTGTTGAGCGCCCGGGGCAGGCCACCGGCGACACGGTGCAAGCGGGCGACGGCGTCATCCGCGAAGAGCGGCTCGGCCCGCCCGGCGAGGGCCAGGTGATGGCGTAGGTAGGCGGCGGACTCGCCGATGTCCATCGCTTTGACCAAGAAGCGGGTAGCGATGCGCTGGTCGAGCGCGGCGAAGGTCCCCATGCGCAGCTGACGGTTCAAGGTGGGCTGGCCGACGAGGATCCCGGCGAACGCCGAGGCGGAGTCCATCTCGGCGTTGGTCAACAGCCGCAGCTCCTCGAGCTGTGCGGGTTCCAACAGGTGGGCTTCGTCACAGACGAGCACCACCCGGCGGTGGCGTTCGGCTTCCTCCGCCGCGAGCAGGTCGGCCGCTTGGACCATCAGCTCGGCTCGCTGGTAGCGCGGGGCGGCGCCGAGGGCGCGCACGATGGTCACATACAAGCCTCGGGTCCCGAACGCCGGGTTGGCGATGTAGATCACCTGATGGCGGGTCGGGTCGAGGGAGCTCACCGCGGCGCGCACCGCGACGGTCTTGCCTGCCCCGACATCACCGGTCACAACGCCCAGGGCGGACTCGACCACGCAGAAGTTGATCCGGGCGATCGCCTCTTGGTGCGCAGGGCGGGCGTAGAGGTCGGCCGCCGCTATCCGCTTGCCGAACGGGGTGCGCTCCAGGGCGAAATGGGCGACCCACGGCGCCGCGCTCATCGGGCCATCCCCTCTCCGGGCTCGTCGCCGTCGATAAGGAACACCATCTGGGAGAAGTCGACCTTGGCGCCGGTTCCAGCCTCTTGGTCATGCGCGGCGGCGACCAGACCGAGGTAGTCCACACCGGTCGGGGTAAGGTCCGGCCGGGCCGCCTGGGGCACAGCGCGATGCGTGTGGCGCCCGATGGTGAATGGCGTCGCGACCCCCGCCGGGCGTCCCTCGAAGAACACGTCGATGCGGGTGAGGTCCTCGGGGTCATAACGCAACTCGACGCGCCTGGCGACCAACGCCGGGTCGACCGCGTAGGCATTGCCCTCCAAGGCGACCGTCGCGGTGCGCGTCACCTTGCGGGTGACCGACCAGCGGAACGCCTCGGCGAGACGCCCAGGGTCGGCCGCCCGGTGCGGGCCTGCGGCCTCGAACCGGGCAATCGGGCTCTCATGGGTCTCGGCGTGGGTCCGGCGGTTGGCCACCCGCTCGGCCCACGCTGCGAACAAGTCGTTCAGCTCGGCGAGGGTGGCGATGCCGTGGTGGGCGGCCTCGGCCAAGAACGCTTCACGGATATAGCGGTTCAGTCTTTCCTGCTTGCCCCTCCCTTGAGGTTATCCGGCCAATCCGGGCTCGCGACAGGTCCGGTGTGAGCGTGGCCCGGAGACTGCTATTTGGTCTTGTTGGCCTGGCGTTGGAGGTGGCGGAGGAGCTCTTCGTGGCGTCGGACTTTGGCGGCGACGGCTTCGAGCCCTTGGCGGAGTTGGTCGAGTTCGACGACGAGCCCGGTGAGGGTGTGGGATTCGCGGTCGCGGTCGCGGTGTTCTTCGA
>JALYZO010000064.1 GCA_030945745.1 Actinomycetota bacterium
CCCTTCCGAGCGGGGTCGCTCAGGCGACGGCGGGTGCGACCTCGGTGAGCTCGCCGCCGTTGAGGTGGGATTCCAGCTTGCGCTTGATCCGTTGCAGGGCGTTGTCGATCGATTTCGGGTGACGCTCCAGTAGCTCGCCGATGTCCTGGTAGGACCGACCTTCGAGGTACAGGTTCAAGACGTCGACCTCGAGGCGCGACAGCATCTCGGCCATGCAGGTCCGCATCTCGTCCATCCGCTCGGAAGACACCACGACGTCGGCGGGGTCGGGCACCTGGTGGTCGTCGAGGAGGTCGTCGACGATCCGCTCGTCACCTCCGTCGATCGATCGGAAGCCGGAGAGGGAGACGTACTGGTTCAACGGTTGATGCTTGTGGCGGGTGGCCGACTTGATGGCAGTCATGATCTGGCGGGTCACGCAGAGCTCGGCGAAGGCGCGGAACGACGACTCGCGTTCGGGGCGGTAGTCGCGGACGGCCTTGAACAGGCCGATGAGGCCCTCCTGCTCGATGTCGTCCCGGTCGGCGCCAACCAGGAAGTAGGCCCGGGCCTTTGCCCTGGTGAAGCGGCGGTAGCGCTCGAACAGCAACTCGAGTGCTTCCAGGTGGCCCTGACGGAACAGCATGACCAGATCGTCATCGCTGAACCCGACATGGACGGCACCGAGATAGTGCGACATGAACGCTCCCCTGGTGCAACGAGCCCGGTGCACGGACATAGCCTCGGTAAGTGCCCTTTGACTAGAGCTAACGTGAAAGTTGTACCTATCTGACACGCCCTTGTCAACGGCAACCTCGCCGGCACAGAGGCCGCACCCCGGTGTTCAGCCCCCCGCAGGTCGCCGCCGGCTGATCTCGAAAAGGGCCAGGGCACCGGCTGCGGCCACGTTCAGTGACCCCAGCCGGCCGCGCAACGGGATGCTCAGCATGAGGTCGCATCGTTGTCGCACGAGGCGCGACAGGCCTCGTCCCTCGGCTCCGAGCACCACCACCACACCCTGATCGGCCAGCGTCAGGTCGAACAGGCTCTGGTCGGCGCCGGGATCGAGCCCGACGACCCAGAGCCCGAGGTCGCCGGCCCTGGCCAGGGCGGCCGGCAGCCCGCTCACGACGGTGATGGGCACGTGCTCCACCGCACCGGCTGCCGCCTTGGTCACCGTGGCCGTCACGTGGGCCGCCCGGTGGCGGGGGAGGACCACACCGGTCACGCCCGCCCCCTCGGCCGTGCGCAGGAGGGCCCCGAGGTTCTGGGGATCGGTGACCCCGTCGAGGGCGAGCAGGAACGGGGTGCCGGCTCCAGCTCCGGGCTGACACAGGTCGTCGAAATCGGTTTCCGGGAGGGGTCGAGCGTGGGCCAGGACCCCCTGGGGAGCCTCGGTACGGGCCTCGGCGGCCAGGCGGGCACCGTTCACCCGTCGGATGGGAACGCCTCGGGTCGATGCCAGCTCGGTGATGCGATCGACGACGGGAGCCGATCGCTGCTCGGCGTCGTCCGTCAGCCACACGTCGATCACCTGACGCCGACCTGCGGCGAGCAACTCGGCCACCGCCTGGCGGCCCTCGACCTGGTCACCGCCGGCGCCCCGGTCGGCCGTCCGAGCCCCCGGAGGCGAGCGGCGAGGGTTCCGGGCGGTTCGTCGCGTTCGGGGCCGCGGGCCGCTCATCGACGTTCGGCGACAGCGGCGGGCAGGATCAAGGGCAACGGCGGGTGCCGGGTCCCGAGGGCTAGAGCAGCGCCTCGTCGAGCTTGTTCTCGGCCTCTTCCTCGTTGACCCCGATGGCGAAGGTGAGCTCGGACACGAGGATCTGGCGGGCCTTGGTGAGCATGCGCTTCTCGCCTGCGGACAGTCCCTTGTCCTTCTCCCGGATCGACAGGTTCCGCACCACCTCGGCCACCTGGTAGATGTCGCCCGACTTCAGCTTCTCGACGTGGTTCTTGAAGCGACGCGACCAGTTGGTGGGCATCCGCGCCTCCTTCTTGCGGAGGACAGCGAACACCTCCTCGACCTCTTCGTCGTTGATGACCTC
>JALYZO010000072.1 GCA_030945745.1 Actinomycetota bacterium
GTCGTCCACCGGGGCGGCTGGTGATCAGCGCGCAGGCCGGGCGACCGGTGATGTGGTGGGTGCCCGGCAAGGTGGGAATCCGGTGAGCCGGGCGAGATCCGCTTCCCAGCCCCCAAGGAGCACCCATGCACCCACTCCTGACCTATCCGTCCGAGACGCTGTCGATCAGCGCCTGGCCCGACGACGTGATCGACCGCATCGGCTTCGATCCGCGCTCGGCCTACGTCGAGCAGTTCTGGTTGGCCATCCTCGGTCCGTCGACCACATGGCTCCTGCGACGGTTGGCGGCCGCCTTCGACGAGCAACCCGGCGGCTTCGAGCTCCCGCTGGCCGAGACGGCCAGGGCACTCGGCCTGGGTGACCGCGGTGGGCGCCACTCCCCGTTTCTGCGGTCAGTCAACCGGCTGGTTCTCTTCGAGCTGGCGCAGCCCACCGCTCCCGACCAGTTGGCCGTCCGCCGGACGCTCCCTCCCCTCAACAGGCGGCAGCTCACCCGTCTGGACCCGGAACGCCAGGCTGCCCACGACGCGTGGCAGGCCCGCCAGCTCACCGAGCCCAGCGGCGAGCAACAGCGCCGACGCAGCCGCCACCTGGCGCTCAGCCTGGTGGAGCTGGGGGAAGGGCGCGAGGACGCCGAGCGCCAGCTCCTGCGCTGGCGCTACCACCCGGAGGTGGCCCAAGAGGCGGCAATGTGGGCCTGGGAGCGCCACCTGACGGCCCTGGAAGCGGCGCGGGCGGGGTGAGGGCTGGAACACACAGCACACAGCTCACCGCTGCCGGAGGCCAGCCCGCTCGAGCGACAAGGAGGAGTTCTTAAAACATTTCGGGAGGGGCATTCGCCAACGTCGGATGTGCCGGTACGCCAAGACGAAGGCGTCCGCCTCGACGAGGAAGTGGAAGTTATCCTGCCCGACGGCGGCCTGCAGGGTCCTCATGATGAGCGCGCATCGTCGTAGGGACCCCGGGTGTAGCAGGGCATGCCATCGCGTCCGAAGCAACGCTTCGTCGTCCATTCGACACTTTTACCGAACTTCTTCCACGAAGCGGTGGATGCTCGCGACTGCGCTGCCAGTTGTCGCCCGCCAAGGTCGCGCGAGAACCGGGCAGACCCGCTCGACCCTCGCTCCGCGGGGTTGGACCCTGGCCGTCCTAGGGTGATGAACATGGCGATCGCCGAGGCCATCGACAGCCCACCACTTCCCCCCGGTCACCGGGTGGTGATCCCGGGACGAGGAACGCCCTGGGTTTGGGACAGCGGGGGTGCCGACGCTGGCATCTCCGACAGCGGAGCGGGGGCCTCGCTTGGCAACGTCCTTCTCGTCCACGGCTGGGCGTCCACCGCCGCTCTCACCTGGAGGCGGTCGATGTCCCCGCTGGCCGAGCAGTTCCGGGTGGTGGCCCCCGACCTGCGGGGACACGGTCGGGGCATCCGCAGCTGGCGGCCGTTCCGCCTGGAGGACTGCGCCGACGACCTGGCCGGTCTGGTCACCGCACTCGGCGTCGGACCGGTCGTCGTCGCGGGCTACTCGATGGGCGGGCCCGTGGCCCAGCTGTTGTGGCGTCGCCATCGGGAGGTGGTGGCCGGCCTGGTGCTGTGCGCCACGGCGTCGACATTCACCCGCAATCCCCGCTCCGGGGCAATGGTGGCAGCCACCGCCCTGGGGCTGGGCCTGGCCGCCTCCACGGTCCCCTCGGCGGTCCGTGCCGCAGGGATGCGGCGCATGGCGCAGTCGACGTTTCCACCCGGCGGATCGCCCCTGGCCGGGTGGGCAGCCCAGGAGTGGGGAGCCGCCGATCCCGCCGGTCTGTTGGGCGCCGGAGCAGCCGTCCTCCGCTACGACTCATCCTCATGGATAGCGAACGTCGACGTGCCTACCGCCGTCATCGTGACCACGGAGGACGAGACGGTCTCCCCCGAGCGCCAGCGGCGACTGGCCGAGGTCATCCCCGATGCCTTCAGCCTGTCGGTGGCCGGGGGCCACCGATCGTGCGTGGAAGCGCCGGATCGCTTCGTGCCCGCCCTCGTCGAGGCCTGCCAGCGGGTGGCCGACCCCTGAACCTCGGAACCATCGCTACCGGTCTCCGGGGCTCAAGGCCCGCTCCACCATCCGGGCGGCGTCAACCACCGCCTCGCCGTATCGCCGGCCCGGTTGCCGGCTGGTGCGACCCAGGGGTCCCGACACCGACACGGCGGCCACGATGACCCCGTCGGCCCGGACGGGTGCGCTCACCGACGCCACGCCCGCCTCCCGTTCCTCCACGCTCTGCACCCACCCTCGCCTGGCCAGGTCCTGGTGGTCGGTGAGGGCCCGGGCCGCCGATCCCCGATCCATCGGCAGGGCCGCCCCTGCGGCCACCATGGTCCGCAGCCCGTAGGGGGATTCGAGCGACGCCACGCACACCCGCTGGCCACCCGAGGCGACGTAGAGCTGCGTGCTCTCCCCGGTCCGGTCCCGGAGGGCAGCCAGGGCGGGAATCGCCACGTCGGCCAGGCTGCGACCTCCAGGTCCTGCCGACCGGGCCAGGGTGATCAGACGCTCACCGAGGACGAAGCGCCCAGCGGTGTCGCGGCCGACGAGGCCGTGGACCTCGAGGGCGGCGGCCAGGCGGTGGGCGGTCGCCCGAGGCATGCCGGTGGCCGTGGCAAGGCCGGCCAGCGCCATCGGTCCGCCGCTCAGCGCCTCGAGGATGCCGACGGCCTTGTCGACCACCCCGACCCTGCTGACGGGCCCCCGGCCCTGGTCGCCCGGCGCCGAGGGCGCTGCGGGGTTTACACTCGTTCCCATAGCCCGAGAACCTATCTCAGATTGTGAGAAGCCGCTGATGTCTCCGAAGACGCTTGCCGAGAAGGTCTGGGACCGCCATGTGGTTCGCCAAGCCAAGGGCGAGCCCGACCTGCTCTACATCGACCTCCACCTGGTCCACGAGGTCACCTCACCGCAGGCCTTCGAGAGCCTGCGCCTGGAGGGCCGCCGGGTCCGCCGGCCCGAGTTGACGGTGGCCACCATGGACCACAACGTGCCGACCACCGGCATGGTCGTCGAGGACCCGATCTCCGCCCAGCAGATGGAGGTGCTGGCCGCCAACTGCGCCGATGCAGGGATCCCGATCTACGCCATGGGCGACCCGCATCAGGGGATCGTCCACATCATCGGCCCCGAGCTCGGTCTCACCCAGCCGGGGATGACCGTGGTCTGCGGTGACAGCCACACGTCGACGCATGGGGCGTTCGGGGCGTTGGCGTTCGGCATCGGGACCAGTGAGGTCGAGCACGTCCTGGCCACCCAGACCCTCACCCAGAACCGCCCGGCGACGATGGCCGTGGAGGTCACCGGGGAGACACCCGCAGGCGTGACGGCCAAGGACATCGTGTTGGCCATCATCGGCCAGATCGGCACGGGCGGCGGGGTGGGCCACATCATCGAGTACCGCGGCTCGGCCATCGAGGCCCTGTCGATGGAGGGGCGGATGACGGTGTGCAACATGTCGATCGAGGCCGGGGCCCGAGCCGGCCTGGTGGCCCCCGACCGGACCACGTTCGCCTACCTGAAGGGACGCTCCCACGCCCCCCAAGGCGATGCATGGGAGCGGGCCGTCGATGACTGGAGGGCGCTGCGGACCGACGACGGAGCCACCTTCGACAAGACGGTCACCATCGACGCATCGGTCCTCTCCCCCCAGGTCTCATGGGGCACCAACCCTGGCCAGGTGATCCCCATCGGGTCGTCGGTGCCCGACCCCGCCGACTTCGACGAACCCTCCGCCCGGGAGTCCGCCGGTCGGGCCCTGGCATACATGGGCCTGACGGCGGGGACGCCGATGCGCGACATCCCCGTCGACACCGTCTTCATCGGCTCGTGCACCAATGGCCGCATCGAGGACCTGCGGGCGGCGGCTGCCGTACTCGACGGCCGCCGGGTGGCGGACACGACGCGGGTGCTGGTGGTGCCCGGCTCGGGCCAGGTCAAGGCCCAGGCAGAGACCGAGGGCCTCGACAGGATCTTCACCGCCGCCGGGGTCGAGTGGCGCCTTCCCGGCTGCTCGATGTGCCTGGCCATGAACCCCGACAAGCTGAGCCCCGGCGAGCGGGCGGCATCGACTTCGAACCGGAACTTCGAGGGGCGTCAGGGCCGCGGCGGCCGCACCCATCTGGTCTCGCCGGAGGTGGCGGCCGCCACCGCCGTCGCCGGCCACTTTGCCGCCCCCGCGGATCTTTCTTAGCACCGACCAAACCAACGAGAGGACGAACGAGCGATGGAACCCGTAGACGTGATCACCGGGACCGCCGTCCCCCTGGATCGCTCCGATGTTGACACCGACCAGATCATCCCCAGCGACTGGCTCAAGCGGGTCGAACGCACCGGCTTCGGCAAGGGGCTCTTTGGGGAATGGCGTGACGATCGCGAGTTCGTCCTCAACCGGGCGGAGTACGCCGGGGGAACCATCCTGGTGGCGGGCGCAAACTTCGGTACCGGCTCGTCGCGGGAGCACGCCGTGTGGGCCTTGACCGACTACGGCTTCCGTGCGGTGATCTCGTCTCGCTTCGGCGACATCTTCCGCAACAACGCCACCAAGGCCGGGTTGGTGCCCGTCGAGGTGGACGCCGCCCTCGGCAAGACCCTGCTCACCGCGGTGGCGGCCGATCCGTCCCTGGAGATCACGATCGACGTGGCCCGACTGAGCATCGCCGCCCCGGCGGCGGGCATCGAGGGGACGTTCCCGCTCGACTCGTTCACCCGCCGCCGTCTCCTCGAGGGTCTCGACGACGTGGGCCTGACGCTGCGCCATGGCGAGGCCATCGACGCCTTCGAGCCCGGGCGGTCGGCTTGGCTCCCCACCACCACTGGGTGACCGACCGGCGCCGCCGCTGCGCAGGCGCCTTCCTGGGCGACCCTTCCTGGTGACGGCGCACTACGGTTGAGCGGATGAGCCGTCGGGTGCGTCGCTTGTTGCTCCTCGGCTTGGCTGTTGGCGGGTTGTGGGCCCTCCGCCAGGCTCTGGCCAACCGGGCCGAACGAGGCGCGGGCCAGTCCTCGGGGCCCCCGCTGACGCCCCCCGGCCCGCCGGCGCTGAGCGGCGGCCACCGCGCTCCGGCCCTGCCCCCCGCCTCGACGTTCAGCAACCTTGCCACCGTTCGCAGCGACACCGCCCGGCCCACCCCGGCCCGGGTAAGCGTCGAGGTGGATTCGCCGCCTGGGGACGTTGTTGAACCGGAGCCGCTCGAAGGCGCACCGGTGGGCGGTGCCCCAGCCCCGCAGCCGGACGCGCCCCCGCCTGTCACCCCCCCAGCTGTGACTCCAGGCCCGGTCGAACCCGCCTCGCAGTCCCCGCAGGCCGCCGACGACCACGTCCACCCAGCCGGTGGCGACCCTGGCGCTGAGCCGGCGCCGGGCCGCCGTCGAGGCCGGGCCGGCGCCGAGCCTGGGAACCTCGACCGGGTGCGCGAACGCCTGGCCTCCATCCAGGTCGATGTCCCCTCCGCCAGGGAAGCAGCCGCGGGCGTCGAGGTCGGTGCCGCCGCACGGTCCCGGCGCTCCCGGCGCTCTGAGCGGTGGCACCAACCGGCAGAGAACGGCACCTGCGACCCGAGCCATCCCATCAAGGTGAAGGTCCGCAGTGGGTTGTTCCACCTCCCCGGGATGTTCGCGTATGAACGGACCAAGGCCGACCGCTGCTACCGCAGTGCGGCCGACGCGGAGGCCGACGGCTTCACGCGGGCCAAGCGGTAGCAGGCTGAGACATCACACCTCGGCCAGCAGGGAGGCGTCGAGGACCCCGCGGGTGTCGGTGAGGGCGGCGACCACCTCAAGGGGTACGGGCTGCTCGAACGACAGTGCCATCATCGCCGTGCCGCCCGCCGCGCTGCGCCCCAGCTTGAGGTCCACGATGTTGAGGCCGGCATGGGCGATCACAGCTGCCACCGCAGCCACCACGCCAATGCTGTCGTCGTTGCGAACCACCAGGATCCAACGGGCCAGGGGCAGCTCGATGTCGTGGTCGTCGACCATGACGATCCGGTGCACGCCGTTGTGAGCGAAGATCGTCCCGGCCACGGCGTGGGGGCCGCCGCGAACGGTCAGCAGGTTGACGTAGTCACCGGTGGCCGACGCCGTCGTCGAGCGGACGCTCAGACCCCGCTCCTCGGCTATCTGAGCGGCATTGACCCACGACACGGGCTCGTCTGAGGCAACGGAGCACACCCCTCGCAGCACCGAGAGGGTCAGCAGGCGGGTGTCGGCGTCGGCCAGACCGCCCTCGTAGCCGACCTCCACCTCCCGGGGCAGCTCCCGGGTCATCGAGGCCCACAGGCGCCCGAGCTGCTCGGCGAGGGGCACGAAGGGGGCAACAGCCTCGGGAACCTCGGAGGCGGCGATGTTGACCGCGAACGGCACCAGTCGGCCATCGAGCGCCAACAGGACCTGCTCGGCGATGGCCAGCCCCGCCTTGTCCTGAGCCTCCCGGGTGCTGGCTCCCAGATGAGGGGTGACCACAACCTTGTCGGACGCGAAGAGAGGCGAGGAGGTGGTCGGCTCGACGGCGAACACGTCGAGGGCGGCACCGGCGATCATGCCGGCGTCAAGCGCTTCCGCGAGTGCCGTCTCGTCGACGATCCCGCCCCGGGCCACGTTCACGATCCGCAGGCCCGGTTTGGCCAGGCCCAGCAGCTCGGTGCCGATCAGGCCGACAGTCTCGGGCGTGCGCGGCAGGTGGACGGTGAGGAAGTCCGAGCGGCGGACGACCTCGTCGAGCGCCAGCAGCTCGGCGCCCAGCTGCCGGGACCGCTCGGCGGAGACATAGGGGTCGTAGGCCACCAGGTGCATCCCGAAGGCCGCCGCCCGCTGAGCGACAAGGGCGCCGACCCGGCCGAGGCCGACCACGCCGAGGGTCTTGCCGTGCAGCTCCACGCCCTCCCACTCTGCGCGCTCCCAACGACCGGCTATCAAGGCGCTGTGCGCCTGGGCCACGTTGCGGGCCTGGGCCAGCAGCAACGCCATGGTGTGCTCGGCAGCGGAGATGATGTTGGACTGCGGCGCGTTGGCCACCAGCACACCACGTCGGGTGGCGGCGGCCACGTCGACGTTGTCCAGGCCGATCCCGGCCCGGCCGACGACGATCAGATCCCTCGCCGCTTCGATGACGGCCGCGTCCACCTGGGTGGCGGAACGGATGATCAGGCCATGTGCCCCGGCCACAGCCTCCAGCAGCGCTGCGGGATCGAGCCCCAGGCGGACGTCGACGAGGTGCCCGGCGCCACGCAGGACCTCCAGTCCCGGTTCAGCGATCGCTTCGGTGACCAGGACCCGTTGCATCCGGCCATGGTGGCAAAGGGACGCTTCGGGCACCAACCCCGGAGCGCCGCCAGGCCGGGGACGACTCAGCGCAGCAGCTTGGCCACCCGGGTGACGCCTTCCACCATGGCCTCCTCGCCCAGGGCGTAGGAGAAGCGACCGTAGCCGGGAGCCCCGAACGCCTCGCCCGGCACGAACGCCACCTTTGCCTCCTCCAGGACGATGTCGGCCAGCTCCAGGGTCGAGCGCGGGACGCGCCCGGCGATGGCGCGACCGAGGACACCGTCGAAGCTGGGGAACGCGTAGAACGCCCCTTCGGGCTCCACGCACTCGACCCCTTCGATGTCGCTGAACAGCCCCAGGATCGTCTGGCGACGCCGGTCGTAGGTGGCCCGCATCGTCGCCACCGCATCGAGGGGGCCCTCTACGGCGGCCAGGGCGGCGCGCTGTGCCACGTTGCAGACGTTCGAGGTGGTGTGCGACTGGAGGTTGGCCGCAGCGGCGACGACGTCGGTGGGACCAATCATCCACCCGACCCGCCAGCCCGTCATGGCGTAGGTCTTGGCCACGCCGTTGATGACGATGCAGGTATCGGCCAGCGCCGGCACGAGGACCGGCATGGAGTGGAACTCGGCATCGCCGTACACCAGATGCTCGTAGATCTCGTCGGTGATCACCCAGATGCCGTGTTCGACCGCCCACCGACCGATGGCGGCGATCTCTTCGTGGCGGTAGACGGCCCCGGTCGGGTTGGAGGGCGACACGAACAGCAGGACCTTGGTCCGCTCCGTGCGAGCCGCCTCCAGTTGGTCCACGGTGACCTTGAAACCGCTGGCCCCGGTGGTCGCCAGGGCCACCGTCCGGCCTCCGGCCAAGGCGATGACCTCGGGGTAGGTCGTCCAGTACGGCGCCGGGACGATGACCTCGTCGCCGGGATCGAGCAACACGGCGAAGCTCTGCTCGACGGCCTGCTTGCCCCCGTTGGTGATCAGGACCTGGGGGGCGGTGACGTCATAGGCCGAGTCGCGGCGGGTCTTGGCGGCCACCGCGGCGCGCAGCTCCGGCAGGCCGGCCGCCGGGCTGTACTTGTGGGTCTTGGGGTCGCCACAGGCGGCGGCGGCGGCTTCGACGATGTGCGCCGGGGTCGGGAAGTCGGGTTCGCCGGCACCGAAGCCGATGACGTCGGAGCCGGCTGCCTTGAGGGCCTTGGCCTTCGCGTCGATGGCCAGGGTGGCGGACTCGCTGACCGAGGCAATGCGTTGGGAGATACGAGGCATTGCTGCCATGCTGGCACAGTGACCGGCACCTCAGAAGCTGACATCCGCATCCCGGCCGCCCTGCTGCCCTCCGACGGTCGTTTCGGTGCGGGCCCGTCGAAGGTCCGCCCCCAGGCCATGGTGGCCCTGGCCGACGTCGCCAACACGGTGGTCGGCACCAGCCACCGCCAGCCTGCGGTCAAGTCCCTCGTCGGCCGCCTGCGAGCCGGCCTGGCGGAGCTGTTCTCCTTACCCGACGGCTATGAGATCGTGGTCGGCAACGGAGGCGCCACCGCGTTCTGGGACGTGGCCAGCCTCTGTCTGGTGCAGCGGCGAAGCCAGCACCTGTCCTTCGGTGAGTTCTCGTCCAAGTTCGCCCAGGTGTGCGCGGCCGCCCCCCATCTCGACGCGCCCCAGGTGATCGAGTCCAACCCCGGGTCTCGCCCCGCCCCCCGCCCCGGCAGCGACATTGACCTCTACGCCCTCACCCACAACGAGACCTCGACGGGCGTGGCCATGACCCCCTACCGACCGGCCGGCATGGCCCCCGGCGCTCTGGTCGCCGTCGACGCCACCTCCGGGGCCGGAGGACTGCGCTTCGACGCCCGGGAGGTCGACGCCTACTACTTCGCCCCACAGAAGTGCTTCGCCTCCGACGGAGGGCTGTGGCTGGCCGCCCTCTCCCCTGCCGCCGTGGAGCGGGTCGCCCGGATCCGCGCTTCGCTTCGGTGGGTCCCGGCTTCGCTCGATTTGTCCATCGCTATCGACCAGAGCCGTCTGGACCAGACCTACAACACACCGGCCGTTGCCACCCTGGTGCTGCTCGTCGCCCAACTGGACTGGATGCTCGACGGCGGTGGCCTGGAGTTCGCCGCCGGCCGCTGCGACCAGTCGGCCACGATCCTCTACGACTGGGCCGACAAGCAACCGTGGGCGACGCCGTTCGTGGCCGAGCCCGGCGACCGCAGCCACGTGGTGGGGACCATCGACCTCGACGAGGCGATCTCCGCGCCGGCTGTGGCCAGGGTGCTTCGAGCCAACGGGATCCTCGACACCGAGCCGTACCGCAAGCTGGGCCGCAACCAGCTGCGCGTCGCCATGTTCCCCGCTGTCGAGCCCGCCGACGTCGCCGCCCTCACCGCCTGCGTCGACCACGTCGTCGACGCCCTGGGCTAAGACCACGACGCCGCCGGGCTGCTCAGCCGACGAGGGACAGCACATCGGCCCCGCCGGGCGGCCCGTCGTAGACCACGGCACCGTCGCGCAGGGCGACGCAACGGTCGGCCTTGGCCACGTACTCCAGCTGGTGGGTAGCGACGACGACGGTGGCTCCGGCACCGGCGGCGTCATCGATGAGCTCGACGAATGCCTCCCGTCCCTGGGGGTCCAACCCCACAAAGGGCTCGTCGACGATGAGCACACCGAAGGGACGGATGAGCGCCAGGAGGATGGCAGTCTTCTGGCGTAGACCACGGCTGAACCGGGAGGGCAGGTCGTCGGCCCGGTGCGACAGGCCCAGGTCCTCCAGGAGGGCGATGGCCCGCTCCTCCCAGTCCTCCGCCTCGTGCAGGCGGCACGTGTACTCGACGTGCTCGAGCACCGACAGGTCGTCGTAGAGGACCGGGTTGTCCGGCAGGTACGACAGGACTGCGCGGGCCTCGATGGACCCGGCGGGCACCCCGGCGATCTCCACGGTGCCTGCGCTCGGCTCCAGCAGGCCCGACGCCATGCGCATGAGCGTCGTCTTGCCCGATCCGTTGTGGCCGACCAGCACCACACGCTGGCCGTCGGGGACGACGAGATCGAGTGGCTCGAGGGCCACCAGATCCCCGTAGGTCTTGGTCAGACCGACCGTGGCCAGCGCCGGGGGGTCGGCGGGGGCCGATCGTGAAGCCATGAGCCGATGACGTTACCCGCTGCAGCAGTTCCGAACGGCAGGGTTCCGAACGGCAGGGGCCTCAGGTGCTGCGGGCTTGACCCTTGCTGCCAGCTTCCTGGAGGGCCGACGCAAAGGTGGCCCGGATGTTGTCCCGGTAGCGCAGCCAGACGCCGACCAGGACGACCAGGATGAGCAGGGGTGGTTCGAGGCCGATGACCGACTGCAGGGGACTCACATGAGCGGCCGGTGAGCGGCCGGAGAGGATCGGGGCGATGCCTGCGGTCGCCACCACCGGCGGGATGATGATGCGGCCGATGGCCCTGGCCCCGGCCGCCTCGGGGGGCAACATCACGTCGGTCGAGCTGAAGGTGCTCGGCGCCCCCTGCACGACGCTGATCGTCGCCGCCGCGGTGGCTGCCAGGGCGGCCGGCAGGACCAGCACAGCGCCGAGCTGTACGGCGTTGGCGTCCCCTCCGGTGGCGGCCACGGCCACGACGTAGCCGATCAGCGACACCAGGATCATCAACACCACCGACGGCCCCAACTGGCGCAGGGCGAGCACGCCGGCGGCCACCGAGTACTCGTCGCGGCGGTCGGGATGGTCGATCTCCTGGGCCAGAGGCTCGACGGCGTCGAGGCCGGCCACGTACAGGGCGGCACCGGCGACCAGGACCAGCGGGGTGGTCCCCCGCCACACCCCGACGGTGGCCGCTCCGGCAATCGCTCCCAGCACGGCGAGGCGGGCAAAGCGCAGGGCCGGGAAGCGCAGGATGCCGTGCCAGCCCCGCCGCCACACGGGCAACGCCCTGCGCCGGGAACGTCCGCCCGGGGCCACGCTGCGGGGCATGCGGAACCATGGCCGCTGCCGGGGGAGCTCCTGGGACAACTGTCGGCGCAGGACGACCACGGTCCGCAGGTCGCGGAGGGTGGCGGCGAAGCGGATCTGGCCCACGAGGGTGGAACGGCTCTCCGCAGCCTCAATGGAGCTGCCGGCCACGGTTCCCAGCCCGACGCTCACACAGGCCAGGGTCGCGGCAATCCCGATGACGCCGATCAGGCGGAACTCCAGGGGCCACAGGGCGACGTCGCCGAGGAGCGTCGCTGGTGACGTCGTGGTCTTCTCGGCCAGGTCGGCCGCCGACCATGCGGCCACCGCCAAGGCCAGACCCGAACCCACCCACCGGCCGTAGCGCCGTCCGGCGACCACCATGGCCAGGCCCAGGGCCGCGGTGGCCGTCAGGAGCCCTACGGCGGCCCCGCTGGCCACCCACCCGACGAACCCGCCGGGGAGGCGGCGGTAGGCCAGCAGCCCGGCCAACCCACCGGCGCCGGCTCCGACCACGAGGCCGAAGCGCATCTGGCGGACGGCGACAGGTCGCAGAGCCACGGTTCGATCGAGCGGTGAGAGCAGCACATGGCGGACATCCGCAGCCTCGATGACCAAAGGGCCGCCACGACCTCCGGATCGCAGGCCGATGCCCAAGCTCACCCCGATCACGGCACCGACGATCTGTGGCCCATGTTCGACGACGCGGTGCACCGTGGCGGCGTCGACCCGCGTGTCACCCGTGACACCGGAGAGCAGCCACACGGCCACACCGAGGAGCACGGCGGTGATGTAGACCTTGTACAGGGCGTCGAAAGGATCGAAGTCCTCCGTCCGCCGTCGGCGGCGAGCACGGCGCAGGTCCTGCAGGACGAGGCCCGCGTCGTCGCTCCCGAGGTCGTCGTCCACCTCAAAGACCGTACCGGGGTGACGAGCGCCCGGACGACCGTTCGCTAGAGTTTTTCATCGCTCGGAACCCACCATCCGCGCCGGGTACAGCTCGCCGGGCGCTCCGGTGGGACCGGCGCTTCCCCGCGGCACGGCGCGCCAGCGGCGCGCTGGCCACGGCCATGATGGTGCTGTCGTTGCCCGCCGCCACAGTCTCCGCCGGCTTCGCCCCTGCCGGTGTCGCCACCGCCGCCCCGGCGACCCCAGCCCCGCCGACCCCAGCCCCGCCGACCCCCCCGGTGGGCATGCCCGCCGCCCAGGCCTATGTTCTGGTGGACACGACCACCGGGCGGATCCTCAACGCCAGCAACGATCATGTGCCCCTCTCGCCGGCCAGCCTCACCAAGATGCTCACCGCCCTGGTGGCCACCACCTACCTCCCGGCAGCGACACCTATCCCGATCAGCGCCCGGGCGGAGAACGTGGAGCCGGACAAGATCGGGGTGAAGGCCGGTGAGCAGTGGCCCGTCGACGAGGTGATCCAGGCGCTGCTCATCATCTCGGCCAATGACGCGGCTTACGCGCTGGCCGAGCGGACCGCCGGCACGGCGGAGAACTTCGATCCCGTCCTCCAGAACGCGGCCAACCAGATCGGCATGGTGGACAACCCGGTCTTCAACGATCCTTCCGGCCTGGACGACACCCACGGCATCAACGGGGGCAATCTGGTGAGTGCCCGGGACCTGGCCATCAGCGGCCGCGACCTGCTGTCGGTTCCCCGGCTGGCACAGATCGTCTCCGCCCCGGCCCTGCGTTTCACGGGCCCCAACGGCACCGTGTACAACCTGGGCAGCCACAACAGGACGTTCCTCAGCACCTACCCCGGCGGCATCGGTGTCAAGACCGGGTTCACCGACAAGGCCGGCGTCTGCCTCGCTGCGGCGGCGACCCGCAACGGGCGCACGATGCTGGCCGTGGTCCTGCACGGCGCCAACGCCGACCAGAGCGCGAAGATGCTGATCGACCAGGGCTTCTCGATCCCCGAGGCCACCGAGCCGGCAGCCGACGCCCTCCCCCCTGTCAGCCTCCCCGAGCCCGAGCCGGCCCCCAGGCCCACCACCACCGCCCCGGCTCCGGTCCCGGCCTCGGGTCCGGCCGTGCCCGCCGTCCACCATGTGGCCGCAGCCAGCACCAACGGCGGGCTCCTGGCCGGCCTCAACCCCGGCGGCGACAGCGTGGGCTCACTGTGGCCCGCACCGGTCGCCGCCGTGATCCTCGGCCTGGTCACGCTCCTCACGGCGCGGCACCTCCGGGCTCGGCGTCGCCCCCTGGCGCACGGTCGACGGCGCTGACGATCCCCGTCAGCGCAGCGGAGACGAGCGGATCTCGCCACCATCGACGGCTCGGGTGCCGAACAGGCCCCGGCCGGCCATGGTGAACACCATGTCGCCATCGCCGTTGCGAGCCTCCCACTCGAGGCGGAGGGTGCCGCGGCCCTTGGTCTTGGTCGAGCGCCGAGCGTCGACGACGGTGACAACGGCGGCGATCACGTCGCCGGGGCGAACGGGCTTCAGCCAGCGGAGGTTCTCGATGCCGGGGGAACCGCGCGAGTCGGTGCCGGTCAGGATGGCGTCGACGTAGAGCCGCATCACCGACGCTGCCGTCTGCCAACCACTGGCGACCAGGCCCCCGAAGGGGCCTGATGCTGCCTGAGCTGGGTCGGTGTGAAACGGTTGGGGGTCATAGCGGGACCCGAACGCCACGACGTCGGCGGCGGTCAGCGTGAAGGTCCCCAGATCCACCCTGGTGCCGACGGGGAAGTCCTCGAAGGTACGCAGCGGTGTTCCGGCCCAGGAGGCCGGATCAACCACCGGAGACGTCTTGGGGACGGCTGGCGCCGGCCGAGATGAACGGCATCATGGCCCGCAGCTCGGCACCGACCTTCTCCACCGGGTGCGCCTTGCCCTCCTCGGCCAGCTTGCGGTACCGGGGCAGGCCGTCGGCGTTCTCCTTGATCCATTCCTCGGCGAACTGCCCCGAGCGGATCTCGGCCAGGATCTTTCGCATCTCCGCCTTGGTGGCGTCGGTGATGATCCGGGGGCCGCGGGTCAGGTCGCCGTACTCGGCCGTGGTGGAGATGGAGTAGCGCATGCCGGCGATCCCGTTCTCGTACATCAGGTCGACGATCAGCTTGACCTCGTGGAGGCACTCGAAGTATGCGGACTCGGGCTGATAGCCGGCTTCCACCAGGGTCTCGAAACCGGCCTGGATGAGGGCGGTAAGGCCACCGCAGAGCACGACCTGCTCACCGAAGAGGTCGGTCTCGGTCTCCTCGGCGAACGTGGTCTCCAAGACGCCGGCGCGTGTGGCCCCGATGGCGCCCGCATAGGAGAGCGCGAGCTCTCTGGCCTTGCCGGACGCGTCGGCTTGGACCGCGATGAGGGCCGGCACGCCGCCACCGCCCTCGTAGGTGCGCCGCACCAGGTGACCGGGGCCCTTGGGTGCGACCATGGCCACGTCGACGCCCTCGGGAGCCTCGATCAGGCCGAAGCGCACGTTGAACCCATGGGCGAAGAACAGCGCGTCTCCGACGTTAAGGTGCGGCTGGATGGACGCCCGGTAGATGGCCTGCTGCTCGGTGTCAGGCGCCAGGATCATGATCAGGTCGGCCTCGATGGCCGCTTGGTCGATCGACGTGACTGCCAGGCCTGCAGCCTTGGCCTTGGCCTCCGAGGCCGAACCGGGCCGTAGGGCGACGCGCACATCGACGCCGGAGTCGCGGAGGTTCAGTGCGTGAGCATGGCCCTGCGACCCATAGCCCACGATCGCCACCTTGCGATTGGCGATCAGACCTGGGTCCGCATCGCTGTCGTAGTACACCTTTGCTGCCATGCTCAGCTCGCCTTTCCTGTGACCTCGCGCAGGCGGGTTCCCGTCTGCCGGTCGAGTTTGGGCAGCGCCACCCTTCCGGTGCGCTGCAGTTCGGTGATCCCGTAGGGTCGCACGAGATCCTCGAAGTCGTCGAGTCTGGCCGGGTCGCCGGCCAGCATGACCGTCAGCGCGTCGAGTCCGACGTCGATGATCCGACCTTCGAACAGCCCGACCAGGTCGAGGACCTGGCCTCTGTGCTCGGGCTGGGCTCGCACGGTGGCGAGCAGCAGTTCGCGCTCGACTGCTGCGGCCGGGTCGAGCTCGGTGATCTTGACCACGTTGACCAACTTGAACAGCTGCTTGGTGATCTGTTCGACCGACGTTTGGGCCACGTCGATGACGATGGTGATCCGGCTCATCGTCGGATCGTCCGTAGGGGCCACGGCCAGGGAGATGATGTTGAAGCCGCGCCGAGCGAACAGACTGGACACCCGGGCCAGGACCCCGGAGCGGTTCTGGACCAGCACCGACAGCGTCTGATGGGTGCGCGAGGGGGTCACTGGATCACCTCGCGGCCGTGGCCGCCCTGCGACGGGTGGACGACCACGTCGCTGTTCGACGCCCCGGCGGGCACCATCGGGAAGACCTTCTCCCGGGCATCAGTGCGAAAATCGATGACGACGGGGCGATCATCGATGGCGTTGGCCTTCTCGATCGTCGGGGCCACCTCGTCGGGGGAGTCCACCCGGAAGGCCACGCAGCCCATCGCCTCGGCCCACTTGACGTAGTCGGGCAGGTCGGGCGACAGGTAGACCTCGGAGTAGCGCTCCTCGTAGAACATCTCCTGCCACTGGCGGACCATGCCCAGGTAGGCGTTGTTCAGGATGGCCACCTTGATGGGGATCCGCTCACTCGACGCTGTCACCAACTCCTGAGCGGTCATCTGGAAGCATCCGTCGCCATCGACAGCCCACACGGTGCGGTCGGGCCGGCCCACTTTGGCGCCGATGGCTGCCGGCACGCAGAAGCCCATGGTGCCAAGGCCCCCGGAGTTGATCCAGGTGTAGGGCTCGTTGAACCGCCAGTACTGGCTGGCCCACATCTGGTGCTGACCGACCCCCGACACCACGGCAGTGCCATCCGGGGCGGCGTCGCGAAGCTGCTCCATGACGAACTCGGGCTTGAGGGCGTCGCCTTCAGCCCCCTGGTCGTAGTGGAGCGGGTAGCGCTCCTGCCACCCGGAGATGCGACTGCGCCACGGCTGCCGATCGTCAAAAGCCTCGCCACCATCGAGGAGGGACCGGACGGCCTTGACCATCTCGATGATGACCTGGCGGCAATCGCCCACGATGGGCACGTCCGGACGACGGATCTTGCCCAGCTCGGCAGGATCGACGTCGACGTGGATCACCAAGGCGTCGGGGGCGAACGCTTCGACCCGGCCGGTGACCCGGTCGTCGAAGCGGGCCCCCAGCGTGATCAACAGGTCCGATTCCTGCATGGCCGTGATGGCCGTGTAGTTGCCGTGCATGCCGGGCATGCCCAGGCACAGGGGATGGTCGTCGGGGAAGGCACCACGGGCCATCAGCGTGGTGACCACGGGCACGTCGATGAGCTCCGCCAGCTCCCTGAGGGCCTCGGCGGCGCGAGCCTTGAGAATCCCCCCGCCGGCGTAGATGACCGGCCGCTGGGCGCCCAGGATCATCCGGGCTGCTTCCTTGATCATCCGGGGATGGCCTTTGAGCGTCGGCCGGTAGCCGGGCAGGGAGGCGATGACGTCGGCGTCGCTCGGCCACGACCAGGTCACCTCGGAGGTGAGGACGTCCTTGGGCACGTCGAGCAGCACCGGGCCGGGGCGGCCGGTGGTGGCCAGGTGGAAGGCTTGGCGGACGAGGAGGGGGATCTCGTCGGGATCCATGATCAGCTCGTTGTGCTTGGTCACCGACCGGGTGATGCCGACCGTGTCGCACTCCTGGAAGCCGTCGGTCCCGATGACCGGGCGACCAACCTGACCGGTGATCGCCACCATGGGGATGGAGTCCATGTAGGCGTCGCACAACGGGGTGACGAGGTTGGTCGCGGCCGGGCCGCTGGTGACCATGGCCACGCCTGGCCGCCCGGTGACGTGCGCGTAGCCTTCGGCCATGTGACCGGCGCCCTGCTCATGACGGACCAGGACGTGGCGGATGGGGGAATCGAGGATGGGGTCGTAGGCCGGGAGGATGCAACCTCCGGGCAGCCCGAAGATCACCTCCACCGACTCCATCTCCAGGCTCTTGATGAGCGCTTGTGCTCCTGTGAGCTTCATGGTGATCCTTGGTTGTGCAGCGGGTGGACGGCGTGGGGAAAAAGAAAACGACCTCCCGGTGGGAGGTCGTAGGACGCACGCGCAGGTGGGTGGGCGCACGTCAGGCCAGAAGTACGAGCACGATCGGTGCGGCGGTCACGTGGTCAGTGTGCCACAGGCGGCAAGGCTGCGCAACGGGCGGAGCCCTCCCGGCCGCCCCTCCTCGCATGGCCCGGCGCGCATAACCTCCGGGCCATGCGAGGCGCGCCGGGGCACAGGAGGCATCGTCCACGAACGGCCGGGGTGTGGATCGTCGGCGCCCTGGGGGTCGTCGGCGTGGTGGCCGGCTGTGGCGGCTCGACCGCCACCACCATCGATGCCACCAGGCTGAACATGCAGATCTCCACCGGGTTGTCCCGGCAGCTGACCATCCCTGCCCCCCAGGTCCGCTGCCCGACGGGTCAGGCCAACCGGCAAGGCAGCACGTTCCGCTGTTCGACCTCGGTCGACGAGCAGGCCCTGAGCATCACCGCGGCGGTCAGCGACAACCAGGGCAACGTGAAGTGGCAACCGAGCGACGCCGTGCTCTCCACGTCCAAGACGGTGACCGCCATCGAGCACCAGCTCGGGACCCAGCTGCGGTCCACCATCACCGCGGACTGCGGCAAGCGATCCCTGGTGGTCATCGCTCTCGGCGCGTCGATCACCTGCACGGCCACCGAGCGCGGGTCGGCCCGGAAGGTCACCGTGACAGCCCGTGACCTGGCCGGCAACGTCGACCTCAGCCTGGCGCCGCTGCGCAGCGGACCACAGTCCTCCACGCCACCGATCACCGCCGGCCCCACACCCCCGGCGCACTCGACCCTGCCTGGCGGCTGAGCGACCACCCGGACTCTCACCCCGGGTTCAGCGAGAGGAGGCGCCTCGCCGGTCCGTGCCCCCGCCGCGGTTGGTGCGGAAGTGACCTTGGCCAGCGCCGTAGGCGGCAGCGCGGCCGGCGCCCGAGGGCGGACCACTCCCGCGG
>JALYZO010000139.1 GCA_030945745.1 Actinomycetota bacterium
ACCGTGGTCGAAGAGGTGGTCTTCGACGACGACGACGAGGTGATAGTGGCGTCGGTGCGGCCCCGCAAGGGCGCCCGGCGACGTTGCGGGATCTGCGAGCGGCGCTGCTCGGGTTATGACCAAGGCGAGGGGCGCCGGCGGTGGCGGACGCTCGATCTGGGAGCGATCCCGACCTACCTGGAGGCCGAAGCTCCCCGGGTGGCGTGTCCCGACCATGGTGTGGTGGTGGCGTCGGTGCCCTGGGCACGTCACGATGCCGGGCACACCCACGGCTTCGACGACACCGTGGCCTGGTTGGCGACGCACTGTTCGAAATCCGCGGTGACCGAGCTGATGCGGGTGGCGTGGCGCACTGTTGGCTCGATCGTGACTCGGGTGGTGGCCGACGCACGGGAGGGCACCGACCCTTTCGATAACCTCACCCGTATTGGCATAGACGAAATCTCATACAAGCGCGGGCACAAATATTTGATCGTGGTCGTCGATCATGACAGCGGAAACTTGGTGTGGGCCAAGCCGGGTCGCGACAAGAAGACCCTGAATGCGTTCTTCGACGAGTTGGGAGCCGAACGCTGCGATAAGGTCCGGTTGGTGTCGGCTGATGGGGCGGAGTGGATCGGCGAGGTGGTGGCCGCCCGCTGTGCGAACGCCACCCGGTGCATGGACCCGTTTCACACGGTGCAGTGGTGTACTGACGCTCTCGACGAGTTCCGCCGGGATGTGTGGAACGCAGCACGCAAGGGTGGCATGAAGGCCCTGGCCGGCGACTTGAATGGCGCTCGGTTCGCCTTATGGAAAAACCCCGAGGATTTGACCGCCAATCAGGCGTCGAAACTGTCATGGATCCAAAAGACCAACGGCCAACTCTATCGGGCGTATCTGCTGAAAGAACAGCTCCGGCAAGTGTTCAAACTCCGCGGCGACGCCGGCATCAACCTGCTCAAAGCGTGGCTGGCGTGGGCGTCAAGATCGAAGATCTCTGCGTTCGTCGAACTGGCTCGCACCATCCGTAAGCATCAAGCGGCGATCGAAGCGGCGTTGACCCACGGGCTCACCAACGCCCGAGTGGAGAGCGTCAACACCAAGATCCGCCTCCTGCAACGAGGCGCGTTCGGCTACCGCGACCCCGACGCGCTCATTGCCATGGCCATGTTGGACCTCGGTGGATGCTGCCCGGCCCTGCCGGGCCGGGCCGCCTGAACGCCTCCCCCGCCAGCACCTCGGGGGGCCTGCCCCCCGACCCCCCCGCTGCCGCCCTCCGCTCCGCTCCGGTTGCCCCCACAAGCAACCACGATCACTCCCGCTGACCGAACCCGGCACCAATTGCGCGCCCACCATCAGGCCCTCCTGACGACTACCCATGAACACTCGACACCATCAGATCCCTTGCCGCGACCGCCCAAATCCACCCACGGAAGAGTCAGAAGACCCAGAAAACGCCGATACGCCTTGGCGACCACAACACAGTTTGCCTCGACCCAGGGGCGCGCCTCTTCGGCTGACTTCTGAACGACATCCACGGCCAAGCCTACGAACTGGCCATCGACCCGAGCGGCTGATCTCTCACAGAACGCCGGGGCGGGCGCACAGAACGACTGGGGCTGACCCGGTTTGACGGACATCCACCATGTGGGGCTGGTGCCCAGGAAGGATGTCGAAATGTCAGTATCGGAGACGATGACCAGCGCAGTCGGCGGTCGTTCAGTCCGGGGTTCAAGGCGGAGATTGTTGATCTTTGCCGTCAGCCGGGCCGGAACGTGTCGTCGGTGTCGAAGGAGTTCGATCTGGCCGAGACGGCGGTGCGCCGCTGGGTTCGCCAGGCTGAGATCGACGCCGGGATCAAACCGGGCGTGACCAGCGCGGAGACCGAGGAGATCGCCCGGCTGCGCAAGCATCTGCGGGAGGTGACCGAGGAGCGGGACATTCTCGCTCGGGCCGTGGGTTTCTTCGCCAAGGGGACCCGATGACTGCCCGCTGTCGGGCGTTCGTCGAGGTGGAGAAGCAGGCAGGTGGCAACGTCGCCAGGGCGTGCGAGCTGCTGAAGGTGTCCCGTTCCGCCTTCTATGACTGGCACAACCACACGCCGTCGGCCCGCCACGTCAGCGACACCGAGTTGACCGACAAGATCCGCGAGATCCACGCCGCTTCTGCGGGCACCTATGGGGCGCCGCGGGTCCGTGACGAGCTGCCGACCTGGGCTGGCATGTGGGTAAGAAGAGGGTGGCTCGACTGATGGTCCAAGCAGGCCTGGCCGGCCGCTGCCGGCGACGCAGTCGGCGGACGACCTTCGCCGACCCCGAGACCAAGGCCATGAACCTGCTGGCCCGCCACTTCGGGCCCGAGAACCTCACCGTCGACACCACCTGGGCGGGCGACATCACCTATGTCCGCACCTGGGAGGGCTGGGCGTATCTAGCCACGGTGATCGACCTGGCCAGCCGGCGGGTGGTGGGCTGGGCCCTGGCCGACCACATGGAGGCCTCGCTGGCCTGTGACGCCCTGCGCATGGCGCTCGCAGCACGCCGTCCGCCGCCCGAACTGCTGTTCCACTCCGACCGCGGCGGGCAGTACGTCTCCGAAGAGTTCCGCCGGTTGTTGAGAGACAACCATGTCGTTCAGAGCCTGTCGGGGCCAGGTCAATGCTGGGATAACGCGGTCTCGGAAAGCTGGTTCGGGACCTACAAGCTGGAACTGATCGAGGATCGGTCCTGGCCGACCATCGCCAAGCTGCGCTCCGCCACCTTCGCCTGGATCGAAGGCTGGTACAACCTGCGCCGCCGCCACTCCACGCTGGGAGGGGTCAGCCCCGCCAACTACGAGAACGTCCACCGACCCGCCGCGTCCCAAGCGGCATAATCACCCTGTCCGGCGGACCGGGTCAATCCCATGACGGCTTAGGTTCTCCGACGCCGAGGCGCGTAATCGGCGATATGCAGCCGGCCTTTCGACCGGAGTGTCCGGCCCCTCGAGCACAACATGGGGCGTCGTTGAACCGGCGTCTGTTGTTACGGGGCACCAACCTTGTGCCGAAGTCGTGCGGTCGCCTGGGCGGGCAGGATCGAGGTTCGGAGCGCACGTTCGGTGTGCGAGTCGGATGGCTCCAACTTGGCGACTGCGCGCCCCGAGCCGTCGTTCGGCGCTGGTACGAGTTCCGGGGCATGGGCTTGGTGGCGGTCCAGATCGGGGTGATCTGTCGCCGCTAGCTCGATGGCTGGCGCACCGCCCAGCCGACCGGTGCCGCTAATTCCAGCAAGCGGCTCGCCCGTGGGTAAAGGTGCCGGAGGGTGAGTGCAACCCCCCTGGACCCAGTCGAAGAGCCGGCGGGACCCGCCCCGAATGACGGGGGCTCACCGGGCTCTTTCTCGGGCGGGATATACGGGAATCGTCCCTCAGGGGCACCGACATGAGGCTCCTCCGACCGGCGCCGCCGCCGCAGGGGGTTCGACAACTGGGACAACTTGAT
>JALYZO010000163.1 GCA_030945745.1 Actinomycetota bacterium
GGGTGGGGGCGTCACCACGGGCAGCCCCGCCGGCCCGCCGGGCGCCGGGCCCTGGGGCGCCGACCCTGGCGCTGGTGGACCAACGGGTGCCGGCGGAGCAACCGGAGGCTCAGGAACCGGAGGCTCAGGAACCGGAGGGGCAGGCAGCGGTTCATCTGGAGGCGGAGGAGTTGTGCCTTGCTGCCACGACGGTGCCCGCTTCTCGAGTGGGCTGGCGGGGGGATCTTGGGGCGTTTCGCCTTCGCTCACGGCGTTCTCCCTACGAGACTCGTCTGCGAGACAACGCCGACGATCCTAACGGGGACCCCGGAACGCAGCGCGGATGGAGATCTCGGCGGATCCGAGAGTGGGTAGTCTGCGAAGCAGGCCGGTTTGGGTCGATTCGGGGTCACCCCCCGCTACTGCGCGATGGCCGACGAGCTCCAGATCAAGATGGCGCAAGGCTCCAAGCCCGGCGAAGGCGGCCAGCTCCCCGGCCACAAGGTGAGCGACGAGATCGCCCGGCTCCGCCACACCCAGCCCGGGGCGACGCTCATCTCCCCTCCCCCCACCACGACATCTACTCCATCGAGGACCTGGCCCAGCTCATCTTCGACCTCCGGCAGGTCAACAGGTTTGCCGACGTGTCGGTGAAGCGGGTCAGCGAGCAGGGCGTGGGCACGGTGGCATCCGGCGTGGCCAAGGCCCTGGCCGATGTGGTGCACATCAGCGGTGCCGACGGCGGCACGGGCGCCTCTCCTCTCTCCTCGATCAAGCATGCGGGAATGCCCTGGGAGTTGGGTCTGGCCGACACGCAGGCGTCGCTGGTGACCAACGGACTGCGCTCCCGGGTCCGGGTGCGCGTCGATGGCTGCCTGATCACCGGGCGCGACGTGGTGGTGGACGGCGCACCGGTGACGAACGGGTCGACGCTGTGGACCTCACGCCGCTGCTGAGGCCTCCGACCGATCCGACCGCTGCTCGCTGCTACCAGGCCGGGGTCACCAGGAGGCGACCCCGCAGCGCGCTCGAGACCGCATCCTGGCCGATGCGTATCGCAGCATCTGGGACGTTGACGTCGTCGAGCTGTCCTACACGATCACCAACAGCGACCGGACGGTCGGCGCCGCCCTCGGCGGCGCCCTGGCCCTGGGGTTCACCACCACCCCCCGCGAGGCGCCGCCAGGATCCGCCTGGCCGGCTCGGCCGGGCAGAGCTTCGGCGCCTTCGGGGTCGACGGCATTCACCTCGACCTGACAGGAGAGGCCAACGACTATGTCGGCAAGGTCCTGGGCGGTGGCATGGCCTCGGTCCGCCCGCCCGCCGGCGACGCCGGCGACCCGGTGCTGGCCGGCAACACCTGCCTCTACGGTGCCACCGGCGGAGAGCTGCTCATCGCCGGTCAGGCCGGCGAGCGCTTCGCCGTGCGCAATTCCGGCGCCACCGCAGTGGTGGAGGGGACCGGCGACCATCTCTGCGAGTACATGACCGGCGGTACGGTCGTGGTGCTCGGTCCAGTCGGGCGCAACGTCGGGGCCGGCATGACCGGCGGCCAACTGTTCGTGTGGGATCCCGACGGTCTCCCTACCCACCAGGGTCAACCCCGGCCTGGTCGCCGCCGAACGCCTGGACGCGGAAGGTGCCGAGGATCTCCGCCACGTGGTGGAGCGCCACGTCGCCGTCACCGGCTCCCCTCGAGGTCAGGAGCTCCTCGATGACTGGTCGCTCACCGTGGCCCGGTCTGGGCGGTCCTCCCGCTCGGCCGGGGCCCGCGAGCACGAGGCGCGCAGCGCTGGGCGGGCTGTTACGTCAGCATGACCTGTGCCCCGCATCCTGGTGACCAATGATGACGGTATCGACTCCGAGGGACTCCACGTCCTCGCCCGCCGCATGGAGGACCACGGCGAGGTCGTGGTGGTCGCTCCCGACCGTGAGTACTCCGGGGCCTCAGCAGCGCTCGGACCGCTCCACCTGATCCGACCCGAGGCCCAACGGGCCCACGTCCACGGGGTCGCCGAGGCGTGGGCGGTCAGTGGGCCCCCGGGGCTGTGCGTGATGTTCGCGGTCATGGGCGCCTTCGCCGGGCCGTTCGACCTGGTCGTCGCCGGGATCAACCCCGGGGAGAACACCGGTCGGGCGGTCTATCACTCCGGGACCGTCGGGGCCGTGGTCACGGCCCGTTGCCGATCGGTCAGCGGGGTGGCTGTCAGCCAGGCCGTGCGGGGTCCCTCCGTCGAGGGGCAGGGCGAGGAGGACGATGTCGTCGGCCAGCATTGGGCGACCGCAGCCACTGTTGCCGCCACGGTGGTGGCGGGGTTGCTGGCCTCTCCCCCCAAAGCGGCCATCGCCATGAACGTCAACGTGCCCAACGTCGACGTCGATCAGCTCCGCCATTGGCGCTCCACCACGCTCGCCACCCTCCCCGCCCGGGCCTTGGCCTCCGCCACCCTGCGCCCCAAGCCGGGCCACACCGGAGCCTTTCGCATCGAGATGGCCTGGGGGGAACCCGCAATCCTCGGTCCCGACACCGACGGCGGCGCCGTTGCCTCCGGTGAGGTGTCCATCACTGCGCTGGGGGCGTACACCGAGACCGAGGTGAACGCCGCGCCAGGTGTGGCAGATGCGCTCTCCCGACGTTGGTCCCAACGCCGGTAAGGCACCGCTGCGGACTACTTGCGTGGCCGCGCAATCTGCCCGCCGTTCCGGGCCTTTTGGCTCCCGGCCTTGACTCAAGTCGGCGGCACGAACTTGCTAGCCGCGAAGACGGCTCCCTGGGGGTCAGCCAGGACGGTCATGCGAATCCAGGGCCCGTCCGTGGGCGGGACGATCACACGGCCGCCGAGCTCCTGGGCGCGCCCGGCGGTCGCGTCTGCGTCATCGACCCCGAAGGTGATGTCCCAGTGGGGTGTGGCGTCGGCGCCAGAACCCGGCGGGGTGAACGTCGCCACCGTGTCCTCGAACCGGTCCGGGGCGCCCATCTCGGCCATTCCGGCGCGAGTGCCGGGGTTGATCTGCTCGAGGAAGTCGCCGTAGCCAGGCAGCCGCCAATATCCGCCGGCGCTCGGATCCTCTGCGTCGAAGGCGCTCAGCTCCCAGCCGAACACGGCCCCGTAGAAGCCCTCCGCTCCCTCACGGTCGGGCGTGATCACACCGCTGAAGTTCCAGGCGCCTGGCTCGTTGACGAGCTGAGCGCCCTTGGTCTCGCCGGCCTGCCAGACTGCGAACACCGCGCCCGACGGGTCGGCGAAGATCCCCATACGCCCGGGTGTACCGACGTCGAAGGGCTCCTTGAGCGCCCGGCCGCCGGCGTCAAGGACCCTCTGCGCAGTGGCGTCCGCGTCGTCGACGGCCACGTAGGTGAGCCAGGCAGGCGCCCCTGGGATTCCCGCGAGCGCGGGGCCGATCGCGGCGACAGTCCGACCGGCAAGGCTGGCCACGAAGTACGGCTCGGACGAACCCGGCGGCATCCGGTCCTCGAGTTCCCAACCGAACAAACCGCCGTAGAAGGCAACCGCCGCCTTGGGGTCCGGCTGCCCGATGTCGATCCAGCACGGCACCCCGGCCGGGTATTCGTTCCGCTCCCGCATGCCGCTCCCTTCGTCCGCTCCCCAGCTCACAGTAGTAGGACAGGATCACGCTCGCCCGGCCCAGCTCCGTGTTGGCGGCGAGCGGCACTTGTCGAACCGACGGACGTCGGCGAGGATCGGGCCGGTCACGCTGTGCCCTGCCCGTCCATGTCCGATCGCTCACACTGTGTGGTTGAACGGTCCGGACGTTCAGTGGCCGGCCAGAAAGGTGGCCAGGCCCCCGGCGATGGCCGTCGCTGCCTTCGCCTGCCAGCCGGCCGAGACCACCAGTGCCGCGTCGGTGGTGTTGCGCATGTTGGCGCACTCGACGAACACCTTGGGAACGGTGGACAGGTTGGTGCCTGCGAGATCGTCGCGAGGCTGCAGCCCGTCGGTGCCGTCGTAACTGCTGACCGGTTCTCCCGCCCCCGACCTGAAGGCGTTGCGCAGATCGACGCCCAGGAGCGCCGAGGGTGCAACGATTGCGTTGTTCGGCCCGTCTGCCACCGGTTCGAGGACGGCGAAGCCCCGCCCGCTGGCCGGTCCCCCGTCGGCGTGGATGGACACGGCGGCGTTGGCGTGAGCCCGGTTGCCAATGGCTGCCCGCTCGGTGACACAGGGCCCCACGCCACTGTTGGAGGTCCTGGTCAACACCACCGTGGCCCCCGCCGCCCGCAGGTCGTTGGCCACATCGACGGCCACTGCGAAGTTGAACGTGGCCTCGGGGTACCCGCCATCGGTCCCGGCACCGGACGTGTCACAGCTCTCTCTGCTGCGACCGTTGAAGATGGGGGCGTTGATGACGCTCGGGGCACCGCCGTTCCCCCCGTTGTGCCCGGGGTCGATCGCCACGATCTTGCCCGTCAGGGGCCCGGGGGACGTGGGCCCGAACGTACCGGGACCGCCGTTCGGACCCTGCGGGGTGATGGGCGCCAGCGCGGCCGTCGTCACGACCGGGACCGCGGTGGTGGTGGATGTCGCCGTGACGCTGGGCGTCACCCTCGTGGCGACGATCACAGGTCCTCGCCCGGTGCTGGTGACCGTGGGACGCGGCACCGCCTTGGTTGGAGCGCCGCCGCATCCGGAGACGAGCGCGGAGACGAGCACCGACCCAAGGGCCGACACCGTCAACGCTCGCCCGAAGGCCAGACCCACCACTGCTCGGTAGCGCCCTACGCCCCGGGAGGCATGGCCCGGGCCACCTCGCCGGGGTTGGGGATGTGGCGGATGTGGGCCTCTGGCGGGAGGAGGGCCATGATGGCGTCCATGATGCGGACCGTGTCGCCAGAGGCGTCCGCCCCATCCAGGCCGGCCAAGGGGGCTCCGATGCGCACGGTCACCGTCGGCGGGGAGAGGATCTTGGTGACATTCGGCAGGCGGGAGGACCGCGGCCAGACGTGTTCGCTCCCCCACACCCCGACAGGGATCACCGGCGCGCCGGTGGCCGCTGCCAGGCGAGCGGCCCCGGACCTGCCTTTCAGCGACGGGGCGAAGAAGGCCTCACCTCGTGGGATGGTCGCCTGCGGCAGGATCATCACCGCCTCCCCGCACTGCACGGATTCCCTGGCTTCCTCGAAGGCGGCGCCGCTGCCCCTGTTGGACTCGCGGTCGACCCTGATCCCTCCGAACGCCCGGGCCAACGCTCCGACGATCGGGGCGTCGAACACCTCCTTCTTGCCCAGGAACCGGGGGTGCCGTCCAGCGTCGAAGAGGGCCATGGAGATGGCGATCGGATCGAAGTAGCTGCGATGGTTGGCCGCCACGATCACCCCGCCCCGGCGGGGGATGTTCTCCACCCCGGAGATGTCGAAGCGGGCGTAGGGGAAGGCACTGCGGGGAAACAGCAGCCGGACCACGTCGAGCAGCTCGAGTCCCAGGAACTTGGGCACGCCGGCGGGGGCGTCGAGGTGGACGATCGGCCAGCGTCGCAGTGCCGCCACGGGCAGCAGCCGGTAGTCGGGGTTGACTGCCGTGGGATGGCCCACGGCGGTCAACAGGGGCAGGTCGTAGACGCTGTCGGAGTACGCGTAGCTGGACCTCAGGTCGACGCCGTGATCATCGGCCCAGCGGCGCACAGCAGCCAGCTTGCCCACCGACCAGCAGAAGCGGCCGTCCACGCGCCCGGTGTAGCGCCGAACCCCGTAGGCGTCGTCCTTGGAGGCGTAGCGGGTGGCCACCACGTCGTCGAAGCCGAGCTTCTCGGCCAGCGGCCTTACCAGGTCTGCGGGCGTGGTCGTGGCCAGGACCAGGGGGCGGCCCGCTTGGCGGTGCCCGTCCAGGAGGTGCCGGGCGAAGGGAGCGATCTCCGGCTCGAGGAGCTCCGCACCCAAGCGGGCGGCCGCGGCGATCTCCTCCACCGCCTTGCCTCGCGACGCCGGCGCCGCCGCCCGGGCCAGGGCCATGGACGGCAAGGTTTCGCCGGCCAGCTCGTAGAATCGCATCATCAAGCCCTGACCGGGGAACCCGGCTTTCGACATCAACCCCGTCTCGAAGAGAGCCTGGTTGAACGCCGACGTGCTGGAGGTGGTCAGCAAGGTCCGGTCCAGGTCCAAGAACGCTGCAGCAGTCCTCATTGTCCCAGGCTACTCCTCGACCCTCATCCCGACCGCCGGGGCAGCCGACCGGACACCGAGCAACGCCCATGAGCCCCTCCCCCAACCGGAAGCCGACCAGCCGGGCCGCCAGGCAGGCCGCTCTGCCTACGGTCGCCTACGCGGAGGACGTTCCGGTCAGTGAGCACCGAGCGGACATCGCCGCCGCTGTCGCCGCCCATCAGGTGGTCATCGTGGCCGGCGAGACCGCCTCGGGCAAGACCACCCAGCTCCCGAATGGCCGAGCGCATCGGCGGCGAGCTCGACACCCTGCTGGGGGCGGCGGTGGGCTACAAGTCCGCTCCCTCATCTGTGCGTGCACTACGTGATCACCGATCGCCACGGTCGCAGCCTGGCTTCTGGCAACGACCCCGGGGCGCTGTGCTCCGGCCTGGACTCCCGCCTGCGCCGGGTGGTCGTGGCCGGCGCCGCCGCCCTGGAGCGCACCGGGATCACGGACTGGGACTTCGGTGATCTCCCCGAGACCGTGTCGCGCTCGTGGTCGGGCCACGTGGTCACCGCCCCCGTGGCCCTGGTCGACCACGGCACCTCCGTGGCCATCCGGGTCCTCGACGGGGCAGGCGAGGCGGAGCGAGCCATGCAGGCCGCCACGCTGCGCCTCCTGTTGCTCACCGTCCCCTCGCCCGCTGGCCGCCTGGTCCGCCAGATGCCCGCCCGACCATGACGGCCATCATCCTGGCTCTGGCCTGCGCCGCCGGCTACGGCGCATCCGACTTCCTGGCCGGACTGGCGTCGCGGCGCGCCTCGTACCTGCGGGTAGCCATCGTCGTGCAGGGCGTGGCGATGGTGTCGGTCCTCCTCGCCGTCCCGTTCGTCAGCGGTCGACTCACCTTGGAGGGGGTGTTGTGGGGAACCTTCAGCGGCATCGGCTCCGGCACCGGTGCCCTTGCGCTCTACCGGGGCCTGGGCCGCGCCCAGATGAGCGTGGTCGGCCCCATCTCCGGCGTGGGCGCCGCCGCCATACCGGCTCTCGGCGGCCTGGCCCTCGGTGAGCGCCCGTCACCGGTGACCCTCGTCGGCGTTGCCCTCATCCTGCCCGCAGTGTGGCTGATCGCCAGGGAGTCCGAAGGCGCCCGTGCGCCGGCCCGGGTGGGCACCGCCGACGGCGTGGCGGCCGGCGTCGGCTTCGGCGTATTCTTCCTGACCCTGTCGCGGGCCGGGTCGGGCGACGGGCTATGGCCGGGAGCGGCCAGCGCGGTGACCTCCGCCGTTGTCGTCACCGGGTTCTGCGTGACCCAGGGTGCGGGCCGCCGGCGGGATGGATCGGGGCTCACCGCGGTGGCCGCCGCCGCGGGTGTGTGCGCTGGCGGCGCCTATGCCCTGTACCTGCTGGCCACCCGCCGTGGCCTCCTCGTTGTCGTTGCCGTGCTGGCCGCCCTCTACCCGGCGGTCACCGTGGTGCTGGCCCGAACCTTCCTCCACGAGCGGTCAAGTCGGGGACAGGTGGTCGGCCTGGCCCTGGCGGCCTGTGCCGTGGCCGCCATCACCGCCGGTTAGGGACTGCGTCCACGCCTCGTCCTGCGAGGGGCCAGGAGCAGGCGGTGAGGAGGAGTCCGGTGCCCGGGTCGGTGCCTTGCGCGGTGACAGCCCGCCGTTCGTTTGGTTGTAACCGCAGCGACATCCACCGGCGGGAGCCGAGCGCATCCAGCCCTGCCGCCGGGTACGTCACGGTTGGCGCTCCACCTGAACGTGGCCTGGCGCCGTCGCAGCGGCGCGTGCTGGCGTCGATCTTCCCCGGCGGAACAGGCCCTTGTCCCAGGCGAACGATCCGGCCAGGACGACGATGATGGCGATCTCGGCGATGAGGGCTTCGGCGCCCTGAGGCGCGGGTTGGAGACCTTGCTCCTGGAACCCGAAGATCCCGCCGGGGAGGCGGCTGGCCGCGAAGCCGGCAAGCGTGGCCACGGCCACGGACAGGGCAGCTCGCACCATCAGCTCTCTTCGGAACAACACCACCACGCCCACCACGGCGGAAGACGCAGCGTTGGCGGCGAAGAGGGGGCCGATGGTCGGGATCGAGCTGTACCCGTGGCGGTACAGATCGAGGTGGACCCAACCGTCCGCCAACAGCAAGACAGCGGCGAGCGGCATCAGGACCCGGGGCAGGCCGGTCGGCCGATGGAACAGCAACGCGTTGAGCCTCACGTGAGGACCTCCCCGGTGATGGCCAGACCCGGGCTGTACGTCGACCCGGCGTTGCCGAGCACGGGCGAGTTCATCCCACCGCCGACCACCGTGTGAGGCTCCTCGTCCTTGTTCGTCCACGTGACCGTCGTGCCAACCTTGATCGTCAGGTTTGGTGGCGCGAACGCGAAGTTGGTGATGGTCACCGCCATCGTCCCCGAAGGTGCCGGAGCCGAGGCCCCGGGCGTCGCCGGCGCTGCCGGCGCTGATGTCGACGCGGGGCTGGTGGCCTTGTAACCGCTCGAGCCGCAAGCGGCCAGACCGATGCTGCCGAGGGCCGCCAACGTCACCGCCCGCATCGCTGGGGCCTTGGTGAACCTTCGGGTCTTCATGGTTGGACCTCTCAGGGGAGCCCGTCGGATGGGCGCCACCAGGAGATAGGGCTCCGGGTTACAACTGGCCGTCACCCGGCGGGGGGCCGACACTGGCGTCCAGACCTACCTCCAACCAGGCCCTGTGGCCCTTGGCGCGCGCCTGGTGCTTCGGCACGGCTGGTAGCATCTTGCAGTGCCGCATGAGAGGGCGACCTTCGCCCCGAGGGCCGAGACGCTGGTGGCCCTGCGATGACGCATCTTGTGGTCACCTACGGGTACGTGGCGGTCTTCGTGCTTGTCGCCGCCGAGAGCGTCGGCATTCCGCTGCCCGGCGAGACCACCTTGATCGTGGCCGCCGCCTACGCCGGACGGACCCATGGACTCTCGGTGTGGGGAATCTTCGCCGTCGCCGCCACGGCCACGGTGGTGGGCGACAACATCGGCTACTGGATTGGAGCCAAAGGCGGCCTCCAACTGATCAGGCGGTGGGGTCCCCGCCTCCACCTCGACGAGGCACGCATCAAGGTCGGCTGGTACATCTTCGCTCGCCACGGCGCCAAGATCGTCTTCTTCGGGCGCTACATCTCCGTGTTCCGGACCTACGCGGCGTTCCTCGCAGGGGCGAACCGCATGCCCTGGCGACGCTTCCTCGCCTACAACCTCGCTGGGGGAGTCACCTGGGCCGCCGTCTACACGTTCCTGGCCTACAACGCCGCCCAGCTCCTGGCCCGGGCGTCCACGACCCTGACCATCGCCGCCATCGCCGCCATGGCCGGAGCCATGATCGCCACAATCGTCGCCGTGCGACGGGGAGCGGCGCGCCTCACCGATCGAGCCGAGGCTGCGTTCCCCGGCTCAGTCGACCAAGCCGAACGGCAGGAGGACCTGGACCGCTCACGCTGAGCGACCGCCCGGCTCAAGCCGTGGTCCGCTCAGACGATGCGGCGAATGGCCCGCACGGCGATCACGGCCTGCATGGCCGCCGCAGGGCGCAACCAGCGCGAGCGCGGTGGTTCGACCATCCGGCCCCCGCTGACGCTGATGGCCGTGACGGCGACGACCGGCACGATCCAGACGAGGGCGGCCGCGGCCAGGAGCCGACGGTCGGTCTCGTGGCGGTACGCGAACCACGCCCAGAACGCGGCGTCGGCCAGAGCGTCGGCGTAGTGCCCGAACTGCGTCGGTCCCGCTCGTCGAGCCAGGGCCCCGTCGGCCTTGTCCGAGATCATCGCCAGGATCCCCAGCCAGGATGTGGCGGGAGCCACGACGGGCAGGTTGGCCCGGACGATGCTCACGGTGTTCGCTGCCCCGATCGTCGGCGAGGGACCGAGCATCCCGAGATGGGTGACGGCCATGAACCAACTGCTGGCGATCCACCGGGAATGCCCTCGACCGCCGAGGGCGCGGAGCGCTCCGTGCAGGATGGTGATCTCGATGACCGCCCGGGGGTGTTGTCGGGCTTGGCGGGCGGAGCGAGCCGAGGTGGCCCCAGCGAAACGTGCCCAGCTGGCCGGACCCCACCCGCGGGATCGGAGCCCGCCGAGCAAGATGTCCGTCGCCGCTCTGCTCTCGGCCGCGCCGGCCGGGAGGGGACAGGGATCGACAACGCTCGGACGGTTCATGCCTTGGTCGAAGTGCTGGCGAGATGGGCCTTTGGGCCGGCGGGTGACAAGCGGGCCACGTCAGCGGCCATGCCTGGCGCGCAGCACGGCGAGCACCGGCCTGGTGATCTTGCGCACCGACGGCGTGAGGTGCTTGGCCATCAGGTAATCATCTGCGGCGCGGGCCTGGCCCTCGCTGAACGTCGGGTAGGCGTGGACCGTCTGGGACACGTCGTCGATCTTGGCACCGATGCGGACCCAGGCGGCCAGCTCGGCGATCGACTCGCCGCCAGCGGCGGCGGCGACGGTGGCGCCTACCAGCCGGCCCTTCGGGTCGCCGACGAGCTTCGCGAAGCCTCGGGCGTCGCCGGCGGTGACCGCCCGGTCGCTCAGCTCGTAGTCGTAGACGACCGCCACCACCTCGTCGCCGTAGCGGTCCCGGGCCTGGGCTTCGGTGAGCCCGACCCGCCCGACCTCCGGGTCGGTGAACGTCGCCCACGGCACCGCGTCATAGGACACCTTGGACCGGGCGTGGAACAAGGCGTTGATGACCACCGTGCGACCGTGGTAGCCAGCCACATGGGTGAACGGCAGGGCTCCGACGGCGTCGCCGGCGGCGTACACGCCCTTGGCGGTTGTGGCCAGGCGGTCATTGACCTTGACCGCCCCCCGGTCGTTCAGATCCGCTCCGATCGACTCGAGGCCCAACCCGTCGGTGTCGGGCCGCCGGCCGGCCGCTACCAGGATGCGGTCGAAGTCGATCCGCCGCTCCGTTCCACCCTCGTGGACCACCAGCACCGTCTGGTCTTCCACGCGCACCGCCGTGGCGCCCAGCCGCAGGTCGATGCCGTCGGCGCGCAGGCGGGCGGCGATCAGCTGCTGGGCCTCCGGTTCCTCCTTGGAGAGCACCCAATCGGCGCTCTCCACCATCGTCACCTGGGTCCCCAGGCGCTGGAAGGCCTGCCCGAGCTCGCAGCCGATCGGGCCGCCACCGAGTATCGCCAGGCGGCCCGGTTGCTCGGTGAGGTCCCACAGGGTCTCGTTGGTCAGCGCGGCTCCGTCCAGGCCGTCGAGGTCGGGGGTGACCGGCGCCGAACCGGTGGCGATCAGGGCACTGCGGTAGCGGACGATCGTCCCGTCCACATCGATGCGGCCCGGGCCCACGAAGCATCCTGAACCCTCGATCACCTCCACCCCGTCGGCTCGCAGCGAGTCGGCCGAGTCCTTTGGTTCGATCGTCGCTTGACTCCCGTGCACATGAGCCATCACCCGGGCGAAGTCGATGTCCGGTTCGGTCGGGCACAGGCCGACGCTTCCGGCGGTGCGCATCTTGTGCGCCAGGTTGGCGGCGGCGATCAGCGACTTGGACGGTACGCAGCCTGTCCACAAGCAGTCACCGCCCGGCCGCCCCCGCTCGACGAGGACCACCCGAGCGCCGAGCGCCGCAGCCACCCGAGACGCGATCAGCCCCGCCGTGCCACCACCGATCACCGCAAGGTCATACATCGCGGACGTGGTTTTGGAGGTCATCGATGCTTCGCTGACTTTCTGTGGTGGAGGGGGGAGGAAGCTCCGGTCATCGGCCCGACCATACGGTGCTTCGAACCGCAAGGAAGACTGGAGTGGCTCCTTGGCGGTCAGCCGCCGAGGCTGACGACGGCGCTGTAGGCGGCCAGGGCCACCAGGACCACCGAGGTGGTGAGCCGCAGCGTGCGGACCGAGACCACCCGCAGCAGCCCGGTTCCGCTGAGCACGGCGATGGCGGCGACCGCCCACAGTCCGGCCAAGGCCCCCACCCCGACGCTCAGCGCGGCATGGTAACGGGCGGCGAGGTTTGCAGTGAGGATCTGGGTGAGGTCGCCCCACTCCGCCACGAAGATCACCACCGCGGCGGTCGTCGCCGTGCGCAACGGCGACGTTGTGGCGCTCGGCCCCGCCCCCTCCTCGGTCTTGTTGCGGATGAGGAACGAATAGACCGCCCCGGCGAGGAACAGGACAGCGACGAGGCCGTCGACCACGCGATGCGGCAAGATCTTGAACAGGGCCACACCCACCGACACGGCGATCACCACATGCACTGCGAACGCCACTGCCGCACCCGCCCACACGGCCAACGGCCGTCCCCGGGATGCCAGGACCAGCGACGCGAACATCGTCTTGTCCGGCAACTCGCCCAGAAAGACCAGCGGGAAGACCGTAGCGACGATGACGAAGTTCACCCTCGGCTCCCACCGGCCCCGCAGCGAACCCGTCCCAGCTGGCAGCCAAGGGTCAACGGGACCGCAACGAGGCGTCCGCCCGTGCCGGCCCCAACGGGCCGCCGGGATCCATGGACTTCGCCGCCTGGCGCATCAGGACAAGGATGAGCAGTCCAGCGACCACGATGAGAGAAGCCACCGGCGCTGCCGCGCCGATCGTCACCTTCGGCGACTTACCCATGATCACCGACTTCTCCCCGTAGATCAAAGCGACAGCCCCGACCACATACAGGACCTTGCGGGCCACACCCGCACCAGCATGGGCCGCGCCCTGAGGAAGAGCCAACTTCACCGCACCACGGACCACCAGGAGGAAGACGGCGGCCGCTACCCACAGCGCCAGTCCGGTCCCGTTGCCCCTGAAGCCGACGACATAACCGCTCTTGCCCAGGTTCAGGTTGGTCACGCTGCCGAACACCATGACCGACAAGCCAACGATGAGAAGGACCTCGACAGCAAGCTGGCGGGCCGCCTGACCCGAGCGTCCAACGGCTTTGAGTGGGCCTCGAAGGAAGATGAGGGTCAACATCCCCGGGATGGTGATCCCCAAGAAGCTGATCCAGCTCCACTTCGGCGGCATCAACGCCTTGTTGGCGAGTTGGGTGAGGCCGATGGCGACCACAATCGTCCCCACGATCAGGATCACGCTGTCGCGGATCACCGACGCCCAATGCACCCCCGACGTCTCCTCACCCAGCTTCGCCGGCGCCGGCAGTCCCAGTGCCACCGAACCCAGGACAAGACCGGCAATCACCGCCACGAACTGGGCCAGCGCGACGTCATGGCCAACCGCACCCAGATGGAATGGCGGCATCGTCTCACCGAGGTACACGATCGTCGCCGCCAGAGCCAGCTCGCCGGCCGCCAGATGCACGCCCGCCGTCCGCTTGCCCAGAGCCGGGGCGCCGGCGATCAGGGCGCCCGACGCCAACACGGCCACGCCCAACACCACCTCGAAGATCCTCCGGCCGACCCCGATCGACCCCGAGAAGGTGAGTACGGCCATCGTCGCCCCCGTGGCCGCCAGCAGCACCCCGAACGGCACCTGGCAGAGCCACAACAGGCGTATCCCCGCCCCTGACGGTCCGGGCGCAACACCCTGCTGTTCGCCTGGGTCCAGAGCGGACCCTTTCATGTGAGCTCGTACCATGAACAACAACTCCTCCACGTTCTTTGCCAGGCTCGAAGGGATCACCTCCGGGCAGCCCTACGCGCTGGTCGACGACAAGGCGGGCCACCAGGTAATAGGGAGCTGGGTTACAACCCCACCCGCTTCGGCACCACGATGTGGTGCCGCGAGAAGCGAACTGTGGTATCTCTCCTAGCGATGGACCTCCGCCAGCTCCAGGCCCTGGTGGCCATCGCCGACCACGGCACCTTCTCCGCGGCGGCCGCCGCACTGCACACCGTGCAGTCCAACGTGTCCAGTCACGTGGCGCGACTGGAGGGCGAGCTCGGGGTCCAGCTCGTCGATCGCCACGGCGGGGCGTTGACCGAGGAGGGAGAAGCCGTGGTCGAACGGGCCCGACGCATCGCCGCCGAGCTCGATGCCGCCGTCTCCGACGTGGCCGCCATGCGCAGCGAGGTCACCGGGTCGGTCAGCCTGGGCATGATCGGCACCACCGCCCAGTGGTTGGCTCCTCTGCTGGTCGACCGCCTGGCCGAGCGCCATCCCAAGGTCCGCCTGGTCATCGGGGACGGAACGTCAATCACCCTCGAGCCTCGCCTGGTCAGCGGTGCCCTCGACATGACGGTGGTCAACCTGCCGAGAACCAGCCCCGATCTGAGCGAAAGGGCCCTCTTCGACGAGGATCTCCTCCTCGTCGTCGCCGCCGAGGATCCGTTGGCCGGCCGGGACCGGGTCACCATGAGGGACCTGGATGGGCGCCTCCTCCTGCTGCCGGCGTCGGGCACCGCCTTCCGGGAGGAGATCGACAGCGCGGCCCGCGCTGCGGGTGTCAGCCTGGTGGCCAAGGCCGAGGTCGACGGCGTGCGCCTCATGGCGTCGCTCTGCTTCCGGGGCTACGGACCGGCGATCCTGCCGGCCACGGGCACCACGGACATGGGCGACCGCTTCGCCACCACCAGGGTGGAAGGCCTGCCCCCCCGCCGGGTCGGGGTCATGGTACGGCGCCGGGGGCGGCCCAGCGCCCCGGCCCGGGCCCTGCTCGACGTCCTCGACGAGGTGATCGCCGCCGACCTGAGCGGTCAGTACGGGCTGCATCCGCCGAGCGGGTCGTGAACGCGGCGAGTGGCGTCCTGCTCTTCGTCGCGCTCGCCGTCGCCTGAGGGCGAGGGTGGCTTCGTCAGCCCTGGGCCTTGAGCTGGCGCAGCACGTAGGGGAGGATCCCCCCGTGGCGGTAGTACTCGGCCTCCTTGGGCGTGTCGATGCGCAACGTCACCTCAAACGAAGTTTCATCGGCGGTGACGCTCAGCCGCTTGGGCAGGGGGGCGTCGGCGTCGAGGCCCTCGAGGCCGCCGATGTCGAAGACCTCCTCGCCGGTCAGTCCCAACGAGGAGACCGTCTCCCCGTCGGCCAGCTGCAGGGGAAGGATACCCATGCCCACCAGGTTGGAGCGGTGGATGCGCTCGAAGCTCTCCGCGATCACGGCGCGCACGCCCAGAAGGGCGGTGCCCTTGGCCGCCCAGTCACGTGACGAGCCCGAGCCGTACTCCTTGCCGGCCAGGACCACCAGGGGGATGCCGTCTGCCTGGTAGCGCCTGGAGGCCTCGTAGATCGGCATGACCTCACCGTCGGGAAGGTGGCGGGTGACGCCGCCCTCGGTGCCGGCGGCCATCTGGTTGCGCAGGCGGATGTTGGCGAACGTCCCCCGGATCATGATCTCGTGGTTGCCCCGCCGCGATCCGTAGGAGTTGAACTCGCCGGGCTCGACGCCGGCGTCCACCAACCATCGCCCGGCGGGACCGTCGGCGCGGATGTTGCCGGCCGGCGAGATGTGGTCGGTGGTGACGCTGTCGCCCAGCCGGGCCAGGACCCGGGCCTGGTGGATGTCGGAGAGGGGCCCGGGCGTGGCCGGCATGTCCTCGAAGTAGGGAGGGTTGCGGACGTAGGTGGACTGGTCGTCCCAGTCGTAGGCGTCGCCCTCGGGCACGTCGAGGGCCTGCCACCGCTCGTCGCCGTCGAACACCCCGTCGTAGGACCTCCGGAACTGGTTGGCGTCGATCGATGCGGAGATGACGTCTGAGATCTCGCCCGGCGACGGCCAGATGTCGGCCAGGTAGACGTCGTTGCCGTCGGCACCGGTGCCGATCGGGTCGGCCACGATGTCGGCGTCCATGGACCCGGCCAGGGCGTAGGCCACCACCAGCGGTGGCGAGGCCAGGTAGTTCATGCGGACGTCGGGATTGATGCGACCCTCGAAGTTGCGGTTGCCGGACAGGACCGACACGGCGACCAGGTCGCCGTCGTCGATGGCGCCGGAGATGGCCGGGAGCAGCGGGCCGCTGTTGCCGATGCAGGTGGTGCAGCCGAAGCCCACCAGGTTGAAACCCAACGTGTCGAGGTAGGGGGTTAGGCCCGACTTCTCGTAGTAGTCGACGACGGTCTTGCTCCCCGGCGCCAGGGTCGTCTTCACCCACGGCTTGGCGACGAGGCCGGCCTCCACGGCGTTGCGGGCCAGGAGCCCGGCGGCGATCATCACCTCGGGGTTGGAGGTGTTGGTGCAGCTCGTGATGGCTGCGATGACCACGTGTCCGTGGTCGATCTCGAAGCTGGTGCCGTCGTCGAGGGTCACCGGCGTCGGGTTGGACGGCCGCTCGGGTGATCCGGTGGTAGCCGCCGCCTGGTTCTTGGTCCCACCGGCGAGGACGTTGCCCAAAGCCGTTCGGAACCCGGCCTTGGCCTCATCGAGGCGCACCCTGTCCTGGGGTCGGGCCGGACCGGCGAGCGACGGGACCACGGTGGACAGGTCGAGCTCGAGGCGCTCGGAGTAGTCGGGCTCGGCGCTCGGGTCGTGCCACATCCCCTGGGCCTTGGCGTAGGCCTCGACCAGGGCGATGCGCTCGGGGGAGCGGCCGGTGAGGCGCAGGTAGCGCAGCGTCTCGTCGTCGATGGGGAAGATGGCGCAGGTGGAGCCGTACTCCGGCGACATGTTGCCGATGGTGGCCCGGTTGGCCAGGGGCACCGTGGAGACGCCCTCGCCGTAGAACTCGACGAACTTGCCGACCACGCCATGGTTGCGGAGCAGCTCGGTGACGGTGAGCACCATGTCGGTGGCTGTGGCTCCCTCGGGCAGGGTCCCGGACAGCTTGAGGCCGACGACGCGGGGGATCAGCATCGACACCGGCTGGCCCAACATGGCTGCCTCCGCCTCGATGCCGCCCACCCCCCAGCCGAGCACCCCCAGGCCGTTGATCATCGTGGTGTGCGAGTCGGTGCCGAGCAGGGTGTCGGGATAGGCCAGCCTCCCGGACCCAGCGTGGTCGTCGGACTCGAAGACGACCCGGGCCAGGTACTCCAGGTTGACCTGGTGGCAGATCCCCGTGTTGGGCGGGACGACGCGGAGGGTGTCGAACGCCTTCTGGCCCCAGCGCAGGAACTTGTAGCGCTCCTCGTTGCGGGCGAACTCCAGCTCGGCGTTGCGCTGGTAGGCGTCCGGCGTGCCGTAGACATCCGCGATGATCGAGTGGTCGATGACCAGCTCAGCGGGGATCAGCGGGTTGACCAGGCCGGGGTCGCCGCCCAGGGCACCCATGGCGTCGCGCATGGCCGCCAGGTCGACGACGGCGGGCACGCCGGTGAAGTCCTGCATGAGGATGCGGGCCGGGGCGAAGGCGATCTCGGTGCCCGGCTGGGCGTCGGCGTCCCAGCCGGCCAGGGCCTCCACGTCATCGGCGGTGACGGTGCCGTTGCCCTCGTTGCGCAGGAGGTTCTCGGCCAGCACCTTCAGCGAGTACGGAAGGCGGGACACGTTGCGGTCCGCCAGGGCGTCGAGGCGATAGATCCCGAACGTCCGGTCCCCGACCGTCAGGTCGGCCCGTGCTCCGAAGCTGTCGCCGCTGGTCGCCATCAAAGTCCTCCTGTGGTCGCACCTGCACCGTCGGGCCCATCGGCCCTGGCGACCGAGCAGCTTATGGGAACGCCCTCCCGTGGTGGCTCTCGCCGGCGCCGGGGGAGGTGGCCAGGAGGCCGCAACTCTTGAGGCCGCAACTAGGGTCGTTTCATGGAGGTCCTGACCCCGGAGGAGCTGAGGGTGCTGGGGGCGCTGATCGAGAAGGAGGCGACGACCCCCGACCAGTACCCCTTGACGATGCACGGCCTGCTGTCGGCCACCAACCAGACCTCCAACCGCAACCCGGTGGTCACCTACGACGCGGCCATCGTGTTGGAGGTCCTCGGTCGCCTCCGCCAGGCCGGGTTGGCCCGCGTGGTGCACAGCTCGAGCAACCGGGCCGAGAAGTACCGCCACGTGGTCGGCGAGGCGTGGGGGCTCAGCGCTCCCGAGGTCGCCGTGCTCGCCGTCCTCACCCTGCGGGGCCCCCAGACGGTCAACGAGGTGCGGACCCGCACCGAGCGCTACGGCGACCTGGAGGAGATGGGAGGCGTCGACGGTGTGCTCCACCGCCTGAAGAACCGCTACCAGGAGCCCTTCGTGGTCCGCCTCGAGCGCCAGCCGGGGCACCGGGAGGAACGGTGGGCCCACCTCCTGGCCGGCGAGGTCCTGGAGGTGCCCGTCGGGTCCCCCACGCCCCGCGGGTCGGGCAACGCCGAGCGGGTTGCCGCCCTGGAGGCCCAGGTGGGGCGCCTGTCGGACGAACTGTCCGTTGTGCGCTCCGACCTCGATCGACTACTGAGCCTGCTGGAATGACTGGTCTTCACTGATCGTCACGAATACTCGCTCCGTGACCATCCGGTGACCTACAGTGCACTCCTCGTCGCCCAAACGGGCCTCGGTGGCAACAGAACCGGGCGGAGCGCTTCCGCCTGACTATGATCCGTCCCGCTGGAACCGGCTGTTCGGTAACAGCGTTCGCACACCGTGCTGGGAGGCATGCATGAAGGCTCGACTGCTGGGGCTCACGGCGCTGACGGGAGCGGCCTGCCTGGTCGGTCAGTACCTCGCGGTACCGATGGCGGCCAACGCCGTTGGCACCGGGCCGGTGCCGTTCAGCCAAGCGAAGTTCAGCGGCTACGCCAGCGGCGACGAGGCTCACCTGGGCGCCGTCACCGTCGGGACCACCACACTGGCCGACGTCGAGCAGGCGTTCTCGGGCGCCACCACCGACACGCGGACCGGCCTGACCTCGGTCCTCAAGGACCCGGACCCGACGGCAGCCACCAACACCGGGACCGTCATCCAACCGGCGCAGGCCGCGAGCGTCAAGGCCTACGGCACGGGCAGTGGGCTGGAGGTGGGCGTGGGCACGTCGTCCACCGCGGCCGCCGACGCCAACCAGCTCAAGCTGTCCGGCCAGGCCGAGTCCATCGCCCCGCCCATCTCGCCGGCCGTGGTCAAGACCACGTCGGTCCCGACCGCGCTCCGACCAGTCATCAGCGGGGACTCCCTCACCGGCATCGCCGACACCCTCTTCGACCCGAACGTGTGCCCGCTGGGCCAACCCATCTCCTACGGCCTCGGTGCGGGCAGCAACGTCTCCCTCGTCAACACGGGGCTCATCCCGCCCGTCGTGCAGACGGCCACGGCATCCCAGACGGCGAACACCACGTCGTACACCTACGTGAACGCCAACCCCGACGGGACCTTCGGCCTGGCCACCACGGCCACCGAGATCGTGACCCCTCTCACCATCAACCTCAGCGCCCTCCTGAAGCTGTCCGTCACCCTGTCGGGAAGCCAGGACGGCTTGGCGCCGGCCAACCCCGTGACCCTGACGACGCTCTCCACCGGTGAGGGCACCAGCCGGTCGGCGCTGACCAACAACAACTTCCTCACCGTCACCCTGACCACGGCCGGCATCCCGGCGCAGATCATCCCGCCCACGCTCCTGTCCGGTCTCACCGCACCGATGCAGACCACGATTCCCCTCGTCGGGACGATCACCATCAACACCCTCACCCAGGCGTCGGCCGGCAACACGGCCAGTGCGGCGTACACCCTCCTTGGCCTGAACCTCAACCTGGCGTCGCTGCTGCCCCTCGTCAACCTGGAGGTCGGCCACCTGGTGGCCGGGGCGTCGGTGG